>CAXRAL010000008.1:0-68107 GCA_964228815.1 Candidatus Poseidoniaceae archaeon
TCCATGCCGGCGACGGTGCGAGCGGGGGATGCAGCCCTTTTGGATGCTTCAAATTCATACGACCCGGAGGGTAACCCGTTGACGTTTGCTTGGGATCTGAACACCCTTGTGGACAGCGATGGCGACGGAGATTCAAGCAACGACGCCGACGAGACCACCGAAACCGTTCTCCTTGATACCTCCACCTCCGGCCTCATCTACGGCTCCCTGCGCGTGGACGACGGTGCCGGTGCTTTTGCTGTGGAATCGTTTGAAATCAACGTGACGACCCGGACCTTCAAGGTCACATGGATCACCGAGACCTACGAAGTTTCGTGGGATGAATACCTCGACCAAGGCGATTCGTGGTCTGGAAACATGACGCCGGGCGATATCGGGCGCGTGCTCTCATTCAATGCCGTTCTCGAGCTGGACCAAGACGTCGCACCTCCCCACGATAATTTCACTTTGGCGCTGAACATCGTGGAAGACAATTACAACCGTCGTGTCGCCACCGAGCCTGGCAACTATTCGACCAACGAACCCGCTCGTGCTGAAATGGCCGAAGATGGGATGAACGAACGCGGCGAAGATGGGTTGTACACGTCCGATTCAGCCGAAGCCCTGCTTCGCCTTCTCTTGAATTCCAGGGATAGCGGCAACGGTCAAGGACCGTGGGTGTGGACGGTCGTCGCTCAGCAATCCGATCCCGATGCCTTCATCGGTGAAATTGACCCTGACCCAGGCAACGACTGGACCCTTACCGTTGAGGTGGTCGTGATGCGCCCGTCGTTGACCGAGGTGGCGTTAGGAAACGCCAGCGAGTGATAGCGAAAGGGGTATGAAGCGGGGCCGCTTGGCATGGATTGGTTACGATGGTGGACACGGTAGAAATCGGACGCGTTACCCTTCGAGACACGCTGTCGCTGGACCTCTCGGTGTGGATGAACCATCCCGATGATTGGGATTTCCGCCCCGTGTTGAGTTACGCCGGCTCCACGCTCACCATCACCTGTGCGAACCAGGGCACGGAATTGGCTACGGTCGATTTGGATGACGAACAGGACGAAGCCCTCCAGCGAGATCGCGTGGCTGAGCTCCGCGTTAAATTCCAGGTTCACGGCATGCACGGACGCCTCAACGACATTCACCCCATCATCGCTGATGGCAAGGCCAAGAAACTCGCTACGGCCAACTGGAAAACAACCCAGCCGGTCCAATTTAACTGAACCCCCAGCGAATCTTTGATAACGGTTCACGCCGATTTGTCGGTTCATGTCTCACGGACAAGGAAAGGGAAGCCAAAAACGAGCACGTTTTGAACGGCTGGTCAGCGAGGTTCGCAAGTTTGTATGTGCCAACCCCGGTTGCTCAGCCCAAGCCATCGTGGCCAATTTGAATCATGACCAAAAGATGCGAAACCACGGGCTAACCCCCAGGAAAGTCGGGTTCTTCATCACGCGAAATCTTCGCGACTCGCTGACGTGGTGGCAAGATCATCGAGCAGGCCGTCGCGTGTATGGCCCTGCTCGTGAAAACGGTCAGAATTCGTGAACCTCACTCATTCGTTGAGCGGTTCGCTCATGTAGGTTCGGTACGGTCGCTCCTTCATGGGCAGCACCGTTGCGGCGTACTTCGACCTTGACGGTACGCTGCTCAACGCTTCGAGCGAGAAGACATTGACGGCCCACCTCGCCCGGCGGCGCCCATGGCGCATACCTTGGGGAACGGTGGCGTGGACCGCCGGTTTCCTTTCCAACCTCCTTCGAGGCCGGGCCGTTTACGACGCTGCTCGAAACAGAGGGCACCTCTCGCTGGCTTCGTGGGACGTGCTCGAACGCTACTCGACCCACCTCGCTCAGGAACAACTCAAGGCGTGCATCCCTCCACAAGCGTGGGAAAAACTCGCTTGGCACCGTGAACAGGGCCACCGTCTCGTGCTTGTCACCGCCACGGTGGCGCCCATGGCCGAAGCCATGGCGGAGGTCTTGGGCATGGACGCTGTGTACGGTTGTGGCCCAGCCGAACGAACGGGCCTGCTCTCTGGTTCCGAACGGGGTTGGAGCGTTCCCCGCCGGAAAGGAAAAGTTCCCGTCGTGCAGGCCGATGCAGCCAGCAACGGTCACGATCTTTCGCTGTGTTATGGCTATGGCAACACCCTCGCAGATTCGTGGTTCATGGCGCTGTGTGGTCATGCCATCGCCGTCAGTCCCGAGGGCACACTTCGCCGTCACGCCGAAAAGGAAGGCTGGGACGTCGTTGATTGGCGTTCATGAGTTTATGTAGACTCAATGCCCATGACTTCCATGGAAGATGATCATTTGGGCAAGTTGTTTGGCGACGGGAAGAAGTTCAACGATGGATACCGGAAGGGCACGGTGCAAGAACTTCGGCGCAACAAGATGTTCACGGGAATGATGGGCGTCGCATACGCAGCAGAACGTGCAGCTAACTTGGTGATGTCCATCATTGAAGAGAACGAAGACCGCATGCAAATGGACGATGCGGAGCACCTCCTCATCACGGGAACCTTGGCCATTTACCGTGTGGATATTGGCTCCTTCATGGCCAAGTTCGTCAACCCTTTTGACTACAACTCCTTCGACGTGGTTGAAGTTCATCCCAAAAGCGGTCTGGTCAAAGAACCCAAGACGGCCTGCGTTCAAGTTCAGCCGCAGAAGAACATGCCAGCGTACGACCTGTTGGCCGGGTACATCCTGGGCTTGCTCAACGACGAAGTCACCTGGCTTCAGGACAGTTTGAGCCCGCTTCGCCGCACCCTCTTCCAGATTTACGGTCTGGCGCAGTCACCGCTCACCGCAAGCATGGAAGACCACTTTGCAGAACTGGTTGATGGCGAGTTTGACTACACCAACGACACCTTCACGTTCGAAGGAACCAACGGTTGGTCGTGGCGCCTTCACTTCGGTCAACCGCTCAGGGAAGGTTACAAAGTGGAATACCAAAAACCACGACAGACCTGGTGGAACACCCTCTTTGAGGACCACGAGAAGGATTCAACAGGCCACTACACGCTCTCAGGATTCTTTGAGGTGGTTGAACACCTCGCTGAGAGCCCCCGTCGTTTGAAGGGTGCGACCGATTGGAACACCGACCCGATTTTCCTTCGAAAGGTGGCCAGTGACTACCCGCCGGTGGCGAAGGCCATGGCCGGTCGCCTCATGGACGACAACTACAGTGCGGACGAGATTTACTCGTTCTACGATGAACCCATTTCCGAAGAACAGGCCGCCACGGTGCGCCAGCTTGACCGCCTGATTTTGGAGCGCGCTCACGCTTGAGTGAAGGAACGAGCGGCCCACTGCGATGTTGGTTCCCCACGGTACGAACATGCGTGGGCTGAATTTGAAAGCGGTTTGAGCGGCCCCACCGCGATTCGAACACGGGTTCGAGGCTCCGCAAGCCTCTGTGATATCCAAGCTACACTATAGGGCCACTCCGCCCCACCGGCCACCCCAATATAAGCGCGAGGGTGAGCCTCTTGCGGGTGAAGCAAGGGTTCATTGGCGGCGACGCTGTGCTACTGGCATGGCGGTCGAGATTCAACGCAAAGTTGAGTTCTCCATGATCGACATGGCCAACGTGGCCTATTACCCACGAATTTTTGATTTGGCCCACAAGGTGTTTGAGCAAGCCTGGGAGGCCATGTGTGGCGTTTCCTACCCTTCACTGGTCAACGAGCGAAGGGTTGGGTTTCCCGTGGTGTCACTCACCTCCACCTTCCATGCCCCGCTTCGCTACGGCGATACGATCACGGCTTCCGTGGCCATTTCCTCCATCGGAACGACCTCCCTTGCTTGGACCTACACCTTCGTGAACCAGCACGGTGAAACCGTTTGGACGTCGCAACAAGCCACGGTTTGCGTTGACATGGACACGATGGAAAAACAACCGATTCCCGACGACCTGCGACCGGGTTTGAATCAGCACCTTGAGGAGGCGACGTCGTGAACCCGGCATATCTGGAGGTTCGGCCTGATGAAAAGGGCCCGAAGAACCTCGCCGTCATTCTCCTGCTCAGTTCAATCATCGTGGCCGGCATGGGTTGGCAGGACTGGCAACTTCACAACGACGGCCTGACCGACGAACAAATCGAGACGTTTCTCGCCACACCCAACAGCCAACCCGGTGAGCCAACCACCGTCGACCAGTACCGTGACTTCGAGACCGATGTTCGGGACAACAACGGCTACCTGGTACGAGGCGTTTCGTTGCTGATTTCATCCCTCTGCTTGCTGGTGGGTGCGCCCATGCTGTACCGCCTGCAACGCAACGGGGCGCGGTTGTGTTCCGCGGGCGCGCTCATCGGTTTGGTGGGCGGCTTGATTGGAAGCATGACCATCAACGATGCTGCACAAACCCATCTTGGCGATGCGATGAAACTCACCTACGAAATTTGGGTCTACCTCTGCGGCACCACCATGGGGTTGTGCCTTGCCGTTGCGGCGCTTCCTCTTCTCAACGTGCGGGCCCGCTTGGCGTTGCATCCAAGGGTGGAACTGCATCACGAAGACGAGTGATCGGTGGGTTTTGGCCACTTCTTTGCGAGTGCTTTGCGGAGTTCATCGTCCATCACGGCGTTCCACCAATCGCTGCCCTGCCAAATGGCGTATTTGCCCCGAATACCGCGCAGGTCGGCCCCTCCAAACTGACAGTTTCTGAAGTTGGAGAGGTTCAAGCGGGCTTTGCGTAAATCCGCTCCACGAAAGTCCGAACCGTCAAAGGCGGACTTCATCAAATCGGCTTCCACCATGGACGCTCTCCTAAAATCGCAGTGGGTAAAGTCGCCTTCCGTCAAGTCAGCCCGGTCAAAAATGGTGCGACGGAAGTTGGACCCTGCGTGCCGTCCTTTGCGAAGGAGGGCTTCGGTATGGTTTTGGAAGGAATAGTCCACCACAATGGCTTGTTCAGCGGTCGATTCGTCGTCCCGTGGGTCGCCTTGTCCGCCGCCCGACATCACCATGTTGTCCACCTCAAGCGTTGGAGCGCTTGTCAAGGTGGGCTTGGCCTTCGGGTGTAAGGATTGCGAACCGGTTCTTGTCGTCCTTTCCGGTTGGAACCATGAGGAAGTTTCGCTCCTTCAGGCGGTTCAGATAAAGTGAGAGGTTCCCGGGGGGGTCAATCCCTGCGTCGGTGAACAAGTCGTTCACCACACGAGGCGGACTGTCGCTGATGCCCTCGACGTCTCGAAGGTAGTGAATGGCCCCGAGAACCTGATCGGGTTTTCGGGTTAGCGCACAGTTTTCGAGCAACGCACGGAATGCCGATCCTCGCTCGGGGAGTCCGGCGTCACGTGCCGCTGAGACCGCAGCTTCAAGCGCTGCCTCTCGTGCTTCTCGGATGCGTTCGAGCAGCACCGTCCAGGTGTGCTCCGTTTTGGTTTGGAGCAACTGCTCGTCAATCTGGATGGCTGCACCCTCCAAATCGATTTCGACGTCGCCCGCTTGAATCGTGAGTCTCAATATCCACGCCCTCAATGGTTGAATGCGTTGTGGTCATTGATAACATTATGTTGAGAAAAAAAATACATTTTTGCAGCATAAACAGGGTTCACCAAGGCAAAACCGACATAAGAGGGAGGGGGACACAACGGAGCGAGGCCTTCCCGTGATTCGACGCCAGTTCCTTGGATTGCTCTTCGTGTTCTTGTTCCTTGCACCGGCGTGGTCGGTCATGTTTGCACAAGCTCAAGGCGGTAGCATCAGCACATTCTCGACGGGAAGTGCCAGCGAAACCGTCACCATCACTTCTGGACAGCATGCAGCCGTTGGTTTTGAGTTGAGTCGAAACACGACCGTCACCTCAGCCACGTTCTTCGTCACGCCCACCACCTCGGGCTCATCGGTTGGAACATTGGAAATCCATGCCAACAACGACGGCGCTCCAGAATGGGCCTTCAACGACACGGGCTACGGCCATTTCGGCCAACAAACCGTGTTTGCGTCAGGAAATGCCACGGAGACCCTCTTCATCGACCCGAATGTCGGTGCCGCCACCAACCCCTCTGCACCCTCGTTCTACCTTCCTACCGGGGCCAGCGTTTCAAGCACGGGCTACGATGTTGGCTTTTCACCGACGCTGACGGGCGGTTATTTTCAGACCGGCTACATTCATGCTGTCGACAAGGGCGACATCAACAACGACAACAACACGGACTTCGCCTTGCTTTCCCGAACAGCCAACGTTTCCGTGGGAGGCACCACGGCACCTGCCTACACGACGGCAGCCGCCTTCAAGGTCAGCACCTACGACACCACCACTGGCATTACCTTCTCCTCATGGGAACGCACGTGCACCAACGCCACCCGAATCATCGTGGCCGATGTGGACGGCGACAACTACGATGACGTGGTCGGCTACGCACCGGGCGACGACCAGTTGTGCATTCATTTCACGAACACGACCTCGGGTGGCTTCAAGCCCGTGGTGAACGTCACCCACGCTTCCAGCATCATCGACCTTGACTTCGGTGATTTCACCGGAAACGGCGTGGACGAGATGGTCTCCATTCGCTCCAACGGCGTGGTTCAGGTTGATGAATTCAGCAACCGGTCCAACACCTTCACCTCCCGGGGAAGCGCCACCGTCCAAATTGCAGGGACAACCAATCCTGCCACGCTGACGCACATGCTGTTTGCACGGTTTGCTGGAACACAGAACAACCCAACCCTCATCGCGGCTCAGGCCAACGGGGACGCCAACGAGGTGTTTTGGTCGCCCAGCACATCTGATGTCTCCGTCGGAACCAGCGTCATCTCAGGGGTTGCTTCCGGTTCCATCGTCGGTAATTTCGACGCCGATCAGGATTTGGACATCTTGGCCCCTCGTCCCTCAGGTCATCGTTCCATCGAAAACCGGGGCGTTCTCGGCTGGGATGGCGACAATCACAACCGGTTGTTGACACTGACCAACGCCACCATTTTGGATTACGACATGGACCTTGATGCCCATCTTCTCGTCCCCAACCAAGGGAGCCCAGACGGCAACCCCGCCACGGTCACCGGCAACATTACCGCCTACGGGTTCACCAGTTCTGGGAATTCAGCGAATCGTGTGAGCGGCACAGCCTCCAATGTGTTTTTCCCCGGAACGGCTCCACGCGCTGTTCACTACGGTGACATGGACGGCGACGGCTCAAACGAGCACCTCGTCCTCGTCGGCGAGGGTTCGCAGTACGGTGTGTTTATCTCTGCCTATCACAAGGTCGGCTACGACATGGACCAAGACGGGCAGGCAGACGTTGAAGCAGAAGGCTACGCAGGAAACGGGAGCAATGGTTTGTCCATGTTGATGATCCAGGACAACACTGGAAACCTCACCCAGACCCTCAATGTCCTCAGCCCGGGCCTTCCCTACACCTCGGACGATTACGGCATCCAGATGGGCTGGGTGAACTTCTCCATGCATTCCCTCACGAAGGGCGACTTTACCTTCAGTGGTCTCGACATTCGATACACGGCAGAGTTCCTGGTGAACACCAACCCCAGCCTTGCCGGAAACTTGAGCAACGCGCTTAACCAACAGATGACAGCCGGAACGGGAACGTTGACCGTACCGCTCCAATTCAACACCTCGGCCGACGGGAGTTTTGTCATCAAGAACCCGTCCGTCGCCTACGTGGACGGCGCACCCAACATTGCGCTTCCACCTACGCCCGTGCTCCAACTCTCGGACGTGCAACCCGACCGCGTGGTCATTGATTGGCAACCCATCACCGACTTCGGAGACGATCTGCTGGACTTCGCCATCTATCGGTCGCCCACTGGCCAAGCCGTTGACCTGCAAACCTCCTACGCCACGACCCTGGCGAACAACACCATCGACGTCGCCGTCCAACCCGGTCAATCTTGGACCTACTGGGTGCAGAGCATCCATCGGTTTGGTGTCACCAGCAATCTCTCGGCCCCGTTGAGTGTATCAATTCCTTATCCAACGCCCAAGTCCTACATTCCCAACGTGTCGGCCATCGACGTGCCGGACGATGAGGGCGGTGTCATGGCCATCTCGTGGAGCTCAGGCGATGCCTCCATCGTTGAACATCTCGTGTACCTTCTACCAAACGACTTCACGGACGTTGCTGGCCTGGACACCGTCTTGACGACCAACGCAACGACCCTGTCCCTCAGCACTGAGCAGGACAGTACGGGCGCTTCGCTTGTTGATGGCCTTGCCTACTACGTCGCCGCCATCGGCGTTGACGTGTACGGTAATGCCTCCACCAACGTCACCACCATCGGGCCGATTTACACCCGAAACGACACGGCGTTGCCAACCACCCTCGATGTCGCTTACACGGACTTCTCCGACAACACGCTTGACGGGCTGGTCCTCCTCGCTCGCTCGCAACCGCTCAACGGCCTCGCCCACCTGCATCAAGACGGGACCGGCATCGCTGGTGCAACGTTGCTCCTGAAGGTCAACGGCCTTGATGAGTCGTACTCGATGGAGTTGACCACGAACGAAACCGGACATGCTGTGATTTCCCTCAATGCTCTCTCGGAGCTTGGACCCATTGACGCCGTCGGTCCGATGCACCTTAACATGACCTGGGAAGGCGATGTGGGTAACGCCACCGTCCAACCCCTCGCACCGACGACGGCCTCAGCCGAAGCTTTCGGGACGGTCGTGGTTTCGCTTTCGGCCGAGGGACCCGTCGCTGTTGACGATGCGGGGGCATTTTCCACCGTGATCGACGTTGAGGCCGAAGACAGCACGCAAAGCATGTACTTGGCCAACATGGCGGTCAAGTGGCACGCCACCGACGCATCTGGAACCGAGACTGAGAACGGCACGGCTGAAGTCCGAGGAAACGAACTGACCATCGGAGGCATCGGCGCCTACGACGGCCGTTTGGTGGTCAAACTCGGGACCTCACCTCCGACGTTCTACCTTCCAGAATTTTCCAACTCGTTTGCCTTTGCTTCGGCACCTGATGCGGGCAACGAAACCAACACCACCAACGAGACCAACCAGACCACCGGCCCGACATTCCCCGACGTGACCCTTCCCGCCACCGTTGATTGCGGTACGGCCACCTACGAATGGGACAGCAACGCCACGGACGTTGGCATCACCTGTACGGTCACCAACCCAAACCCCTTCGACGTCATGGTTGGATTCGCATGGAAGGTCATTCCCGGCACGCCGCCCCCCATCGAATTGGTCTGGAACGAGGCCGCTGGCCCTTCGGTGACGGTGGAAGCCAACGGAAGTGTTGACGTGACCTTCTCATTGGTTCGCAATGCCCCAACGGAGGGCATGTTCCCTGGTCTCCAAGGCGAGGGCTACATCATCTCCCTCACCTGTCTTGACGTAGGAGATGACGCCTGCGATTCGATGACCGAGGACACGGCTTCCACCGAGGGAGAAATTGTCTGGACGCTCGGTGAGATGCCCGTGCAGGTCGTTGACGACGACCCCATTGAAGACGAGGCTGAAGGTGCGATGACGCCCGTTTTGGTCGGCATCGGCCTTTTCATCGCCATCGCAGTTGGCGTGGGTGGCGTGCTCTACCTTCGAAGCCGTGGCGACCTGGACTTTGATGACGACGATGACGACGAGGAGGATTATTTCGAGCAAGCCTTGGCTGCCCCCGAACCGTCGACTCGCTCAAAGAGCGTCGACCTTGGCGCCTCCAAATCACTTGACGAACTGAAGGGTTCAGGCAAATCGCTCCACAGCGATGCACCTGAAGGACTGGCCGCCTCTCCCTCGCTGGGAAGCAGCGCTGATGCGTTTGAGTTCGGCGCCACTGCAGAAGATGCGGTTTCGGCCGAGGAAGCGGAGGATGCAGAAGCGTCCTACGACGAAGAGGAAACGTGGGACGAAGAAGCCACCGAAGAAGACGACGGTATTTCGGTCGACGAGAACGGCACAGAGTGGTGGGAAGACGAGGATGGTACCTGGTGGTACCGCGAAGAAGGTTGGGAAGACTGGGCCGTCTGGGAAGAATGAGCCACCCGTGAGCCTTTTTACAGGACCTTGATTGGAAAGAAAACGGAGGGAGTACCATGGATGCAAATCTGCAATCCTATGCCTTGGTTCTCCACCAAGATGCCGACCCACGAACGGGCGGGACGGCTGTGTGCGGATTCACCACCGCTGGGATGGTGGGTGTGATCTCAACGTCCCACATCATCAAAACCCTGGGGCTTCGCCAACTTGGCACGGTCATGAACAAGGATTTCCCGGCGGTTGCATTGATTCACGACGAGGTGCCTAAGCACCCGGTTCGCGTCTATCAGGGCGACGGCATCGGTGTCTTCACGTCTGAAATTCAATTTGGCAACGAAACGGACATTCCGTTCGCTACCACGGTGCTTGAGTGGTTCACCAAGGGCGGCTTTGACCGGCTGATCATCATCGACGGCCTGACCCGTCCTGAGAAAGAGCTCAGCACCGGCGAATTGTTCGGCGTCGGGTCCACACCTGCCGCACGAGAGCGCCTCAAGCGCCTTGACATCGAACCCATTCAGCAGGGCATCGTCTCCGGTATTACCGGCTTCTTGCTGGGCGAGGGCGACCGACTCGGCATTGACATCACGGCGCTGCTGTCCGAAGCCAGCCCGATGTACCCCGACGCCCGGGCCGCAGCGCTGGCCGTGGAAGCCGTAAGCGACCTCACCGGTCTTGAAATTCCGCTCACGGAACTGATCGAGAACGCTCGCTCCATCGAGGACAGCGTGCGGGACATCATCGAGAACGCGTCGCAAATGCTTCCGGCGCCCGAAGACGATAACGTGACGGATGTCGACCCGTCGTTCGGTTGACGCTTAATCAGCGAGCAACGTTCGTACCGTTTTGATGACATCATCGTGAGGGGCATCGGTGACGAAAAACGGGTCAATGTCGGGCACCCTTGCGGCGGCGTGACCCTCGTTGACAAGCGCTTCAAACAACACCTCCATTTTGGGTGCTTGACCAGTGCCAGCCATGTTGGGCACATCGTCCATGTGATACAAGGTGTGTTCACGGCTCATCAAATCGGCAGCCTCGGCGATGTAGCGAACGCTTCGACGAAGCTCACGTTGCGCATACTCTGAGTCTTCCTCGTTCCAATCCAGCCCATGATGGCGATGGTCGGCGAGTTCCTCCCTCGTCGGAAAGCAAGTCTGGATGGCACGTTCTTCGGTCATTCGACCGGCGATGTCCTTGTCCCACAGCGGGCCGATCCACATGGGGCCGCTGGCTTTGCTGACCTCATCGGGCGTGGGGTGTTGCACAAATCGATACGTTCCATCTTCGTTGCGAACTCGCCACCCCATGCATTGGAGGACGTCGGAAGCACCCTCACGGCTGCGACGAATTTTCACGCTCACCCGTACATGGTGTCCGTCAAACAAGGCCAGAACGGGTTCAACGCATCGGTCATGGCGCGCAGCCGTGGTGGCGATGAGGCCGAGGAGCACTCGGACCGCATCGTCGTGAGCGTAGCTGTCCACGATGCCTTTCGTACCGTAGCGTCGCTGCCCCGAGGAAGCGCTTGACCCGGTTAACGCCGCCGTGTCGGTGGCTGTCACCTCAAGGAAGGCCACACGAGACAGGCCCTGAACGGCAGCGTCGAGGAAGTTGACGGGAGAACCAAACGGGTCAAGGTCGACCCACTGGTAGGCCGCTTCCATCAGGGCGATTCGTGCATCGTTGTTCATCACGAACAGCCCGTTGTGCATGGTGCCGCTTGGCAGTCGCTCGTAGCGGTCATCCTCCAGCGCATGGTCAACACGGGTGGTTGGTGGGTGTTGTTCATGCGCAGCGATGAGCCGGTTGAGGGCCACGTTGTCAAGGTCGTTGGCGGTAATTCGCAGGCGTTGCTGGTGCTCGGCGGGCACTTCGTTTCGCCATCGGCGTACACGAACCCCCGTGGCGCACAACGCATCCAAGGCCCGGAGGTCGTGGTTTGGCTTGACCAACCAGTCGTGCTCCAGTGCATCCGCCAACAGGAGCACGGAGCGGGTCCGAGCAGGTGCCATGGCGGGGTTGAGGAAGCCAGGACCCGTGCGTTTGGCGGGTCCTCGTGGCATGTGCGTCGGGCGATCTTGGTCGGCGCTCAGTTGGACCAGCGTCTTGCCTTCCATCCAGAGGTGGCCGTCGCGCTCGGTTGAACCAGAAGCGTCGGCCATGGCCTTGCCAGCGCCCTCTCCCTCATGACCGCACCGATGCGGACGGCCTTCAGTAATGTGAGAATTCCACGCCTTCGATGGCGTGGGTCACACGGTGGCCGTGGTCCCTGACATGGCCGACGATAGCCACCCCTTTCATGCGTTGTTGCAACCAGTCAACGACAGCGGATGCATGGTTGGCGTCCACGGCGACGACCATGCCCATGCCCATGTTGAACGTGCGGTACATCTCTCTGTTTTCCACACCGCCGGCGGACTGGAGCCACGTGAACTCGGGAAGCACCGGGAGTGGAGTATGGATGTCCCATCCCAGGGAGGGATGGAGGCGGAGCAGGTTGGACAACCCTCCACCCGTGATGTGGCAAATCCCTCTCACATGCTCGATGTTGAAGGGTGCGTCGCCGCGAGCAGCGTTGAGCAGGTCAACCACCGGGTCGCAGTAAATTCGGGTGGGGTTGAGGACCACTTCGCCCAAGGTGGGGGCGCCATCGGTCCAACGCATCAGCGCTCGTCCGTCGTGGTCGGCATTGAACGGTGCGAAATCGGTGTAGGTCAAGCCGGCATGTTCGACGATCTTGCGAACCAAGGAATAGCCGTTGGAATGAATCCCCGAAGCGGGCAGCCCGATGAGCACGTCACCGTCTTGGAGATGTTCGCCGGTGATGGCTTGTCCCTTGGGCAGCCAGCCGAGGGCTGTGCCCGAGAGGTCGAGCTCCGTGACGATGCCGGGCAGTGAAGCGGTTTCTCCACCTGCGAGCGTGACACGAGCCAGACGGCACGCTTCGGCCAAGGAAGCGCCGAGCGCAGCATGGATGGCCGGGTCGGGCTTTGGAACGGCCACGTAGTCAACAAAGGCGATGGGTTCAGCACCCACGCACAACAGGTCGTTGACGTTCATGGCCATGCAGTCAATGCCCACGCCGCCCCACTGCTCCAACATCGTGGCAATTTGCAATTTACTACCCACGCCGTCAGTAGCCATGGCGAGCAGGTTGTCACCGAATTCGATCAGCCCGCCAAATCCGCCAGGAAGGTCCACGGGGGCGCCTGGTGTCCCGGGTTGTCGGACGCTCTTCGACAGGGCACCGATGAGCGAGGCGACGGCTGAACCCTCGAGATCGATGTCAACCCCCGCACTGGCGTAGTCCATGGGCTCACTCATGGCGTATCCATCGGTTGGCGTTTCATGAAGGAATCGCTTGGGTTTCACGCGTCCATCACGAGGCGGGTGAGTGGAATCAGTTCACCCAAACTCTCGTGAAGCCGATGGCCATCGTCCACTTCATGAAGGGAAACGTGGTCGAGAGCGCCTTTGGCTCGTTCGCTGTTGGTCAGCGGCACGACATCATCCCCGGTCCCGTGAAGGATGGCCGTTGGGTGGTGCAGCGCGGGCCACGAATGTGTTCGTGCGACCTCAACAAAGGACCACGGCATGATGACAGGTTCGTCCCATCCGGGGGGTTGGAAGGTGTGGGTGCCGGACTGTTCCCACGCCTCCATGGCTTGCTGGCCGAGGGTGGAGGCCACCAGTTCATCGTAGCCAAAAGCGGGTGCCAACAGGACGAGACGAAGGTCGGCTTCGGGACGTAGAGCTGCAGCATTGGCCGTGGCCAGGCCACCGAACGAGGAACCGATGAGCACGTCAAACGGACCCAACTCGTCAATGGCCTCGAGGACCACGCGCGTTTGACTGGCTTGGTCCCACCCGTACTTCCGCATGTCAAGCGTGGTAACGTCCCACCCCTGGGCTCGCATCCATGCTGCTTTGCTGCTGTCGGCGCTGGACCACAAACCATGAGCGAAGGTGACCTTCATGGCCAAAGGTACGGTTGAGGCTACATGGATTCTTCGCCGCCGGCGGTTCTCCACACGACGCTCGAAGCGTGGAAAACAAGGGGTGTGCGCGGCCTCAATTCTCCAGTGGAAACAGAGGGGTGCATTACCGCATCGAGAATTGATAAATACCGTGGCCTACAATGGCTAACGCCCGGAGGTGAAGATGGTGAGTGCGATTCAAGAATTCGACCTCCCCGCTCGTTGGACTTCTCTCCTCCAGGACAAGTACTCCGAAGCCATTCACAACCTCGCCAAGATGTGGCCCGACGAGGGTTCCCTTGAGGTGTCGTTCCGTGAGGTTGAGGGCTACGACCACGAATTCGCTCAGGACATCCTTGCCAACCCCGACCACCACTTCCGTGCGGCGAATCAGGCCTTGCGCCAATTCCTGCTGGACGCCGGTGAAGGGAACTTGATGCCGTTCGTTCGTATCATCCATCTTCCAAGCGACCAGGTCCGAACGGTGTCTCAACTCCGCGCCGATGACATCGGACGGATGATCGCCATCGATGCCGTCACGACCAAGATCACCGGTGTTCGCCCTCGCTTGTACTCGGCCGTGTTCGAATGCGTGGCCTGCGGGCACAGCATGGAGATCAACCAGCCCAACGAGCAGGAACTGATCGAGCCCCTGGAGTGCTCTCAAATCGACGGCGGCTGCGGCCGACCCAAGCGACAAACGCGCTTCTTGCTCCAGCAGCAGGCCTCCCATCTCATCAACTCGCAATTCATTGAACTTCAGGAACTTCCCGAGCAGATGAAAGGCGGCATTCAGCCCGAGCGCATCCTTTGCATTGGCGAGCAAGACTTGGCCGGCCGGCTGAACCCTGGTGACCGCGTCAAGGCCAACGGTGTCCTGTTCATCCGCTCTCAGCGCAAAGGCGGCAAGGACACGCCGGTGTTCGACATCTTCCTTCGTATCCATTCGCTGGAACGGCAGAACATCCCGCTGGAGGAAATCATCATCTCCGAAGAGGAGGAGAACGAAATCCGCGACATCGCCCGAGACCCTCAGGTCTACGACTTGCTGACGCGAAGCATTGCACCTTCCATCTTTGGCATGGAGAAGATCAAGGAATCACTCATGCTCCAACTCTTTGGCGGCGAAGCTCAAGTCAACGAAGACGGCACCCGAAACCGCGGCGACATCCACATCCTGTTGATGGGCGACCCCGGTGTGGCCAAATCACAACTTCTGCATTACATGTCCACCATCTCACCACGTGGACGTTTTGCTTCCGGTCAATCCGCTTCCGCTGCAGGGCTGACTGCTGCCGCCGTGCAGGATGCGGCAGCTGACGGTCGCTGGACCCTCGAGGCCGGTGCCTTGGTGCTGGCCGACCTTGGCTTGGCAGCCATCGATGAATTCGACAAAATGAACGCGGCCGACCGCTCGAGCATGCACGAAGCGATGGAACAGCAGAGCATCTCCATTTCCAAAGCCGGCATCAACGCCAGCCTTCGCACCCGTTGCGCTGTGCTCGCTGCCGCCAACCCCACGAGCGGGCGTTTCCAGCCGGTCAGCGATGTCCCGTTCACTTCGCAGATCAACCTCGCGCCACCCTTGATTTCTCGATTTGACATCATTTGGTTGTTGACCGATACGCCCAACGAATCCCACGACGAAAAAATTGCATCGCACATCATCGCGAACAGGCTGAAGGGAAGCAGTGAATTGCTCGTGAAGGAAGGCACCATTCCCGACCCTACCCGCTCCACGGCCCAGCGAAAAGAAGCCAAGAAGGCTGATGGCACGTACGAGGTGCTTCCCCGGGAACTCCTTCGAAAGTACGTGGCCTATTCCAAACGCATGTTCCATCCAAAACTCAACGACGAGGCGCGAGAAATGATCGTCGCCTACTACGTGGAAACGAGAAAATCCGGCGGAGAATCCGAGGACAGCGTGGCCATCACCGCACGATCACTCGAGGCCCTTTCTCGTCTCGCTGAAGCCAGCGCACGCATCCGCCTCTCTGAAACCGCTACCGCTGATGACGCTAAGCGTGCCATCCGACTGACGAAGACCTGGCGGCACGAACTCATGGGCGAGAACTTTGACATGACGACCATCGAGTCAGGCAAGAAAGGAAAGGTCCGAAACCAAGAGAAAACCATCATCGATATCGTTTCGGTACTGCAAAACGATTCGGGAACGGCCGCTAATTTACTCGACGTGTTAACCGAAGCTGAACGTCGAGACATTCCGCGCAGCAAGGCGGAGGACATCATCGACAAATTGTGCCGAGACGGGCGCATGATGCGACCTTCCGGCTACGACACCCTCCAGATTGTTTGAGTTTCAATCAAGGGTTGTGCTCATGAAGGGTGAGCGCTTGGCAAGCACATGGCCGATGAACCCCAAGGTGATGTTCACCAGCCGTCGCAGTTGGACCCTGACCAATTGGGGTTCATGTGCGGTCTTGAGGTCCACCAACAACTCGCCACGGGAAAACTGCACTCCCGAGAGACCGGCGAACTCTACGACATCACCATCGATACCCTCCCCGACGACTGGCCGACCTTTGAGCGTCGCCTGCGCGCCAGCCGTGGTGAAGGGGGAGCCGTCGACGTCGCTGCCCGCTTTGAGTCCAAGCGAAATCGCACGTTTGTCTACGCTCAATCGCCCAACGCTGGTCTCATTGAACTTGACGAACAACCGCCGCTGGCTCTCGACGAAGACGCTCTCGACATCACGCTCACCGTTTCCGCCCTCCTCAATGCAAAGCCCGTTTCGTTGATTCAGACCATGCGAAAAACGGTGGTGGACGGTTCCAACACCAGCGGTTTTCAACGCACGTCCCTCATCGCCACGGACGGCGCCCTCGAGACGTCCGAGGGGCCCGTAGGTGTTGATGTGGTGTGCCTTGAGGAGGACAGCGCCCGGAAATTGGACACGGTTGACCTCGGACACGGCCAGCAAGTCATTTACAACCTCGACCGATTGGGACTGCCACTCATTGAAATCGCGACATCGCCCGATGTCCGCTCCCCCGACCACGCCAAGACCACCGCCATCGCGCTGGGGCGTGTCCTTCGCCGAACCCGACGTGTTCGCCGAGGCTTGGGCAGCATTCGTCAAGACCTCAACGTCTCCATCGCCGCCGGCGACCGTGTGGAGATCAAAGGGTGCCAGGACCTCAATTGGATTCCGACCATCATCCGTCTTGAGATGGCTCGTCAGTTGCATTTCTATCGCTTGGCCAACGACCTTCGCGCCGACCTCAACCTCTCGCCCCTCTCCCCTCACCGGGATGATGACGACGAGGCAACCGAACAACAGGTTGCTCAGGCCGTGGCCGAGCATCTTCCACTCGACCTGCACGATGTCTCGGCCTTGTTTTCCTCAACCCAGTCGGGCATGATCGCTGACGGATTGAGTGGCGGCTCGCTGATGATGGCGCTTCCGCTGAAGGGCTTATTGGGGCGCCTCGGGACGAAGACGAAGGACGACGACGGTGCCCAACTGCCTCGTCTCGGTCGTGAACTGGCCGGCGCTGCCAAATTGGCCGGTGTGAAGGGCATCTTCCACGCCGATGAGTTGCCCGCCTACGGCATCACCACTGACGAAGTCAGCGCCGTTCGTTCCAGCCTAAAGCTGGCCGAAAGCGACGCCTTTGTGTTGTGCTGCGCTCCTGCATGGCAAGCCCGTTTGGCCCTCGAAGCTGTGCTCGACCGGGCTCGTTTAGCGTGGCACCGAGTTCCCCAAGAAGTTCGAAATGTCGTGGTGAAGAAAGGTGCACCTGAAGACGGCACTACCTCACCCATGCGCCCCCTCCCGGGGCGGTCCCGAATGTACCCCGAAACCGACGTCCCGCCACGCGTGCTCAATGTGACCGATTGGTCGGCGGTGATGACGTCGCTCCCCATGTCGGATGAAGCCCGTGCGAACCGCCTCGCGACCTATGAGATGTCCACCGATCAAGCGGAGCAACTGCTGGCTCGAGAATTGGATGACCTGTTTTGCGAACATGTCGCCGCCCTTCCGGCCAAGGCATGGGCTGCCCTGTTGCTGAACCACGACACTGAATCGCCCGAAACCCTCGCCAACGTGTTGGCGCTTCGGGAGGAAGGGGCGCTGGCCCGCGATCACGTTGACCGAGTGGTGGAAGCCCACAGCGGGCACCTCGTTTCGCTGGATGAACTACGAGCCTACTGCGCCGCACACGCGCTGGCACCGGCCGACATCGGTGGTCTCGACGAGGTGATTCAGGGCATCGTGGCTGAACGCTTGGATTTCGTGAAAGAGCGCGGCATGGGCGCCATGGGGCCCCTGATGGGCGTGGTCATGCAGGCGGCCGGCGGCGCTGACGGAAAGGAAGTCAGCGCGTTGCTTCGGGCTGCGATTCAAGCCGTGTTGGAGTGAACGGCCGATGAAACGAGCGGCGTTGGTGCTCGCTGCCTTGACCCTCCTGATGCTGACGCCGGTGGCCTCTGCGCAGTCGTGGGTGCCTGCGTGGGAAGCCGACCTCGGCCCGGGCTACATCACCACGTCTCCGCTGGTGGATGACGAGCACGTGTACATTCGAACCTCCGGCTTTTGGACGGGCGATGAACGGCCCGAAGTCCTGGCGTTTTCCCACGACGGCGAACAGCGTTGGACGTACCGCAGCGAAACCACCACCCAACACGACATGGCCCCGTTGGTCATGGTGGAGGCCGGTTCAGGCCCCTGCGGGACGTGGCCCACCCTGCTCTTGGTAGGATGGGCGGACGGTGCCTTCACGGCGCTGCATCCCTCGAACGGGACCGTGAACTGGCAGGCCAACTCAACAGTGGACGGATGGGGCATCACGGGAGCGCCGCTGGTCGATGGCGACCATGTGGTGGTGCCAACACGCACCGGTCTGATGCGTTTGTGTCTTGCAGACGGTGCCGTTGCTTTCCAAACAGATCTCGGAAATGGATGGCGCAACGGCGTCACTCTCCACGACGGCGCCTATTGGTTGGGCGATGAAGCCGGTCAGTTGTGGTCCGTCGCGGTCGACGGCACGGTGCTCGAGACTCACAACCTCTCCGCCTCCCTCCGCCACGCACCCGTCAGCATGGGCGGGGGTCTGCTGCTTCACGTTCAGGAAACAAGCCTCAGTCGCTTGCTTTTGTTCAACAGCACGTCGAGCACGCTTGCAGAACTTGCCGTGCTGGGCCGTTCGCCTGCCATCCCGCTGGTGATGGACACCACCGTTGTGCTGGGCGACAGCGATGGATTGACCTCCGTTCAATGTGACCCTGATTGCATCGTCGTCGACACGTATCCAACCAAGGTGAACGGCGAGATGAGATGGCGTTCGCCCGGCCAATTCTTTGCCCCCGTGAACACCGATGAGGGCGGTTGGTTGAGCGCTGAGTTGAACGACAACGGGACGCTGGGTGAAGTGAGCCTGTTTTCTACACCCTACGACGGCTACGGCACTTCGGCACCAGCGTGGACACCCACTGGGATGTACTTGGGCAACGATGCGGGCGTGCTGATGGCGTACACCATTGATCGCACGAGCAGCGGGGAGGAAGCAACAACCACATCAACCCCGCTCATCGGATTGACAGCGATCACCCTCGGCTTGGTTGGAGCAGCGTGGTTGTCGAACCGAGGACGGACCACGGATGCATGGCGTCTGTTGACCTTGGGGGCCGTGGCCGTGGCGTTGCTGATGCTTTCCGACCTAGCGGCGTCATGGAATGCCTGGTTGGTGGAAGAAGAATCGTATTCCGAGGAGGCGATATGGGACCCGTCCTGGCCGGACGAATGGCTGGGCACCCAAATCGTCGTGTTTGATTTGCCAGATCAAACCGTTGTGGTTGGTGGTTTGGTTGGACATGAAACGGTTTGGGCGTTGACGGCGGCCGCAGCGGAAGAACGTAATCTCTCCCTCGAAACCGAGGTGACCGGCATTGGACTCTACCTTGAGGCCATCAACGGCGTGGAAGCGACAGGATGGGAATACACCGTCAACGACCAGCGCGGGGTGTTCGCGATGGACGAGGCCGAGATTGAGACCACCCTCGTCTTGCGGTGGCATCTGGCTTGAGGGTGGCAAGCCTCAAGGCTGGCCGCCTTCTCGGACGGTTCATGTTCAAAGCGCTGGGGGTTCATGGACCAGAATTGTCCCCCACCGGCGCTGCCCTTGTGGACGTCGCCTTGGTTGGAACAGCGTTTGCGTTCTTGTTCTCAGCGCCACGAGCGAACCGCATGACAGCGGCCATGTTGGTCACGATGGTGCTCGCCATGGCGGCCTTGCGCGTCGTCATGCAACCGCTCCCGAACATTCAGCCCGTGACCGTGGCTGCTTTGCTCGTCGGTGCCCACTTGGGCGCCAAGCGCGGCGTTGCGTTTGCCATCCTTGTCACCCTGCTCTCCAACCTGCTCATCAGCCACGGCTGGTGGACCCTTTTCCAGGCCTTGGGCTGGTCGGTGGTAGCGGTGGTCGGTGCCAAAGCGAACCTCATCGTCGACGGACGCCTCAACCACGCTCGTCTGTACCTTGCTGCAGCCTTGGTGGCGCCGCTGTTTGGTTTGATATCGACGCTGTCGTTGGTCACCGGCGGCATGACGGTTGGTCAATTTGCAATCTTGGTCGGCCAAGGGCTTCCCTTTGATGCTGTCCATGCCCTTGGCAACGTCGCCTTTGCCGTTTGGACGGGCTCGATGCTCCATCGCTTCCTCAGCGGTTTGACCGCGTTGGAAGATGACGCGCTGGCGACGGGTGAACTGCATGGCCTCGATGCATGATGCACCGACCATGGCCCTCATTGTGCGGCAAGATCTGGCGTTAAGCACCGGAAAACTGGCGGCTCAGTGCGCCCATGCTGCGGTCGACGTCGTACGCGCCGCTCGTCGCACAAGGCTCCTCGAGCGTTGGCGAGCCGGCGGTGCGAGGAAGGTCGTACTGGGTGTGGGCGACCTCGAAGCCATGCATGCGCTTCACGCCTCTATTCCAAGCGGATGTTATGCTGCGCTGGTCACGGATGCTGGGCGCACTGAAATCCCAGCGGGTACGGTGACCGTGCTCGGCATTATGGGGCCAAGAAGAGCAATGGACACCCTGTTGCGTCATTTGGATGCGCTGTGAGGTGAAAGGATGGGGCTGCGTTCGTTTCTTCATCGCATCACGGCACCTACGCCCTCCAGAGCGCCGGTGGAGGGCTCAATGAAATTGGTGTGCGTGGTCAATCAGTCGCTGAAAATGGGCAAGGGCAAAATTGCCGCTCAGGTCGGTCATGCCTCCATCCAGGCGTTCCTCGGCGCAGGGGTGACTCACCCCCAACATGTCGAGGCCTGGTTGGCCGAAGGTCAGAAGAAAATCTGCGTGAAAACTCCGGAAGCCTCCGACTTTGACAGCCTCACCCACCTTGCTCGCCAGCGAGACATCCCCGTTCATCTTGTCCGGGATGCGGGCCACACGCAGATTCCGAAAGGCTCTGCTACGGTGCTGGCCTTGGGCCCGTTTAACGAGACGGCCCTTGACGAGTTGACCGGCCATCTCAAATTGCTTTAATCACCGCATTGATGAAGGAGAGCGTTGAGCCAATTCCATGCGGGAACACCCCTCCTCCCGAATCGACTTCCGCTCTGACACGGTCACGCAGCCCACAACCGTCATGCGCCAGGCCATGCACGAAGCATCGGTGGGCGACGACGTGCTCGGGGACGATCCGACCGTGATTGAACTGCAAGATCGCGTGGCCGCCATGTTTGGCAAAGAAGCCGGACTGTTCGTTGCGTCCGGAACGATGTCAAACGCCATTGCCCTTCGAACCCACACCGTGCCGGGCGACGAGATCGTGTGCGACAAAACCGCTCACATCTATCGCTACGAAGGCGGCGGTTATGCAGCGCTGTGCGGTGCTTCCATCGCTCTGGTGGACGGCGAGGGCGGCCTCATGACACCCGGGCAGGTCCGTTCTGCCGTTCGAAAGGCGGAAGGCTCGGGCAGCCACTACCCCAACGGTTCGCTGGTGTGCGTTGAAAACACGTCCAACCTCGGAGGGGGCTCCTGTTACGACCAAACCACGCTCGATGACATCGCCAAGGTCGCTGCCTCTTTGGGATGCGCCACGCACATTGACGGGGCTCGAATTTTCAACGCCGCCATCGCCACGGGCGTTGATGTCGCACGCATGTGCCAGCACTACGACTCAGTCTCCATTTGCTTCTCCAAAGGGCTCGGCGCGCCGGTTGGCTCGGTGTTGGTCGGTTCGTCGGCTTTCATCGCGAAGGCCCACCGGTGGCGCAAATTGTTCGGTGGCGGTTGGCGGCAAGCGGGCCTGTTGGCATCGGCTTGCCTTCATGCGCTTGACCACCACGTTGACCGATTGCAAGACGATCACGATCGCGCTCAGCGGATTGCTGTCATGCTCAACGAGCTCCCTGAATTCACCGTTGACCTCGCCACCGTGCAGACCAACATGGTCTACGCCAATACGAACCGTCCTGCGGCCGAGGTGGTCGAGCAGTACGCCGCCAATGGCGTAGACATGTTTGACCTGAGTGACAACCGGATTCGCGTGGTGGTGCATCTCCACATCACCGATGAGGATGTAGAGCGGTTCACCGACATTTCGCAGCGGCTCTTCGGTTGAGCCTTCAAAAAGAGTCAGGAAATATTTCCTTCATGACGACGAGCGTACGCGAAACGCTGTGTGTTCACAACGCAGCCTCCCCCGACACCGACCATGTCTGCGATTGGTGTCAATCGATGATCGATTTCCAGCCCCAGCGCGGCTGGAACGCCCCCTTGCATCCAGAAGAGCACGAACGGGCGATGGCGTTGTTTGGTGGACCAAATGGCACGTCATCACGAAAGTGGAACGCCCTGCTGGCGAACACCCAGGACCTCCACCATGTTCAGTGGGCTCGTTTGGACAGTGACGACGATCCCATCACCAAACCGCCAGAATCGTGGGGCGCCTTTGAGGAACTCACGCAAGCAGTTCTGTGCGGCGACAACCTCACTCAACGCCAAGAAGCCATGCTGAGGGAAGGCATCGGGTTCCATGATGGGTCGGTTTTGCGCTACCTCGATGGTGCGTGGAACCTCAACGGATGCGACCTCCACGGGCTGAGTTTGTTCGTCGTATTTTCGTTGATGGAGAGCGTGTCCAAACGAAAGGGGTGGGACATTCCGGCACTGCTGGTGTGTGTGACCTCCGTCAATCCAGAACTTCGCCACTCGTCGCGAATGGTGCAGTACATTCACCACCGAGGTCGCCGGGAATTGCGCCCCTCGTATCGTCCCTTGGCTGCGATGTTGATGTGGTTGTCGACTCGATTGAAAATCGACCGTACCCTGAACATGGAAGCCCGTGAATACGTGCCGATGATGGCGTGGGCCCATGACATCCAATCCCGAATGTTTGACCGGCAACCTCCCAACATGGAAGGGATGTTCCAAAAAGCGCTCTCTCACCATCCACCGGGCTTGTTCCACGCCTACAACACGCCGTGGATGCAGGCTTGGCGGGAACTTGAACCGGCTCACGAACAAGCTGAAACGCAAAAATGGGCAATGGATCTCAACCTGAAAGCGCTTCGCTTTCGGACACGGACGGCCTCCGGTTCACTGCGGTTGATTCGAGTGCCCAGCGAGCCTGCGCTCTGGGCGTTCCTCTCCTCACTGGTGCTCTCCCCACTGAACTCCGAACCGGGGAAACTCTTGCTTGGCTTGCAGCACAACTGGTCGGTGGGCTACATTGAACGCACCCTTCCTTCAGCGCCGCTGGTTCGCTCGCTGGAGTTTTGTCACAGCATCATGAACGGCTTGGAAACCAAGGTCTTCCTCGAACGAGCTCGAGCCTTGATCATCGGTCAATTTGGTCACGTGTATGAGGTGGCCGTTGAACACGGCCAACACGGTGCGCCGTACACCATCCAGCACGTCACCGACATCACACCCAACGTCAAACGGCCGATTTGCATTCATAGCGGACAATTCGCCAACACCCTGCCGCTGGGTGACACGATGGGAAGTGTCATTCTTTCCATGGTCAACGACATCAAAGCATCGGCAGAGATCCAAAGCCTCGAGGAGTTGCTGTTTCATCATCCTCCGTTCGGCTTCCCTCGGCATGACATCCCCACTGCGTGGATTGACCGCCTCCGGGACGATGTCGTTCAGCCCGCCAATCCCCCTCGGTATTTCTTGCACCAACTTCGATGGTTCCGTCGCGACGCCGTTGACGAGTTGGAACCGCGTCCGGGTGGAGGACTTCACGAACTCTTTCTTCGAAACCGACACCATGGCCGTCGCCGCCCACGCTTCTCAGAACGCTGGGCTGCACGATTCCACACCGTGTTTGATCGTGAGGGCCGTTTCCCGCTTGAGGAAGCCGTGGCCGAGTGGCGGGAAACCGTGCCGCCCTATGTGCCAGGACGAACGGAAATTCAGGGCTTTGGCGACTACTTCGGTCGCATTCAGGAGGGCTTCTTCCACCGACGCTACCACCACTTGATGCCTCATCGACGTGGAGATGACCTTCACGAGGAGGGCGATGTACGGGACGGAGAACGCCGTTGGTGCGAGGTCTTTGCACGGGTATGGGAAGTGCTGGTCCATCAACCGTTGGGGGCTCACTTTCGCCTCCCGCTCCGTGACGGCGGACCACTGGCGCTCCAGCATGCTGACCTCCAAGTGACGGTACGGTCCGAACTTGAACGCAACTTCTTCAGACGTGCTGCGAAAATGCTCGGCTATGTCAGGGACGAGGAAGATTGCTCGCACGCCATCCTCGTTCGCCGAGATCACCCACGACCCAATGCCCGTTTGCAGCTGACGGACTTGCTTCGCGACATGCAGGACCGCCAGCGGGTACGTGGGGCTCCACCACGCTGGTGGAATTACGTCGACGTGGTGGCTCCGCCCCGGGAAGTACCTCACTTCCGATGGCAACTTCACCTCGACCATCGGGACACGCAACGCGTCGTTGAGTTCGACGACCCGGCTGACCGTGAATTCAGCGGTCTCGGCGAATTCGTTGAGTGAACGCCAGTGCCAAACCCACGACCATCATCGTCGACACGGCGGACAAGGCTGGCGTGTCTTCATTGGGTTCAACAGGTTCGGGTTCCTCTTCCATCACTTCCGGTGGGTTGGGCATGATTTCGTAAAGCAGGTGAACCTCCAAATCGTCGCCGTCGTGCGGTGTTGGGAGCGACACCATCATCGATCCTTGGGATGTGTTTCCAACATCGATCATCTCGCGCACGATGTGCGGGTAAGTCCCCAGGCCGTTGGTCCCCTCTTCGTAATCGGCGGCGGTCTCCACGATGTAAGCGTACACGGTGAGGCTGGCGTTGTCGAGGTGCTTCTCGTCGATGTCAAGGTCCCACGTCATGGTGCCGCAGGCGAACACATCTTCGCAAGCACCGGGCGTCCAGGAAAACGAGGTGGTACCTTGACCAAGCCCCAAGTCCTGTTTGGCAAGGTTGGTGAATTCGTTCTGAAGCGTTCCATCGTCGGCCACACTGCCGACTTTCTTCATGGTCCCGTTGAACACCACGCCGGGCGGGGAGTTGGGCTCGTACTTGTCTCGCCATCGCTGTTCAAGTTCGGCTACACCAAACGGATCGCTGAGGGTGGAGTGGAAGTGGTACTGAATCAGGTGCCCTTCGGCCTTGACGTCCTCAAGGGCGTGCTCAACATCGACACAGTTGTCACACCAGGTGGCGGTGTAGACTTCCGTGACGGCTTTGAGATCGCTGAAATTGGACGTCTCGACCGCCGTTGTGTTGGCCGATGTCCACTGCCCACCAAACAACATGCCGTTGTTGACTTCGCTGGCTGGAAGGGCAGCAACCGGGCTGATGGTTCCGAGAAAGAACGCAAGCGCAAGGCTCAGAGCAAAGGATGAACGCATGCTTCGTGGGAGCGGTCAGTGGGATATGAACCCCACTTCATTTGGTTCACTCGTCAGCGGCTTCTTCATCGGCGTTACCGTCGCTCTCAACGGCTTCATCCACCGTGTCGGAGAAGAGTTCTGCTCCTTTGGGGAAATCTCCGTTCTCGTAGCGTTCACGCATCTCTTCGAGGCGACTCTTGATGCCGGCACCCGAGCGCTGCACGGCTTTGGCCACGGTGCTGAGGTTGCCGTTTTGGAGGCCAAGCTGGCGCAGGAGGTTGTACATGACGCAACCTGCGACCATCGAGATGGGGACGTTGGCTGTGGGGGCGTCCACGCTGGGCTCACCCAGGTTCGACATGACAGTGAAGAAAGCGTCCATGATGGCGCCAAGGTCATCGTCGTCAAAGCGCTTTGACAGACCGTCGCTCAGGTTTTCAGCGACCTTGTCCAACTCGTCTTCACGGGCAGCGGCAAGGCTGAGTTGTTGAGGAGGTGCGGCCCAACCCTGGCGCACGCGCTCTTGGTAGTGCTGCATGATCGTCTTCTTGGCGTTCTTGAGTTGCTTGGCCGTAATGCCGTAGGTGTCCATCAGTTGCTTCTCGTTGACTCGCACGGTGCGGAACCAGCGAGCAGCGATAGAGGCGATGGCCAAGGCCATGATTTGCAACTTGTCTTTGTCAGTCTTGCCACGGAGTTCGGGGTGCTCCTTGCCACCTGCACGGCAGATGGCCGTCTTTGGGCACTTGAGGCGGCGGCGTTCGCCGGGCGACAAGGTCTTGCGCGTGGCTTCTTGGGTGCGAGTGAGTTTGCGAGCAGCAGCACGTGCCAGCGGCTCAACCGCCTTGGCCATGTCAGCGCCGAACATGTTGCGGAGCGTGGCCATGAGTTGGGCGTACATCGGGTCGGTGTCTCGCTGGGAACTTCGGTCCAACTTTCCGATTCGGGCGGCGAGGCGGCGTTGCTTGGCCGTCAGGCGGTTGCCTCGACCGTCAAACTTGTCGCCAAAGGGGTTCATTTTGCCGCCCATTTTCGCGCCGCCGTGACCTGCTTCCATGTTGACGGCTTCGTTGTGGCGACCTTCGCCAAGCGAGCTGCCGCTGTTGGTGTCGGCGTCGTCGTGAAGGACGGGGTGCACCAAGGAGCACACATCGCAGATGCCCTCTCCACGGGTCAAATCAATCGTCAGGTTTCCGCTGCATTCATCGCATTTCATCATCATTTTTCTCAACTCCTAGGTTAATGTCTCGCCACCCCATATAAAGGATTCAATTACCAGCATCTCTGCTTCTTAATGTCTCCTCCCGGGCCGGAAAACAGGTTTTCAACACGGGGGGAGAGACAAGACATATTCTTATTGGGCTCGAACTATAAGAAACTTCCCAAAACATCCCCGGATAGAGAGGTGTGCAATCGAGAACACTAGACATCATCTTTAGTGAGCCAATTTCACAAAGACGGAGTTAAATCCACGAGACACCAATTTCAATAGGAATGATCAGCGAAGTCAACATCCTTGCCGCGCATGTTGAAATAGCCTCGGTGCTGTTCTCCAAAACAGGCGGTTTTCATGGAGGGAACACCGAGCATCACATCGGAACACGTCCCTGCAGGCGAGGGTCTTCCACCGTGGCTGTTCGAAGCCCTCTGCCACCCCATGGAGCACGCTCCGTTCATGCTTCTGCATCCTACGGAACTGCACCGTCAACGCACCCTGGAGCGCTTGAACGAGGCTGGCGTGGTGGTTACGCCCCAGTATCATCTCACCCTAAATCGCCTGGTTCGCCTTCTGCACGTAGATCTCCGGCTCCCGGTGCTGATGGATGACGAATCCAGCACCTTCATGGCCCTTCACGCACGGTGTGCTGCGGCCGCTGAGAATGCCGAACTCCCGTTCCTCTACACGCCGGGGATTGGCAGTTGGACACTCACGAAAACACGTCGACTTCAGCAACTGCACGGCGAACTGCTCCAACTGCGCCGCCCCTTTGCGTGGGAGGGCGACCCGGGCGCCGCGGTGTTCCATCGCTTGTGCCTTGAGACCGAAGCGGCGGCGGGTGCCATGCTGCCAGCACTGGTTTCTCGACATGTCCTTGAGGCGTTGCAGACGGCCACAGATATACCGTTTCATCTCAGTGAAGTGGCCGGCCTGATTGTCCTCGACGCCGCCCCGGACTTCAACGAAGTCGAACAAGACCTCCTCACTGCTGTATCCACTTTTACTCCTGTGCATCAGCTGCTCAACCCTGGGTCGTTCCGGCTTGGTTACCACGGCGCTTACCTGGTGGATGAACCACCGTGCACCACAGCGAACTTGCCCGATTGGGTACCTCCACACGATGCGTGGACCGGCGACGCCACGATGTGGCAAACCGACGTGGGACGTGAGCGAGCGACCCGGTTGACGAGGGTGACCCTTGACGAACGAGGCCACGGCATGCAGGCGGCCCTGACCATGATTCAGGCGTACCGTGCGCACCACGACGGGCACATGTTGGTGGTCGATGCAGGCGTTCGAGATCGGGCCACGACCTGGTCCAACGGCTTGGCCTCCATCGGCCTTCGGTGGCATCCCGGCTCGGCCGCCATGAACCAGCAACCCACGCATCACGCCGTGGTCAGAGCCGCTCGGTTGGCACAGGGCATGAGCGCCTGGTCGCTTGAATCACTGCGGGGCGTGTTCTTCTCCTCCGTAGTCCCCTTCAACGACGACCTGTTTCCTGAGTTGAACCATCCCAGCGAGGGAACGTGGCGCCCTCAGCCTGACGCTACCGTCTTGGACGACATCTCGCGGCAGTTCCACGTGCTCGGTGGCCCGGGCGCCATCGCCCGCTGGCTTGGTGTTCTGGCCGGGGCTGAGCCTTCCTTTGCAGAGCGACGTCCCGAAGAAAAGGCCAGGGCGCTTGAACAGACGCAGTGGTGGCTTGCCTGTTTGCTACGCACTTGGGCGCCGCTTCTCTCCCCAGAGGACCGCCATTTGCTGCGACGCCCGGTGGTGGGGTGCACCAGCGGCGTTGAACTGCCGATGCCCGATTCTCCTGTCTCCGGCATGGCGTGGCTTTCGTGGTTGCTTACCTCCATTGACGTGGCCCGGTTTGAACAGCGGCGAGCCCCCTTTGATGCAGGCTTTGGGGCCCTCCAGGCGCTCGTGGAAGCCCTGAACGCCATCAAGGCTCAACTTCTCCACCATGGTCTTCCGTTTGAGGACCATGGCGTTGCGTTTGTGGACCTTCTCGACCACATCGGGTCTTCAGCAGAGGTCACTCACCAAACTTCGCGAACCGACCGCATCAACGTGGTTACGCCCGACGACGCTCACGGATGCACCGCCGACGTGGTGCTGCTCGTTGGCATGGACGTTGATTCATGGTCGATGCGCTCTTCAATCACGCCTTGGCTGGACGCTTCGGCCCAACTTGAACTTGGGTTGTTCCAAACCGACCGCCTGGTTCGCCGTGGGCGCCATCATCTTCGCCATTTGCTGAACGCAGCCCCCACGGTGGTCGTGTTTGATTCCTCTCCTGAAGAGGGCGGAGGCCCGAGTGCACCGTTGGCTGAATGGTTAGCAGATGTCCAACGGACTGGGGCATGGGAGGCCATGCGAACCCCTCCCTCGTTCCTCCCGCCATCCACCTATGAGGGTGAAGGGGAACCTCGTCCGTTCCGATGGTCGGTGCGCGAAGACGGCCACGGCAGTTGGCTCACACCGGTGATGCACGCCACCGCCAGCACGACGTCGGGGTTGCGAACGGTTCGCTTTGGTTTCAGCGGAAGGGACCGACGTCAACAACTCGGTCTCGATGTCCGCTCACATCTCGAACCCAACGTCATGCCCAATCATGCCGTTGCTCTGGTCCATGCCTACGAAGGCGAGGTTCAGGCCGATCGAAGGCGGCGGCAGCCGCTGGCCAAACACCTTGGCGAACACACCAGTTTTGCTTGGTCAAATCGAGCACATCTGTCCAGCGTTGATGCCGTCACGCTTCGCCCGACCCGTGCTTCGCTCAAGGTGAACGGCGTTGCAGCCACCGAGTTCCCTCATCTGGGTCATCGTGAAGAGAAATCCGTCTCCGTCAGCGTCGACCCGCGACCGCTTCCGCCCTACGTCCCTTCAGAACCAGGCCTTTCACAACGCTTTGGCGTGCTCGACATGCCCCTCGAACGTGAGGTGTGGTCGCCAAGTCGCCTTGAGGCCTGGCTCAAGTGCCCACGCCAAGCGTGGTTGAAGCAACACCTCCGCGCCGACGACGACGAAGAGATGAGCACCGAAGACATCGACATCCGAATTCGAGGTCAAGTGGTGCACGAGACGGAAGCAGCCATCCTGCATGGTCACGGGGTTCCGATGGGAGGTGAAATCACCACTGAGCCACAACCGCTCCATCTTGGCCCCATGGGTGAAGGTCGTGCAGGGTGGGATGCTGTGCTTGATTTCCTCCAGCAGGATGTTCACTGGCTGGGCCGGCACAACGCCGTTTCCGTCCATCGCACCAAGGACCTCATCGACGCCTCACCCGAGTCCTGGCAGGCTCATCAGGACGGTGAAATCGAACTGCCTCCCCGCGGCCGTCTCGCCCGATTGTTGAACGCTGACCTCGCGCTGGAGCACGCCGCTCCCGTGGCGATGGAATGGTCTCCCAGGGTTGAGAGCGAGCGTTCCGTTCTGCTCGACACCCTTGGGGGAGATGAAGGGGCGGGTTTCCGTCTGTTTGGTTACGCCGACCGCGTGGACGTCGTGGTCCTTCCCGAAACCCTCCGCTCAGTGCTCGTCGATCAAGGCGTCTTGGGTGAGGATGACCATGAGACACCGTTCCCGCTTCACGATGCACCGCGAGCGGCGCAACGCTTGGTCGTCATTCGTGATTTGAAGACCGTTCGGGGCCCGGACTCGGCTTCCGCAGGCTTGCGTCACATGCGCTGCTTGTTTGAAGACCTCCAGTTGGCCCTGTACGCTCGTGCTTGGGAACTTCTGCATCCCAACGACCGCGTCATCGGTGTTGGTGCCAGCGAGGTGGGGGAATCCACCACGCACTACGTTGAACTTGACAGCGACCTCGCTGCCTTGAGCGAACACCTGTCCATCGGCGAACTCACCCATGTGTTCCCTCAACACTTCCCGGCGTCCACACCGAGCGGTACGACCACGACCCCCTTCCGAAGGTGGATGGCTGAGCGTTTGACCGTCGCTCAACGAGCGGTTGACACTGCCCACCAAGGGCACGTTCACCCCACACCGGGTGCGCACTGCAGCTATTGTGCCGTCGCTCACTCCTGCGATGTGTCCCAGTACAGCGGAGGTGATTTCTGATGATTCAGTTCAACAACAGCCAGCGGCTTGGGTTGGACTTGGACCGGCACATTGCGCTCGATGCAGGCGCAGGCACGGGGAAGACGACGGTGATGGCCGAGCGCTATGTTCAGCACTTGTTTGCAGCCGACCAACGAGCCACGCACGTGACTCCCATGGGGCCACGTACACCGCTGTCTGGACATGGTGCGCTTCGTGCACCCAAACGAGAACGGACGGCCCTGCAGGAATGGCCCGGCTTGCTCCCCTCAGAAGTGGTGGCCATCACCTTCACTCGTAAGTCAGCGGCTGAACTCAAAGCACGTATCCGTCATCGACTCGCTCAGGCTCGGGCACGCCCCCCCTCACCCGAAGACCGCGACGGCGCGTTTGACCCGAGGTTGCGCAACGACGGCGACGTGGAAATGCTCCTCTCTGGGTTGGATGAAGCCCCCATTTCCACCATCGATGCCTTCCTCAGCCAACTGGTGCAACCCTACGTTGACCTCGTTGCCCTCTACCCCTCCAACCAGCAAGTATCAGAGGAGCGAAAACCACTGATGGTGCGAGACACGCTCCACGCTGTTTGGCGGATCCGTTCCGTTGACGATGCTCGAGAAGCGGGTGTACTGAATCATCATCAGGCCTTCTTGGACGCTCGCAACCGTCTCGTGAATCGACTGGGCGGGCAGGACCAAGCGGAGATTGTCCTCGGTGGATTGCTCGACCGTTCGTTGTTTGTTGAACAATCTCACCGGTCCATGATTCAGCGGGCAGAAGACATGGGCTTGGCCTGGAACGGCCGGGGACCTGCTCCCGTGGACGTGTTGCTCAACACCATCGCTGAGCCGGTGACCACCCTGCTCCCCAATTTCATTGAGGAATTGCAGCGAAGATTGGGCGATTGGGTGCAAACTTTCCTGCCCTACCACGCCAATTGCATTGCGCCGGCCGAGGCCACGACGTCCCTGACCCGATTCAATCACCTCGTACGGGTCACGTCGCAACCGCTCCCAACCGAGGCCGGCGAGCAACTTTCGTGGGTTTGGAAGGCCTTGCTCGGCATCGCCACGGCCTCAGGTTTGGTCAAACCCTCATGCACGTTTTTCCCGAGGGACGCCCTTCCCAACGGCAACGGCTGGCCTTCTGGCATGACTTCAAAAACGGGGGCAACAGGGCTTTCAAAAGACGAAAAAAACGCCCTCTACGAGGCTGGAAAAACACACCTTTCTGGCTTGCGTTCGTTGCTAAATTCAGCCAACGGCACCCTCATCCGCTTGTTGGCTCGCTCTGCTTTTTTGCTCAACCCAATGGACGGCTTTGACGGGATGCCGCTCGACAGCCCTCTTCGATTGGAACCCTTGGTCGACCCGCTGCCCAGCGAGGCGGGTGACCGAGGCACCTACGTCTCCGCCGAGCTTCAAGTACAGGTGCTCAGCGACCTTCAGGTGATTCACATGGCGTGCAATCAAATTCTCGCTCGAAGAAAATCCCTCGACAACATGCATGATTTTGACGACATGCAGCGCTTTGCTGCCGATTTGCTGCTGGCCCGGTGCCCCGACATCTGCCGGCATCGCTACCCGCCGGCGGTCATCGACGCATTGGACGGGCTTGGCGATGAGCCGTGGACCGACGCACACATCGCCCGCGCACTCACGCTACTCAACGATCGACCAACACTGCTGGAAGACCTTCAACGCCGCGTGGCCATTCTGGGCGAACTGCGCCGCCAGTATCGCGCTTTCATCATTGACGAATACCAAGACACCAACCCCTCCCACTACCGTTTGCTTGCCCGACTGTGGGGCCGCCGGCGCCGTCATCCCGACGACCCTGCGGGTCCGTTGGGTGCGTGGGACCCCACCGTGTGCATTGTTGGTGATATGAAACAGAGCATCTACCGTTTCCGACAAGCCGAGGTCTCCGTGATGCGACGAGCGGTGGAAGCCATCCGTCAGTTCAACATTGATGAAGAGGGTGAGACTCGCCTTGGCCACCTTCGCGAGGCCGGCTGTGGCCGCGACCCCCGCCCCGTGGGTGGTGGAGGTGAAACCGGGTCGTTTTCCAACGAACACAGCGGCGAAGTTTCTGTCCCCCACACCTTTGTTCGCTTTGACGAGGAGGACCAGGCGGGTCAACCTTCCATCGTCGGTCATCGCTTGTTGCGCCGTGCTGAAGGTCACGTTGATTTGACTTCCAATCACCGAACACGGCACGATTTGATGGAGACCATGAACGACATGTTCGACGAGGTCTTCGATTCTCGGTACCACGACCTTCCCGGTGATTGGCATGCGGAGGCGCAACGGCTTCGCCCGGCCCGCGCCACCGAGCACCCCGGCGTGTTGGAATGGCTCCTCCCGGTACCGGGCACCATCACCGAAGTTCCCCTTGACTTGGACGTGGCCGTCAACACCTTCGCCGACCCGAACGCCTCGCAAGTTCACCTCGAACACGAATTGCTCGCCGACCGTCTTCACGCCTTGCTCAACGAGTCATCCACGAGGGTATGGGACAGTGAAGCCGCTTCGTGGACCACGGTCACCGAAGCAGGCCCACCGGTTCGACCACAGGACATCATGATCCTCATCAACTCACGAAAACACCTGCCAGATTTGGTCGATCGCCTTCGGGCACGAAACATCCCAGTCATGGCCGACCGACAGGGCTTGCTGTCCATGCAACCGGTGGTTCAACCGCTGATGGCGATGCTGGCACTGATGGCCCGTCCGACCATGCGTAAAGCGGGCGTTGAACTCGGTCGTTCTGCCGTTGTCGGTCTCTCTGAACGGCAGTTGCACGAGGCCATGGTCTCGCTCGAGGAAGGTGCTGAAGTGTTGCCCCATTTGATCGAACATGCACCGTCCGAAGCCGTTCGGTCGCTCTTGGCTCACCTTCACCAACTCATGAGCTGGGGCGCTTTGTACGACGTGTTTGACGCCGTGCTCGACCACTCCGATTTGCTCGTGGCCTATCCAGATGACGCCCAACGTCAATTTGCCGAGGCCTGGGTGGCCATTGTCCAATCCATCGGCAACGACACGGGTCACGATGCAGCCGCCATGTACCGCCGCATGGTCGAGGTTCGTGCTTTGGGGCGTCAAGGGCCCCAAGCCATTACGCAACCCGATTCAACAGCCGTTCAGATCATGACGATTCACGGCTCCAAAGGGCTGCAAGCGCCGGTGGTCGTGGTTTCGGGGTTGTTTGCAGCCGGCAAGGCCGACGCCAGCATGTCCGTCCAGGACAACATCCTCGTCACCCCGCAGGTGTTGGCCGGTCGCATTCAACCCTGGCGAGCCAAAGACCGCCCAGAGGACGGCCTGTGGGCTTTCGCGGCAGAGATGAACAAGGCGCAGGACAAGGCAGAGCTTCGTCGGAAATTCTACGTAGCGTTGACCCGAGTGAAAGACCGACTCATCATCACGGGCAGCCCGGGCAACCGTTCGACCTTTGATGAAGAGAGTGGAACGCTGTCGGTTCGGTTTGCTCCCGACCCACGAACGATGGGTCGCATGTTCATCGAGGGGCTACGAAGAGCTACCTGGTGCGCTGGTGGCGACGCTCCTTGGGTGTCAGCGGCTGAACTTGAGGCACCTGTATTGCCTCCTTTTTCCTCGCATCAGCACCAAACCGCGCTCAACCCGCGTGCGTTGTTGAACGATTCGCAGCTTGGCGAGCACGGCTTGAGCGGTTTGAGATTGTACCACCATCCGTTGTGCTTCGACCCCGTGGACACGACCTCACCTCAACAACGTGCACGGGCGCTGGCCACGCATCTTGAGACCATGGAAGCGACCGGCCTCTCCACGGCGCCCCCGCTTCGTCTTCAAGAGAACATCAAGGGTGCTGCTCATCACCTCGACGCCACCTTTGCTTGCCCACGGCGGTACTGGTTGGAACACGTACGGGGATGGTCGACCGAACCCTTCCATCTCCCACAGGCTTCGACAGCAACACCTCCACAGCGGGCATGGCCCGAGCCGACCACGTTCGGTTTGATGATGCACCGGGTGCTGGAAATCGGGCTGCGAAATCCTCGTGCGAAGTCGGAGCAGACGCCGCCGTTGGACGCCTCATGGCTGCACGAAGCCGACGACGATCTGGCCTCTGGAGAGACCTTGGGGCGCGTCATGAACGAATTCGGATTTGGGGCTGAACAAACCGGGTCCTCGCCTGAGGCCTCGTGGCGTGAGCGATTGATGCATCTGAGTTCGCTCATCGACCGTGGCCTGCTCGGCCAGTGGGTGCAAGGAGCGACCTTGCACGGGTGGACGGTTGAAGCGGTGAGAACCGAACTTCCGTTCTTCCATCGGGAGCGCCTCCAACGGGCGACCTCGGCGGGTGAATCGGTGGAAAGCGAGCCGCATGGTCCATCGGTGGTTGAGCACGTCAACATGGATTTCAGTGGTCGCGCTGATTTGGTGTTGGCGCTGGTCGACGAGCACGGGCAAGGGGCGCTGAAGGTGGTGGACCTCAAAACGCGAGGTTGTTTGGGGGCCTTCAACGTCGAAGACCCTTCCAAAGGTCACCCGCTCCAACAGGTGGGTCCCGAGGAAACCAATCCCGTCCCACAAAGCGATGATGAAGCGGCCATCTTACACGAACACCGTTTGCAGCTTACGCTGTATTCGATGGCCTTGGAGGCCATTGAAGCACGAAAACCTGCATCCGAACGCCGCCACATCCTGCCACCAGCACTGCTGTTGGGCGCCAACGGCCGCATCGTGGAACTGTCGGAGGGCGCCTTTGAACAAGCCAAAGCGGACTTGTTGGCGCATTTGGACTGGCGAGCTTCGGTCCATCTTGACACTCATCACGGCGAACCCGGGCGCCTCCCCTCCGGGTCGCTCACCTGCCAGCAATGTGCGTTTTATCGGGGCGATTTGCGCCGTTGCGCTCCTGAAGGTGAACCCTTGGGTTTCGTCAGTCGCCTCAACGATGAGCCGTGAGGACCAGCGTCCCGGCCCAACCTTCCTTGGCGCCTACTTGTTCTGCCTTGATGTCGATAAAACCGGCCGCTTCCAACCCGTCAGTCCACTCGGCGATGCTCAAGAGCGCCATGTGGACGTTCAACGACGGCCCCCAGTCGTGGCTCGACGGGTTTTCCGTGTAGTGGTCGACCCCGATAACAAGTCGGCCGCCGGGGTTCATCCACTCGTCGTGCATGGTATGGAGAAAGCCAAGCGGATCCTCGAGATAGTACAAGCACTCCATCGTGTGCACCAAATCCACGGGCTCGTCCGGCTTCCAGGCCGGGAGCATGGCTTCCACGTAGTCGCCCTCCGGGTCAACGGCCTGTGCTTTGGCGATCATCGACGGTGCGCCGTCCACGCCGCTGGCGTGCTGGCACAGGTCGTGTGCGGCAAGCCGACGGACGACCCAACCGTTTCCGCATCCGATGTCCATCGCCGTGAACGGACGGTTCCACCCGTTGAGGAGACGGTCAAGCATCACGTCCACGCTGGCGCTGTGGCCGCGTTCCATGCCTTCATCCCGACCGACGTCGGCCCATTCGCTGAACAAATCCGTCGCCGGTCGCAGGCTCATGCAAGGTGGCCACCCGCGGCGTCTCATGAAGGTGTTCATGGCGAAAGGAAGATGCACGGCGTTGCTTTCCAAGGTCCATGCTTGACACCACCACGACGCTGGCCGATGTTCTCTACCCGCCCATCGAAGCGCACACCACCGGCATGCTGACCGTCTCGGACATGCACACCATCGCCTGGGAGCAAAGCGGAAATCCCGATGGCATTCCTGTCGTGGTTATTCACGGTGGTCCCGGCGGTGGAGGTCAGCCTTCCTACCGGCAGTACTTCGACCCGGAGGCGTTCAACATCGTGCAGTTTGATCAGCGAGGCTGTGGCCAATCCACGCCGTATGCTGAATTGGAGGATAACAACACGCACGCATCAGTGAGTGATTTGGAAACCCTCCGCGAACACTTGGGCATTGAAACGTGGCACGTGTTCGGTGGCTCATGGGGCTCCACCCTGTCCCTCATCTATGCGCAGCATCATCCTCAGCGGGTCCGAAGTTTGGTCCTCCGGGGCATCTTCATGTGTCGGAAATCCGAATTACACTGGTTCTATCAGGACGGTGCCAGCCACCTCTTCCCCGACGCCTTTGCGCCATACCGCGACCACATCCCCGCGGCGGAGCAAGCCGACTTGATTCGCGCCTACTATGCCCGACTGACCAGCGATGACATCGAGGTTCGTCGTGCAGCCGCCAAGGAGTGGACGCGCTGGGAGATGGCCACCAGTCGACTGTTTCCCGACCCGGAATACCTCGACAAGGCCGAAGACCTCGATTTCGCCGTGGCGTTTGCCCGTATCGAGTGCCACTACTTCATCAACGCTATTTTCGTTGAAGAGGCCTACATTCTCAACCACGTCGATGCCATTCAACACATCCCGACGGTCATCGTGCAGGGCCGATACGACGTGGTCTGCCCGCCGCGGAGTGCTTGGGAACTTCACCAAGCGATGCCGCAGAGCCGACTGGTGATGGTGCCGGATGCCGGCCACTCGATGGGCGAAGTCAGCATCGCCCGTGAATTGGTGGCGGCGACCGATGCGCTTCGCTGAGGAAAACATCGGCCAAGGTGTGCGAAATCGGTGCTCTTTCGAGCGTCGGCTTGATAGGGAGGAGTGAACTCGGTGAAGGTGGAGGCTTGTCCTCCGGGTGAAGACATGACGGACGGAACCATCACGCCTGAGGTCCAAATCAAGCAACTCGAGGAAGCTTTGGCCACCGAAACGGACCGCTTGCAGAAACTCTTCGCCGCTTACGAGACGCAAGAGAAAGAGCTCGTTGACGCCAAGGCCGAAATCGAGGTGCTCGAGAAGGAGATCATCGACCGTGAAATCGAGAAGGAATCGCTCGAATCCATCATCGCCGAGAAGGATGTGCGTGTTCGTGAACTTGAGATGAAAGCCACGAAGAATTCCAAGCGAGTCGAACACCTCGAGCCTGAACTTGAGAAGATGGAAGAGAAGTATTCCCGAGAAAAGGACCGTCTGGGCAAGGTCTTCGGCATCGCTGAAGAACTGGACAACGACCTCCGACTGGCGGTCACCGAAATGAAGGCCCGCGACGACTGGTACGTGGACCACATGCAGATTTTCGAAGACCTGAACAAGGCCATCAAGGAACGCTACGAGATGATCGAGCGAGCCGTTGAATCCGAGCGAAAGTCGCAGCACATGTCCCGTGCGTTCACCGAACGTGTGGAAGAGATGGTCCAAGCCCGTTCCGAAGAAATGGCAGAAGAAGAAGCCGCCTCGGCCGAGGCTGAAGAAGCCACGGCGGCCGTTGAGGTCGTTGAAGAGGCGCCCGCTGAAGCGGCACCTGTCGAAATCGAGTCCGAAGAACCTGCTCAGGAAGAGGAGGCCCCTGCCGAAGAGGCAGCCGAAGAAGAGGCGCCTGCTTCCTGGGGTGACAGTCAAGACCCCTGGGCTTCGGAGTAGGTGATTGAATGGCCGGGTTGGCCCCCGGTGGGCACAGCCCCGTCCTCACGCTTTCGATGATGGGCGTCAGCGCCCTCGTCATTGGCTCCATCATCAACCCGCTCGCTGGTTTGGTGCCGCTGTTTGGCATGGGCTGTCTCATGGCAGCCGTCTTCATGGGCTACTTTTGGCGAGACCCCGACCGACCGATTCCTCGTACACCCGGTGTCTTGGTCGCTCCTGCTGATGGTCATGTCATGTTTTTGCGAAGAGAACGCGCAACCGGGCGCCGGCCCAGCAAGGAGGAGATGGACAGCGGCCGGTGCCAGTCCGACCCGTTGACGGGCGATTGGTACCCTGAACCGCTGGACGACCCGCTCAGTTTGGCCACCGAACAGCGATTCGAGCCCGTTCCTTCAGGCGAAGAAGCGCCCACCGATGTGTGGCGGATGGCGGTGTTCATGTCGCCCCTCGACGTCCACGTCAATCGTGCTCCTGGTGCTGGGCGTATTGAGCGCATTGAACATCGAACGGGCAAAGGATTGCGTCGCGGTCCCTTCCGACCCGCTTACACCAAGGAGAGCGAACACAACGAGCGGGTTCGCTCCGTTCACCGATTGGACAACGGCCACCGCATTGAGATCACGCAAATCTCAGGGGCGCTCGCCCGAACCGTGGTGCCCTACCTCTACGACGAGGACACAATCCGCCGTGGTCAACGCATCGGCATGATTCGGTTGGGTTCGAGAGTGGACCTTCGCGTCCCAGCCGAGGCATACATTTCTTCAATCATTACGGCGGAGGACAAGCATAAGGAGCACCCCAAAGGCATGCACGTGATGGCAGGCAGGACCGTGGTCTTTGAATCAAAACAGGAGGAAGAAGAATGAGCGGTTGGCGAAGAACGGTGCCTGCAGTGTTGTTGTTTCTGATCGTGAGCATGCCCGTGGTTTACTACCAGGCCGGCAACCTCGTCTACACGCAGGCTGCTGCAAGTAACCTCGAGTGTTCCGGTCATTCGGAACGCAACACGCCGGGCGAATTCAGCGTGGAACTCTGGCACGAAGACGTGAGCGTCGTCACTCACCAGAAGAACGAGACGTTGGCGGCCAACCTTGAGCCGCTGTTCTTTGACTCATGGGACAACTTCACGGTGGAGATGCCGGAAGAATCCATCTCACTGGTCGGCTGGGTGATGGAACATGACGCCTCCCAACCTTGGGTCATCCTCGTTCACGGCATCCGCTCCTGCAAAGCCAACCACGAGGTGTTGATTCCAGCCGCTTGGCTGTATCAAGCCGGGTTCAACGTTGTTCTCTTCGATATGCGTGACCACGGCGAAAGTACGGTTGAGGACGGTTTGGTGTCCGCCGGTCAGCGCGAGTACCGTGATATCTTGGCCGTGTGGCAGTGGATCCAAGACGAGAAGGACGTCCCGCCTGAGCGCATCGGCGCCCTCGGCATTTCCCTTGGCGCAGGGGCCCTTGCCATCGCTTTCGAGCAGGAACCGCAGTTCCAATCCGTGTTCCTCGAATCGTCGTTCTCCTCCATGGGCACCATCATTGAGGAAGAACTCCAGTTTGCTGGATTCCCCGTGTTCTTGACGGACGCTGCCATCTTTGCTGGAAAGGTTTCTTCGGGCGACAACCTCGTGAAATACGAACCCATCAACGCCATGAAGGCCGTAGGCGATCGTGCGGTCTTCATCACCCAATCCCTCGAAGACATCCGCATCAACATCCACCACGGTGAGTCCATGTGCGAGGCGGCGCAAGCCAGCGTTTCGCAGGACGGCATGGCCGAATGCTGGTTCGAATCCTCCGGCGTGGCTCACAACGACCGCGACCAGGAAGGCATCCTGTCTCACATCACCCTGATGCTGACGCAACCCGATGAATACCGAGACCGAATGGTGTCGTTCTTTGAGCAAAGCATCGGTCAGCCGGATGCGGTGGTTTGAAACGAGGGACGCTGAGGGCCTTCCGAGGTGGACAGCATGGCCAGCCCCAATCCGTTGCCGTTGCTTGGAAGCGGGCAGAAAGGGCTTCGCATCCACGACTTGGTCAAAGCGCCTGCGAACACGCCTTGGGCCAAAGCCAAGCAGCAATCCTGGGATGCAAGTGAACCCGCTACGGTCTACACCACCCCCGAGGTGTTGGCCGACGGAACCCCGTGCAGCGCCGTCACCGTCATTCTGCGGACCAAGGGTTGCCACTGGTGGTGGTCGTCCGGTTGCACCTTCTGCGGCTACTTCAATGACACACGGGACGACGTGACCAACGAGGACCTTCATGCGCAATGGGCAGCAGCCAAGGCCAAGTTTGACGATTTCAAAGACCAAGCGATGGTTAAGGTCTACACCTCCGGTAGCCTCTTGGAAGACAGGGAAATTCCTGTCGAATTCCAAGAAACCGTGCTTCGGGACTGCGCCGAGATGAACAAGGAGCTCATCGTAGAGAGCCGTTGTGAACAACTCACCGAGGAGAAGCTCGCATGGGCAACGGCCATCAACCCGGATTTCACCGTAGCGATTGGACTGGAGGCCTACGACGACGAAGTCTTGCGGTTCCATGTCAACAAAGGGTTCACCACCAAATCGTGGGATCGGGCCGTTGAAAACTTGCAAAAATTCGACCTTCGCATCAAGACCTACTTGATGTTCAAGCCTCCGTTCATGAGCGAAGCCGATGCGCTTGACCATTGCGTTGCATGGATTGGAGCGGTGGCCGAACAATCCGATGAAATCTCGGTCAACCCGATGAACATCCAGCGCGGGACGGTCATCGACCGACTTCATCGACACAACGAGTACCGCCCACCGTGGTTGTGGTCGTTGGTCGACATGATACGGCGAGCCCACCCGCTCATCCATCCGGAAGGCGGCATCAACGGCGATGCAGACCAAGTTGCCCGCCTCATCGTTCATCCAACGGCTGGAGGAAAAATCCGCGGCTCTCACAACTGCGGCCAGTGTGACGCCGAGGTCGTTGCAGCGATTGAGCGCTACGCGGTTTCAGGGAGTCTGTTGGAATTTGAAGGCCTCTCATGCGGCTGTGAAGCGGTTTGGCAGGCTGAGGTGCAGCTGGAGCGCCAACTTCCCGTTCCCCTCGGGTTGTCAAAGCCTCGCCGTGGTTCGCCCATCCATCGTCTGCGCTCCCCCTAAGCGAGGGCCTGCACGGCAAAATTCCGTAATTAAAGTGGTCAATGTTTATCACCGGATGTTTCGTCGCAGGATTGACCCCTATGGGGTCAACTTGAGGTAATCCGTATGACGAACTCCAGAGCCCTCCCCGACACGACCGTCGGAACGGGAGAACCCGCAGCCAGTCGCATCGTCCTGACCCTGTTCTTTGTTGGGATTCTTGGCCTCTATTCCTTGTTTTCAAACGTCTTCGGTTGGGACAACCTTCCGCTGCTTGGCGAACTCGTGCCCTTGGTTCAAAACCTGGGCGGCAGCGGCATCTGGTACTACCTCATCGGCTTCTTGATTGGCATCGGTGCCATTGTGGCGACCTTGGTGGGTGAGGTCCTCGCCGAGTGAAGGAGGTGTGATGCATGGAACTCATTTTCATCGCTGGTGGCGTCCTTCTTACGCTTCTCTTCCTTCTTGCCCAATCCCTCTCCAAAGGCGTCGGAACCGTGGGCGGGGCCCTCAAGCAAGTCGGCTTGTTCGTTCTCCAGAAGAACCCACCCGGTCTCGTCGACATCTTTGACGACAAGGACGGCAGTGGTTCCCGAACATGGATGAACTTCGGCATGCTCTGGCTGGTGTTCGCCACGCTCCTTGGTTTCCTCATGGGTTGGCACACCTACGATCCAACGGCGCTCGATTCGTTGGCCAGCGTGGGTTGGTCGTACGACGACGGCTCTTCGCTCAAGGATGCAACGCTCAACTTCCTCTCCATCGCCCTGCTGTACGGGTTGGTGGGCAGCGGCATGGTCGCTGCTGCACGAAACGGCAACGGTCGCTTGGCCAGTGAAGCCAACGCTTCCATGGTCGCCCTGCTTTTGTCGGTCGTGCTCCTTGCCACCTACATCTTGCCGTTCATCTTCGGCTTCCTCGACATCGACACCTCGGAAAACCCAATTCGAACCGTGCTCTACAGCTTAGAGACGCTCGCCGTTGGCTTGTTGCTGGTTCCGGTGTTCATCAACATCCTCATCACCGCTTCGAACCGAGGTGAGCAGGAACTCCAAACGAGCGTATGGTTCCTCATCATGGGCATCGCCGCCTACATCCTGTCCATGCTCTACATGTTCTTCGGCGAACTGGCAGATGCGACTCAAATGGTGTGGCTGGCCGAGCGTGTGGCTTACGGCTGGGTCCCGTTGGCGCTCATGTTCTCGGTGGGCTACCACGTGATTCCCATGACGGCCAAGCAACCGATTTGGTCCGGCTCCCTTCGCGGGGCCAGCATGCTTCTGTTGTTCATCACCATCCCACCGTTCTTCATGACCGATGCATCGGCCAGCAACTTCGTCACCAACCTCGGTGCCATTCTCTTGACGCTGGGCGTCTTGCCCATCTTTGCCGCCTCGATCAACCTGCTGATGACCGCCAGTTCCGGTCTCAGTGCCGTGGTCAAGCAACCGGGTGCCATCGCTGCCAGCATGGCGTTCATCGCCCTTCCCTTCTTTGCCATCGGTGGCTACTTCACCGCCATGGACACGTTCGTTGGTACGGGTGAACTTGGCACCATGGGCGACATCGTCAACATGAGCATGCTGTTCACCGTGGGTGGTCTTCTGGTTCTCGCCGGTGCCTTCACGAACTACCCGAACGCCATTGGCAAGTCCCTCGCTACGCCGTCCACGGCCACCTTGGCCACCTGGTTGGTCTTCGTCGGTGGCGTGGCATCAACCCTCACCTACCTCACGGGTGAATTCACCTCCAACGCCGTCGCTGCTTCTGAGATTGAAGACGTCGTTGCCAACAACGGTGGCTTCTACCTGACCGGTGCAGCCTTGTTCTACTTGGCCGCCATCGGTGCCATCTTGTCCACCATGGTCGTCATTCGAACGGGCATTGCTTCCACGGGACGCTCCATTGAAGTGAACGATGTTTCTGACGTGGCCACTTACACGCTGACGTCCGGCTCCTCCACCACCATTCGGGACCTCATCGGCCGAGGCGTGGGCGTTGACACGACCCTTGTGGTCAGTGAGACCGAAGCCAACGAAGGAGGTTCCACCGTCATCGCCGTGGATTCAGCGCTTCACAACGACGAGGTCAAGGAATTCCCCACCACCGCTTCTACTGTGATGGTCGAATTTGTTCAGTACCTCACCAACACCAACCAGTCGGTGTTTGAGTTGTTCCGAAGCATGGACCTGGACGACTCCGGTAAAATCGACAGCCAAGAATTCCTGGCTGCCCTCGAAGCCTCAGACGTTGAAGCACTGTCTTCATTGGAAGCCGCCGAACTGGTTGAGAGCATGGATTTGGACGGCGACGGTGAACTCAACCTCCCCGAGCTTGACATCGCCATCGCTCAGATCAAGCGAGACCACGACATCGTGGCGGCTCAAGAAGAGGAGTGAACCCGCAGGGCGTGCTCAGGGTGCGCATTGGCCTCGTTGGGAAACCGAACGTCGGAAAGTCGACCTTCTTCAGTGCCGCTACCCTGGCTCAGGTTGACATTGCCAACTACCCCTTCTGTACCATTGACCCCAACGTCGGGGTGGCGTTTGTTGAGGCCCGTTTGGCGTGCCCGTGCAAGGACCTTCGAGAGAAGCTGGAAGGCGAAGGGCGACTCGAGCCTGCCGCTGAGGACGACCCGCGCCAAGGCAGCCTCTGCGAGCCGAGGACTGGTTCCTGCGTCGGCCACCGCCGAAGCGTACCCGTGGCACTGGTGGACGTGGCGGGGCTTGTGCCGGGCGCAAGCGAAGGTCGCGGTCGTGGAAACGCCTTCTTGGCGGATTTGGCCAATTGTGACGTGCTCATCCAGGTCGTCGATGCCGCCGGCTCCACGGACATCGAGGGCCAGTTCAACGGTGCTTCAAACGATACCAACGTGGCGGTTGAAGCCGTTCGTGCAGAAATTGAGTTCCTTGAACACGAATTGGATGCGTGGATCGGTGGCTTGCTGGAAGACGGTTGGAACCGAGGTGTGCGTCGGGTTCAGGCCGAAGGCGAGAAGGGCTTGACGTCCTTCGTTCATGAACGCCTCAGCGGTCTCGGCGCCACGCCCGTCAAGGTGGCACAAGCAATGTTTGAATTCAACCAGCGCCACACCTCCGAGGCTCAACCCTGGGATTGGGGTGCGGCCTCGCTCCATCTCTTGGGCGAGTGCATGCGCAAGCAGTTGTTTCCCATCGTCTACGCCGCCAACAAGATGGACATTGCACCACCTGACGTGCTCAAGGCCTTCTCCGACCGAACGATGGTGGCCTGCATGGCCGACATGGAATTGGCGCTTCGAAGGGCTGCTTCTTCGGGTCTCATCGACTACCAAAGCGGGCAATCCTCCTTCACGGTTCATCCTGGCGCTTCCCTGAACGAGGCGCAGCAAAAGGCGCTATCACACATGAACCAGCGGCTCGAACAGGCCGGTGGCACGGGACTCGCCCGTCTTATGGATGAGGTCCTCTTCGACCAACTCGACCACATCGTGGTCTATCCTGTGCAAGACGAATCGCACTGGGTCGACGGCGATGGACGGGTGCTTCCTGATGCGTTCGTGGTCCCGTCCGGGCTTCATGCGAAAGCACTGGCTGGACGCGTTCACACCGATTTGGAAGCAGGGTTCATCCGCGGCGTTGACGGACGCACACGTCGCGTGGTTGGCGCCGACCATGAATTGGGCGATGGCGACGTGCTGAAGATTCACGCCAAGTCGTGAGTTCAGTGGCCCTTGGGGCGGTCGTAGGCCGGCGTTAAGCGAGCCATATCACCCGAATATTGGCCGCCTCGATAGATGAAGAGGACCGGTGCAGCGAGGGTCAGCAAGATCAGCAAAATGAGGAAAAACAAGCCCCACGGTTTAACGTCGGACAGGGTGGCTCCCCACAACACCCAGAGGAAGGGGAGGTAAAGGAAGATGCTGTAACGTCGAGCAACGGCAGAGAACCGCGCACTTGAGGTGTTCTTCTCAAAGAGAACGGGAACTTCGTCCTTCGAGACGAGTCCGTGGTCAACGCCGCAGCGTACGCAGACTTGCGTATTTGGTCCATTGCCGTGAATAAAGAACTCACGAGGATAGGTGCTACCGCAGTGGCGACAGGTTGGCATGGTGGTCCCCAGTTTGACCCAACGGCACGGGATTCTTCAACCATCCGCTTGACTGGAAAGAAATTGGTGGATGAGATGTTGACCGTCGCGAGAACCAATGGATTCGGGATGGAACTGCACGCCGTGAACGGGGAGTGTCGGATGACGGAGCCCCATGATGAGGCCCGAGGTGCTTTCGGTGGCGTTGACCAGCAAGGTATGTTCACCGTTTTCCACGGCGACCAATGAATTGTAGCGGGTTAATTTCAGCGAACCGGGCTGGTGTGGAAAGACCCCCGAACCATCGTGTTCGATGTCCACGGGTACGCCGTGAACCGGACCGAACGGCGAGGGGTTGACCTGCCGCCCATCGGCCAGGGCCAACGCTTGATGGCCCAAACATACGCCAAGCACCGGCATCGACAACTGTCCCGCGAGGGCGTGGTGAGCCAGCGCCATCGTCAAGGCCGCATCATCGGGGCGACCGGGACCAGGACCGAGGATGAGGTGGCTCGGCTCCAAGCGGTCGAGCAAATCGTGCAGTGCGACAGGGTCCAACCAACGTTCGTTCTGCGGCGCTCGCCCCTTCAAGACGACAACGTCTCGGCCGGCTTGGGCCACAGCGTCAGCGATGTTGAGGGAGAACGAATCGAGGTTATCAACGAACAGGACAGCGCCGGTTGGCGTTTCATCCCCCTGTTGTTCCAACTCCAAAATTCGGCCGCAGGCAGCACCACCTGGTGGTTGACCTGGGGGTTGAAGTGGATGAATTCCGAGGGTTCCGTTTGGCAATGCCGTGTGTTCCCTGCGCATCCAACCCGCTGCAATGCGGAGCGCCGCCCCCTTCCAAGCCGCCTCTTCAACCTCTTTCTTGGCCTCCGAGGCGATGGTGATGCCGCCACCGGCACCGACCGTTGCTTGCCACCTGCCGCCCACGAGATGTGCCTCAAGGGTTCGAATGAGGATGTTCCATGCGCTTTGGCCACCATGAACATCAATGTAGCCGATGGACCCGGTCCAGAAGGAACGTGGCCATTGTTCCAGCTCATCGATGACGGCGCAAACCACGGTACGTGGGCATCCGGTGATGGAACCACCGGGGAAGACGGCGCCCAGTGCATCAGCCCCTCCAAGGGTTGGTTTCAGGGCGGCTGTGATGTGGCTCACGAGGTGCTGAACGTTGGCGTAGGATTCGACATCAAATCGCTCCACGTTGATGCTGCCGGGTTCGGCCACCTGTGTGAGGTCGTTGCGCATCAGGTCCACCAACATCCGATGCTCGGCTCGTTCTTTCTGGTCGCTGATCATGGCTTCTCTGAATTTGGAAGCTTCCTCTCGTGTCCCTCCCTGCGGACAGGTGCCTTTGATCGGGGAGGTCTGCAGGATTCCGTCCCGTACCACGAGCAAGGATTCTGGAGACGAACTTGCCAGTGCCACGCCGAGGTCCTGAGCATGGACGTAGGCAGAAAACGGGGCAGGGTTGTCCTGCATCAGGCGTTGAAAAACGGCGTAGGGGTGGTCGATTTCGCCCTGCCAGTGTTTCCCGATGTTGACCTGGTAGACCTGCCCGTCAACAATGCCTTGACGAACGGCCTCCACGTTATCTGCGTGCGTCTCGTCGGTGTGCGTGACCGCTTCTCGGTGGGGCGTTGGCGCCGGGACATGAACACGGTCGTTCCACTCCAACTCAAGGTTTGATGCAGCGGCGCACCAGGTGTCATCGTTGCCAAAGACCGTGGTGGCGTCGCTGGCATGGTCCACGACCACGCCGTTCTCCACACACCAGAGAACAGCGAGGATGGCTCCCTCCTCGGGAGGGTGTTGAAGTCGCAATGGTTGCGTCCACTGAACGAGATCGTAGGCCAACGCTCCCGACCAGAACGGTCGGTGAGGAAACTGGGCTTCATGGGCTCGTTCAAACGGGTCTTGAGCGGTGGTATCGCCAAGTTTGTTGAACAGGTCGTCCAAGCCGCTGGCCCGCAAGGTCACGCTGTGGTACCATGAACCGTGCTTCCATTCCTCAACATCAGCCCGAAGCAACGCTCGGTCATCGACCAAGCGAACGTCGCCCTCCAACGGGTGATGGGGTTCAGCGGCCGGGAGCTCGCAGCGGGCGGGTTGACGCACCACGACTCGCTTCGTTGCGGGCGCAGCGATGAGCGACCATCGAGCAAGATGGGACACGGGGCCACCGGAAACCAAGAGGACGCGGTCAGGGGCGCCGAAGCGAAACGCTGCATCGCCAAGAAGCCCGTTGACCTTCAAGGATTCAACGATGGCCATCACGCGTTGCGACATGGTGCGGCCCCACGGTGGACCACGTGCCTTCGTCGGTAAAATGTTGGGACAGCAGGGCATGGCACGCCGTTGAGAGGGCCCGGGCGTTACCGAGCTGGACGCCGTCAAGGCTGCTGACGTGACACACGCCCATGCCCGTGCCAACCAGCACCAATTCAGCGCAACGCGCCACCGTTCGTTCGTTCAAGTTCCCCCTCACGACTGGGAGCCCAAGATCCGGCAGCCATCGTTCGAGTTGCTTGGCGACCACACCGTCCACACCGCCTGCCTCGTCGGGCGCCATCCATACCGTGCCGTCTTCATCCAGGACCAACGGCGTGGCCCGATCGCCGTCCACGATGGCGTAGTCGTGAACGAGCAACGCAGCGTCGCAACCGGCGTCTTCCGCGGCCTGTTTTGCCGACGTGTAGGCCCCCCAGTCCCCGTGCTTTGTCCCGTTGGTTCGGTCGTTCCATCGAGGGGCGGGGAAAGAGATGGCATCGATGTCCTCGTTTCGCACACCGAGGTGGCGGATGGCAACATGCCAGGCTTCCCCACTGAAACCGATGCGAGCAAGACCCAAGGCTGCGGTTGATGGTGGGTCGATTTCGGGGTCCTCATCCGGAAGGGTGAGTCGAAGCCGCTGAGCGTGCTTGCTCAGACGTTGACGGTGGGCAGGCCAATCCGCTATCTCACCGTGTTCGTTCACCAGCACCGTGGTAAACACCTCGGAGCGGGGACCGGTTGACGCCATGGCAAGGCCTCACAACAAATCGTCGAGGAAGGAGGTGTCAATCTCGGGCATGCGAGGAGCAGCGGCAGGCTCGTCGAGCAGGCCGTCCAGCAACGAGGGGTCAACTTGAGGCTGAAGCACCGGCTGAGATGGTTGGTAGGCGGTTCGTCCATAATCTTGGCTCTGGATGCGGTTGGCTGCAGCATAGATGTCGTTGGCTTGCTGCGTTGAGACGCCGGGCGGCGGTGCTGGAGCGGCGGTTGGAGGCGCAGGTGGTGCAGCCGGTGCCGGCGAGTCCCAGCTCGAGTCCTGAATGCCCCAAGTGGCTTCTTGCAATTCCCAGTTCTTGGAACGACGGCTTGCGTTTCCACGGGCGCGAACGATGAGCACCAAGAGCATGACCACGATGAGGACCATGCCTGCCGCAATGAGGTTCGGCGTCGTGAGCAACGATTCGAGCGTGAACGGGCCGTCATCGCTCACACCATCCGTGGTTGCACCGCTGCCGTCGAGGGGGTTCAATTTGACCGACTCGACCGTGGATTTTGCTACCGTGTCGTCGTAGGGCACCACGCCAATGTAGTACGCTGTGGCGTTGTTGAGGCCTTCGAATTCGTCGTTTGTGATCAGCAAGGAGTTGGCCGATACCGTTTGGCCAACCTTGATGGCGTCGTCGGTGGACGTGAACATCTCATCGCTGATGTAGATATGATAGCCCCTCACGTTGGCGTCGACCGAATGTTCCCATTCAACAAAGATGCTGGTTTGTTCAAACCACTCTGCGTTTACCTTGGCGATGTCGGGGAGGTACACACCCGGGTCTGTGATGCCTTCATCGGTCGCACTGGCCGAAACCATCGTGAGCATGTCGGTGTGTGCGTTGCCTGAAGAATCCACCACGACCACCGCCACCCAGATGGCCTGGCCCGGAATCACCGGTGCATCGTCAGCGACGACGTCGATCACCAGGGGCAGGTCTGGTGAGCGTTCCAAGCTTGCAATCTTGAGCGGGTCGTTGGAGAGGTCGCCCTGCTGCCCGACTTCGCCGGAGAAATTGTAGGTCGCAGCGAAGACATGGTAGGTAGCAACATCGTCGGCCTCGGAGAGTTCAAAGTCAAGCAGTAAAGCACGACCGTTGTCATTGGGTCGGTCGGTCAAGGACAAGTCGGTCAACCGGTCTGGAGCCGTGTTGTCGTTGATGTTGTCGATGGGCGTGACGCTCACTTGGGTCAGGTCGGTCAAGTGGACGTTTCCGCGCAAGTCGTGAACAGTGACCACGACGAAATACTCCACATCGGCTTGAATCAGACCCGGGGCGCCATCGGCGAGCGAGCCACCCTCGGGGACGACCAAGGCCGTGGAGAGGGTGAGCTGAATGGGGTTGGTTCGCTCGTCAATCCACTGTTTGTTGAACGAGAAACATCCGCAGGCTTGGGGGTTGCTTCCGAAAGCCGCATAGGCGGTGGAGAGGTCCTCAACCGGGGCGTTGGAAATCCAGACCGTGTACGAGGCGAAATCCTCGACGGTGGACGGTTCCCACACCACATCGATGGCGCTGCCGTCGTCGTCGGGATGGTCAAAGGCCATCAGCGAGGTGATGCGAGGCGGCGTACCGCCTTGACCGATGATGTTCTGCAGTGGAGCAGCAGCGACCAAGAGCACGTCGTCGGTGTTGCCGTTCAGCCAGACATCGTAGGCAACGATGCCGACGGTGTAGATCTGTCCGTCGATGAGCGGTACACCGTCCAAGGACGAAACGATGGTGCTGTTTTCATCGCACGGGTTGATGACGGCTGCTTGAGCAAAGCCTTCCACGCTTGCGCTCGCACCGTCGGTTGCCGTGTGGTCGCCCTGTTTCATGTAGACCGTGTAGAAGGCACAATCGTCAGCCGTACTGAGGTCCCAACTCACGACCAATCGACCTCCTTCGTCGTCAGGGGCATCGCCCACCGTGGTGCCGGTGATGGGATCGGGTGCATCGTTGTCGTTGAGCTCACCCGTGGGCACCACGGGGCCGACCACGGTAACGTTAGACAGGTTCTCCTGGCCCGCTTCGTCAACACAGGTGAAACCAACCCACACCGGCACACCAGGGGTCTGCTTGATGACGGACTGGTTGCCTTCGTTGGGAGCGTAGGACGTGTACGGGGTTCGTCCGAGGGCATCCACCATGGGGGTGGTCGAGACGTAGACGTTGGTTGAGGCCAAGTCAAGGGCCGTACATCGTGCCCATTCGAGTTGGATGTCGCCGTCGTCACCGCTGCTCCCAAGGGCTCCAGCGCTCGCCCAGAGCGGCGCACCGGGGACCTCATCGGTGGGGGAAGCAGGCCCAAACGGTGCAGAAACGTCGCCCCAGCGACCGTCGGTGTATTCGACCACAGCCACGGCGTAGTAGTCGGTGCCGTCCATGAGCGGTGCACCGCCTGCGGTTTCGATGTCAGCGCTCAGTCGGCTGTGAAGCGAGACCGCTTTGTCGGGCGTCTGACCGAGAAGTTCCAGTTCGGTTGGCGCCGTGGCCCAGGGGCCTTCGTTGAGGAAGATCAGGTAGCGCGCAAAGTCTTCGTCGTGCACGAGGGACCACGAAGCGGTCAAGACGCCACCTCCGTCGTCGGGTCGGTCGACCAAGCCCTGAACGGCCACGGGGGTATCGCTGCGAACATAATCGTAGGTTAACCTGACTTCGAGGGAGCCGTTGGAAGGGGAGAAGAGCCGCAGAGCCACATGACGGGTGTTGTCGTAGAGTTGCCCGGTATCCACGGCGTCCTGCAGGTTGCGGCCGAGGTTGGGGTCTTCGGTCAGGTTCAGCGTGGCATCGTATTGCAAGGCGACGGATTTGGCCCACACTGCAGCGCCTGCAGACGGGGACGTCATGACGACCGGGACGTTTTGGAAGAGGAGGCCGTGAATCCCCGGCGTTCCTTGCGTGGCGTCCAAGGCGAACGGTGCCGTGGGGTCAACCAGTTCGATTTGCATGCCCAGGTGGGTCATGTCGCTGATGTTGATGCCACCGCCGTTGCCCATGGCGCGGACCGTCAGCGGCAAGGCACGGCGCATCGACGAGGATTCAACCGATGTGAACTGGCCGTTTCGCTCCCAGCCCAGCAACCCGTCTTCGGCGATTGCCCAGATGTGGTTGGTGCCCAGGGTTCCGGTGATGAGGCCAGCCGCCCCAAGGGACGCCGTAAAGGCGTGCGCAGGCGTACGCGCTTCGCTGAGGAGCAAGTTGTCCCGTGAACCGACGGACAGGAGTTCTTCGCCGTCGCTCAGCATGTGAACGATGGGGTATTGAATTTGAATCGAGGCCGTACCGTCTTCAAAGTCGCCGGTAGAGGCGTTCCAGTGGGTGAGCGGTCCAACGTCCGTGGCCATGTGAAGCCCCCACCAGTCAGCGGTTAACGCCGTCACCGTGTTGGACGGGAGTTGATCGAAGCGGTGCGTGGAGATGACCTGTTGGGTTGACGGGTTGATGAGGCTCACGCCGGGCCGGTCAGCGCCACGTCCGTCGTGGCTGACGATCAGGGTGGAGACACCGACATTGTTGGTGTTCACGGCCAAGCCCCAGGTTGATTGTCCCATGAGGCCGTTGCTGGCGGTTAGGGTTGACCCGCTTTGCGTCGAAGGGTCCCACACAAACAGGCCGGCAGGCGTTGCCATGTAGACGAGGCTGCCGACGGCGAGCACGTCTTCGACCACGTCGGTTGGCAGGCCGTTGAAGGTCGTGATGGAATCCATCCAGTCGTTGGTGGAGTAGTTCCAGCGGCCGATGCCACCGTCGGTGGCGATGTAGAGCACATCGGTGGTTTCGGCAAAGCCGTTGACGATGTTGGATGGTAAGCCAGCGATGAGGCGGCCGTTGCCAAATTGCGAGGTCAAGGGGTTGAACATTTGAACGCCCGGTGGACTACCGCCGTCACCGGCCAGCCCAACGACGAGTTGGCTGTTGTAGGTGTGCATCGTGTCGAACTTCCCGTGGAGCGAGCCGCCCACCGCCGAGATGGTGCGGGTGGTCGTGTCGAGTTTGAGCATACCACCGGGGTTGGTCGCGATGAAAAGGTCCGTTCCGTGCAAGTGGAAATCACTGGCCACCGTGTTACCGGGGAGTGTCCAACCGTACTCCCATTCAACCGTGCCGTTGGGCAGGAAGGTCCCTTGGAGCAAGCCAGTGCCGGTGCCACCAAAGTTTCCTGTGGTGGCCGATGTTCCGGTCGAGGCCCACAGGTGGGTGGCGTTGGCCACCATCGTGGACACTTGGCCGCTGACGAGGCCAGGAAGGTCGACGACCGTTTGACGTCCCGATGATGAAAGGGTGGCGACTTCGCTGTAGCCGGAGGAGCCACCAGCACGGCCGATGAGCCACTCGGATGAACCGCTGAGCCACTGCAAGGACGTCACGGGGGAACCGGCGCCCTGAATCTGTGCTTGCAAGGCGGTCGCACCGCTGGCCACCAAGGTTGAGTATCCACCTGCGATGAGGTTTGAACCCGAGTTACCCACGGCGTGACCGACGATGAGTTGGGTGCCAGAATGCGAGAGGGCGTCGTACCATACCCGGTCACTGGGAAGGTTGTGGCTGGACGTGGTGAGGCTGGAGATGAAGCCCGAGGTCGGATAGCTGTAGCGGCTGATCGGTTGGTTGTCAGCATAGTAGCCGATGTAGAGCGTGTCTTGGCTGTCGCAGGTGACCGAGGCCGGGCCGAACCCGTCGAGTTGACTGCGGTCAAAGCCGGCGTTGACCGTGGCGTTTTGCAGGTCGATGCGAGCAATGCCACCGTTGTTGTTGTACATGGCGATGTTGAGCATGCCACCGCACATTTCCATGGAGATGGGGTAGCCGTCGGGGATGTTGTTGTTGGAATCGGCCGGGTAGGACGTCCATGCGCCGGCGCCGTTGCGATGCGAGATGATGCCTTCCCTAAACTGGCCGAAGTTGGTGAAATCAGCTCCACCAACGACCAAATGCGTGCCATCGGTCCAGAGTTCGTAGAAGATGTCGCCTGCGTTGCTGGGCAGTCCGTTGCCGGCTTCCCACGTGGTGTTCCACGTGTTGGTGTTCTCGTTGTAGCGAGCGATGCCGTCTTCGGTAGCAAACAGCGTTTCCCCGTTGTGCTCAACGATGCCGCGAATAGGGAATTCGAAGTTCGTCCACGCATTCACGAGGTTGCGATTGCTGTCGTAAAGTTCCAACTTCAACTCACCCCACGATACCCACGTATTGCCGTTGGAGGATTCGTAGGCCGTGACTCGGTCAATGGACCCGGTTGGGAGAATATTTCCTTCCCACGTTGAGGTGGTGGTGTTCCATCGAGCGATACCACCCGAACCGTCGCTTTGCCACCACTGGCCCGATACCACGCTGACCATCAGGGTGTCACCGGACATTTCCATGCTGACGATGTCGCCGCCGTTTTCCCCAACACGAGCGCCGATGTCGAGGTTTGAGAGCGGGACGGCATTGGTGACGTTCAAGCGACTGACTTCATCGCTGGAAGTGCTTGAGTGGTAATACATGATGTTGTTGTGGATGATCATGCCGTAGGGGTCGCCGTCGGCCGTGTATTGGCTGCTGGTTCGTTCAATGTCGTAGACTTCGGCACCGTTGGTCACGTTGATGAGTTGGAAACCGTCGCTTCCTCCGACCCAGATCATGTCTTGGCGGATGTCGGCGGCCAGACCGGTGACATCGTCGTTGCCCCCGTCGAGCACGCCGTTGTCCTCGGTGAAGGGCACCAGCCACTGATTTGAGGTGATGTTGTAGCGGAGGACACCGAGGCCTTCGGTCCCGATGTAGGCGATGTCGCCCATGACCTCAACCACGGCGTTACCCGTTTGGGTGCCTTGGCCCCAATTCTGATCGTGTTGGAAGTTGGATTTCGTGATGAGACCAACACCCGAAGTGGTGCCGCCGTAGACGTAGGTGCTGTCGTAGCCGACGCTGTACGTAGCCCAGTTGGGCATGCCGTCGTAGACGTTCTGGCAGTCGTTGATGCCCATGGTCGCGATGCTGTACTTGCATACGCCGATGTTAGTCCCAGCGTAGAGGCTGCCACCGCTGATGCTGCCTTCAACGGCGAAGTCGAAGAATTGTTGAGGCCGTGTTTGCCAGGACGACCCCTGGCCGAAGCTTGTCATTTGGCTGCCGTCCCACTTGCGGGCGCCTTGCTGCGTGCCGATGTAGAGGTTGGTACCGTCGGTGTCCAAGGCGTAAATTTGGTCGGAGGGGAGCAGCCCACCGCGGTTCCCTGCGGTCAGGGGGGCGAGAATTTCGCCGGTGCTGAGGTCTTTTCGCACGACGCCAAAGCCTTGCAGCCCGAGGTGGAGGATATCGCCGACCATGGCGACCGATGCGTAGTTGACGCCATTCACGCCGGTGGAACCCCATGGCTCAAGCCAGGTGTCGTTGGTGATGTCGTAGCGCAGGACGCCTTTGTTTTCGGTGGCCATGTACGCCGTGTTGTCAACCAAGGCCACGTCGCCAACGAAGGAGGTTGGGAGGCCGTTGGTGGTGTCGTAGGACGTGCACGCTCCAGTGGTTCGGTCAAAGTGGACGAACACGCCGCTCTCCAGTGAGAGGACGAGATGATCATCGTTGGCGGCCACGCTCATGATCTCGGTCGTGGACGGGTAGCAACCGTTGGTGCCGTCGTAGGTCTGGATGCTGTTGCCGCTGGTGTCCATCTCTTCAACGATGGGGGAGCCTTCCATGGCGAACAGGAGCGTGGTTGCTCCCTGCGAGGATGGTGCGGCGACGGTGTGCATCACGTTGTCCGAGACCGACCACGGCGTGAGCCAAACCGAGTTGCTGATGTCGTAGCGCATGACGAGCATGGAGTTGTCCGCCGACCCGATGTAGAGGACGTTGTCCACCTCGACCAAGTCGGTCATTTCGTCGGTTGCCGGTGCGCTGGCGAGCAACATTTCGCCCTCAACGAACGGGGATTGGTTCGGGGAGAGGTGAATCAGATTGCCGCTTCCGTCGTCAACGAGCAACGCGTGGGTGGCGGGCGAAGCACCGCCGCTGGCGGGCCAACTGGTGAGCGAGGCTCCTTCGTTGGCCAAACCCAAGGTCGCTAAGTCGTAGGTCGTGCTGAACACGCCGTTGGTCGTGTTGTAAGAATGCAAATCCTTGCCGGCGAGGATGTAGAGAGTGGGCCCCACGCGCTCCACACCGGCTACGGTGTCGCTCGAGAGCCAGTTGGCGGAGGTCCATGTGGAGAGCCAGAAGCCCGCAGCATAGTCAAAGCGGGCCAGGCCGTTGTCGGAAGAGCCCAGCAGGAGTTGGTTGCCAGAGACGGTCATGTGCGTGATGCTGTCGGAGTGCAGGGTGTTGGCTGAGCTCCACGTGGAGAGGGCGTTGGAGGCCGTGGTGTCGTAGCGGAGGACGCCCACCCCCTCAACGGCAGCGTAGACCACGCCGGCGACTTCGACCATCGAAAGGGCCTGCGTGCCGCCGTCCGTGCTTGAAACGGAGGCCACGGTGGTCCACGTTGAACCGTCCCACATGACGATGCCAAGACCGTTGGCGGCGAAGACGTCGCCGTTGCTGGCCATGATGAATTGGTCGACGTTTCCATCACCGAGGGCGGGTTGGTCGGAACTGTCACTCAATGAAATGGCACGGAAGGTGCCGTCGGCCAGCAGAAGATGGAGCAAACCTCCCGCCGTGTCCATGACCATGTCGAGCACGCCACCTTCGCTGGCGAAGTCGTACACGTCGATGGTGTGGGGGTTGTTGTTTGCATGGAGAAGCACCAATTCGTCGTTGGCTGCGAGGTAGAGGACGCCACTGTCGGGATTGACGGCGGTTGCGCGGAGGTCAAAGTCGTAGGGCGTGAGCGATACCAACGGGTCGGCAGGGGCAAGGGCTTCGATGACCATCTGGGTAATTTCAGCGTCCGAAGGGAGGTCCCAACCCGCTCCGGAGTTGCTGTTGGGGTTGAGTCGGCCGCTGTAGGTGCTGCCCGTGGTGAAACCGTCGGCTTCGCCCAAGGTTCCAAGCCCCCGCCAGTCGAACAGCGACGTGCCCAGTCCGTCAATCACCAGCTGTGGTTCGTGGATCGTCATCCCGTCTTGGCCGCTGGCTCGGACCTCGAGGGTCACGTTGGAGAGGACGGCGCCGGGGGCGAAGGACAAGTTCCAGTCTGCGGTGGCCCGCTGACCGGTTTCAGGTACAGCGCCAAGCGCATCAAGCGTGACCCAGCCGGTGTCGTTGCTGCCTTCCAGGGGCCAGGTCACGCCACTGGGTTCGGCGTGGGCGGAAACCACGGGCGACGTGAGCAATGGGCCCATGGACATGAGCACCATCAGGACCACCATGGACAGGGCGCGTGGTCGCTGGCCCTGAGAGGGAGAGGCTGAACGCCCATGTTTCATGGAGATAGGTGCATTTTCCCCTTATTTGAAAGGAAGCCCTTGCTGACTGAACAATGCTCGGTTGCTTTTACGCTTCTGTGGCCTGTTTGTGGCGCAAACATCGGGGGAATCTTTTCCTGATGTTGCACCCCGCATGAACCATGGAAGAAGCGTTTTGGAACACCGAGGGAGGAGAAAAGGAAAGCGCTAACAACGGCACCGATGCTCCTATGAGTTCGTCCGAATCATCGCCCCATGCAACCGAACACGTCATTGAAGGCTCCCCGCTCATGATGATTGGCGGCCTCCTACTTTTTGCGGTGATGGCCGCATCACTCCTTTCCAGTGCTCTCGGCGACGGCGTTGATTACACGTTTGAAACGGTCGCCTTCTCAGTGGTAGCGCTCGTTCTCCCGTTGTATGGATACGCCCAGTACAAGAAAACGGTCATCATTTCCTGGAAACAAGAACAACGTCTCGTGGAAGTCTTCAAAGGATTCCGAAACAGTGAGGAACGAAACACCATGCTTTCGTACACGGCTGAGCCGGGTGATCAAATCATCATTCAGTCCGAAACAACACATTCCGGCGGTCACCGCTCCATGGATCACGATTACACCGATTCAAAAACAGAATACTGGTTGGTGATCAGGCGAAAGGATGGCACCTACGTTGAATCCTCAGACACTGCAAGGAGTACCTTTTTTCTGAAGCGAATCAAGCAACACCTCGATCAACTTCAATGAATCAAATCAAATGTGTTCGCACGATGTTGACGTGCTGAAAGTTCACCAGCACGGCTTCAACCTCGCACAACAATCAAACCCCGCCTCTCCGCCCTTTCGGTGGGGATAGCCTTGTCCAGGAGCAAAAAAGACGAGATGTTGCGCAAGGAGGCGCTTGAGTACCACGAGGCAGAGCCTCAAGGGAAAATCAAGGTCGTGCCCACCAAACCACACGCCACGGCTCACGAACTGAGTCTGGCCTACTCCCCCGGTGTCGCCTACCCGTGCCTCGAAATCGAGGAGCGACCCGAAGACGCCTACCGCTACACCTCCAAGGGCAACCTGGTGGCGGTCATCTCCAACGGCACGGCCGTTCTTGGCCTCGGCAACATCGGTGCGCTTGCCAGCAAGCCGGTCATGGAAGGCAAGGGTTTGCTGCTGAAAACCTTCGCCGGCATCGACGTGTTCGACATCGAGGTCGACACCGAGGACCCCGAGGAATTCATCAACACCGTCGTGAACATTTCCAAGACCTTTGGCGGCATCAACCTCGAAGACATCAAGGCGCCCGAATGCTTTGAAATTGAGCGTCGTATTTCAGAGGCCACCGACATTCCCGTCATGCACGACGACCAGCACGGCACGGCCATCATCTCCGCAGCCGCCCTGCTTAACGCTGCGGAACTTCAAGGCAAGGCGCTGGCCGACCTCAAGGTCGTCGTCATTGGCGCTGGAGCCTCAGCCATCGCCTGTGCCAACCACTACGTGGCCGTCGGCGTGTCGATGAGCAACATCACGCTGGTGGACAGCCAGGGCATCATCACGAAAGCCCGACTTGATGCCGGCGAACTCAACGAGTACAAGGCGCCCTTCGCCCAAGACCGTCCCGCCGGCGATTTGGCGGATGCGCTGAACGGTGCGGATGTGATGCTCGGCTTGTCCCGAGGCGGCCTCGTCAGCAAGGAGATGGTGGCCAGCATGGCCGACAAACCGATCATCTTCGCGTTGGCCAACCCGACACCAGAAATTCTCCCCGAAGAGGTGCTCGAGGTGCGCCAAGACGCCATCATCGCTACAGGGCGCTCGGACTATGCCAATCAGGTGAACAATGTGCTTGGCTTCCCTTACATCTTCCGAGGTGCGCTCGATGTTCGCGCTCGGGACATCACGCAGAACATGAAGATGGCCGCCACCAAAGCGCTGGCTGCCCTCGCCAAGGAACCCGTTCCTGACTACATTTCAGCGGCCTACGACGGCGTTGTCATGCAGTACGGTCCCGAATACATCATCCCCAAACCGTTCGACCGCAGGGTGTTGATCTGGGAGGCCGCTGCAGTGGCGCAAGCTGCCGTTGACGAAGGCATCACCGGCGTATCAGCCGAAGAATTCGATATCAATCGATATCGGGAAGAGCTCGAGGCGCGACTGGGCGAGTCCTACTCCGTCATGCGTCAGATGATCAACCAGGTCAAAGGCAAGGGCAAGCGCATTGTCTTCCCTGAGGGCGACAATGAAACGGTGCTTCGAGCAGCCGCTCAACTCGTTGAGCAACGCATCTGTTCACCTATTCTGCTTGGCCCCGTCGACCGCATTGACCGCATGGTGGAGGAGCTCGGTCTGAATTTCACGTACGAAGCCTACGACCCGCGTTACGATGAGCGGCGAAAAACCGACTATGCGAACGCCTTCTTTAGACGGCGACAACGCAAAGGCATCACCTGGCCGGACGCCGCTCGCCTGCTCAAGAGCCGGCCGTATTTCGCAGCACAGATGGTTCAGGCCGGTGACGCTGACGGGTTCGTCGGTGGTGTCAGTCGGAACTACGCCGACGTGCTCCGCCCGACGCTGGAACTCATCGGCAAGTCGGACGACGCTCACTGCGTGATTGGATGCTACATGATGAACGTCAAAGGGCGAACCATCTTCCTGGCTGATGCGACGGTCAACGTGTACCCCGACAGCCGAACGCTGGCCGAAATTGCCGTTCAAACCGCCAAGGTTGCACGACGATTCGGCGTGGTCCCTCGGGTGGCGATGCTTTCGTTTTCCAACTTCGGCTCAACCCGTGCACAGCGTTCCGAGCGCATCGAAGAAGCGGTCATCATGGCACGAACGCTCGACCCGACGCTGATGATCGACGGCCCCATGCAAAGCGATACGGCGCTCAACCCCTCGGTTCAGGAAGAATACCCGTTCATGAAACTCGTCGGACCGGCCAACGTGCTTATCCTCCCGAACCTCGCCTCGGCCAACATCGCCTACAAGTTGCTGGAGGAGCTCGGTGACGCAGAAATGACCGGACCCATCCTCGAGGGCATGGCGCATCCCGTTCAACTCGTGGCTCGTCAAGACGGCGTTCGCCACATCGTGAACATGGCCACGATTTGCACGGCCGATGCCATTCGCAAGGACAACTACTGGGAGACGCTGGTGGACGACGGTTCAACGTCGTCGTAACGTAACACGGGCCGTCGTGGTCGCCAGATGGCACCGGTGAAGAACCCGGCACAGAGCCCACCAAACAGCAGGTTGACCCAGCCTTCGGTGGCATAATCGCCCATGCCCCGAAGGACGGGAATGAGGAAGGACGGCACGATGCCCAGCACCGTGGTCCACATCGCTTCCGAGCGAACGTTTCGCCATATGTCGGTGTTGTTGGGCACCCGCTTGGGCGGAGTTTCCCGGACAGGGACGAGGGCCAACCGTGCGACTACGCCAGGGAGGGGGCGGTCGCTGGGGACGCTGGCAACGGCGGTGATGGTGGCGTTGCGGGGATGAACGGCGATGGCCGCTGTTTGGGTGGCAGCCGGCCCCAGCACTTCGTTGGGTCTTGGGCGGCCGTCCATCATCGCACCGCGGTGATTGGACGCCGGGCCATCGGCTAGCCGTTCGGTGAGCCCGGCCTCAAGCGTCAACACGCCTTGGTTTCGGGCCGCCAACCACTCGGCGTGCGTCAGGGCGCGGATGTCCCAGGTTCCTGAGAGGTCGGCTACGGCGGCCTTGAAGTCGGCCTCCTCCATCAGGGTTTGAGCCAACTCCGACAGGTCGTAGGAGGTCAACGCTTCCATGGGGGTGCTGTTGCCGTCCTCGTCGTCCTCGCCCATGGCTTTGGCCACATCGTTCCTCGTCAGCGGGCGCTCCATGGTGTAGAAGACCGGTGTTTTGGCCTCGTAGCAGGGTCGCTGGCCGGCATAGACCCAGCCACCTTTCGTGGTCCCCATGATGGTGGTTGCCGCGTTGACCGGTTGGAAGACGAGGCCGCTGAGGGTGATGCTCACGTGCATCCCTCAGTTGAGTGTGGCTTCCATGCGGCGGTACCACGCCATGCCGTTGGCGTGGTCGGTCAATTGCTCAAACTGCGGGTACGGCGACACCGACCGCATGTAGCCGAACGCGGCGAAATCGACAAGGTCGGGCGTTGCACCGCCAAAGAACGGTTCGTCGCCGTGGGCGTCGGTGAACTCCGTCAACAGGTCATGCCAGAGTTTCTTGGGTGTTCGCCCGTCACGCTTGACGCGTTTTCGTGCGATGATACCCCACATGATCGGGAAGCCGGCCCATGCATAGAGGCGCTTTGAGATGAAACCGAATTTCTCAATTTTTGAGATTCGAGTGGTGGTCTTGAGGGCAGAACCGAGGCTTCCGTAAAGGATGGGAACGGTGGCCTTCGACAGATGGGCGTCCACCCAGGTCATCCACTCTTCTCGGCGAGCAGCATCACCTTGAGCAGCCATGACTCCGTTGTTGTACGTCTGGTCGATGAGCCGGAGCAGTGGCGTGGAATCAACGTGGTGTTGACCTTGTTCGTCAGTGAACACGGGAACCTTGCCCCAGTCGCCAGCAAAGGCCACGTCTTTCTTGATTTTCATGCCGTTCACGCCGACGTAGTTCACGTCGACATCGAGGTGTTCGAGCAGGCCGCGAACCTTCCAGCAAAACGGGCACGAGTAGAGCAAGTGCAGCGTAGGGGTTTGACCCATGGTGGCTGGCTGAGGACCGTCCTTCTTCAAGCCTCGTCCTCATCATCCATGCCGGGTTTCCAGCCCGCTTTCCAAAAGTTGAGGTTGTCCAACCAGCCCAGCCATTCCCTATCGGTGCAGTTGAGCAAGCGAAACGCTCGACCTTCCAACCCCTCTCGGAGCGAGGGCGTCATGTCGCCACGGTCCATGGCTTCCTTCCATTCCACCTGCATGTGGCGAATCAACCGACGAGCCTCCTCGGGCTGGTCGAAGTTCATCTCACACGCGTCCCTCAACTCGGCTAACCACGTGCGGGTGTCCTTGAGAATCGGGTCGTTGGTGTCGGTGGACGGCGTTTTCTTGCGAAACGGCCACCAACCCATGCGGTCTCCTCGGTGGACTGGTTCATGGTCTTGTTCATTCTCCAACGGTTTGAAAGCCCGAGTTCCAACCTCCCGTTCATGGGCCGCTTGACCGTTCACACCCACGGCGCACCCAAAGAGAAGGCCATGAAGCGTCTCATCGACATGTACGGCGAGCGTATCCAAGGTCGCGGCGTGGGGCTTGAACATCACCCTGCCAAACTGAGTGGAGCTGATTACGTGGCTCGTCTCCTGGCGAAAAAGGGGACACTGGTGCTTCTGGATGAGGGTGGTATGCAGGAAGATTCCCTCGCCTTTGCGCAGCGTTTTGAAGCATGGCAACTGTCGTCGGACAACGTTCATTTGGCCGTGGGCCCGGCCGAGGGATGGCCTGAGGATGCCAACCTGAAGCCCGTTCTCCGGCTTTCGCTGTCCGACATGACTTTCCCGCACGAATTGGCCGCCGTGATGCTGGTCGAGCAACTCTACCGTGCAACCGAACTTCAGCGTGGCTCGGGGTATCACAAAGCATGATAGCAGGGCGATGCAGAGGTTTTGACGATGAGCACGATGTTTCTGGACGAATCTTCGGGCAAAGCGCTCGTGTTGCTCGTCCTCGCCGTGGTCTCGGTTTCCCTCATCGCCGGGAGCCGGCACCAGCCCTTTCCTGAGATCTCAGGGCGCTTCGGCTGGGTGTTGATTTCGCTGACGGGCATGCTGGCGCTTGGCGAGACCGCCCCTCGCCCCATGTCGCTCACGCTCTTGCTCGTGGTCGTCCTTGGCTCGGGAAGTTATGGGGTGCTCGTCGGCGTCCATCACATGGTTCGTACTCGGCGGGATGTGTTCATCGCCCCGATGTCGGGGTTCGTGTTTTGCACGGGCGCTGGCGGCCTGATGGTGCTGACCTGGCCGGACTTGAACACCCTTGAACAGTGGGCGGGTTTCCTGATGCTGGTCGGGCTGGGCGGCGGTCAGACGTGGATGGTGTTTCGTGGCCTTTTGATCGGCCGGCTCCCATTGGCATGGAGCCAAGCCGGCATGGTCGCCCTCCAACGTCGTCAACTCCACGGCCCCCACGGTGCTATCGCTTGCTTTGAGCGAGGATGGGACGCCGATGAGGAGCACCTCAATCCCATGGCCTACGTGGCCCTTCATCGAATCCATGTGTTTCTCGAGGACGAGGAGGCAGCTGAGCGTTGGCTCGAAGCGTTTGAGGACGCCGGTGGAACGGACTCGGTGGCGCCCGAATGGATTTCAGCCATCCACGATGGTTTGGTCGCAATGGGTGCACCTTCTGACCAGTTTCCGCAAGAAGATAGCACGGAAGAAGCCTGAAACTTCCGTTTTTCGGGGATTTGGGGTACAAAACAAACGAGGCCTTATATCCCTCGAGGTCGATGTAGTATCATGAAACACCTTGAACGAGCACCAGATGATTGGCCCATGGGTAACATCCTGTGGTTTGCCGTTCTCATCTGGTTTTCCTCGAGTCTGCTGTCTCAATCGGCCTACATGGCCACCCACGGGCTGCCCTATGACGCCGTCTCCATGCTCAAATCGCTCGGTCCGGTGTACTACCTCGTCGTGCTCATGGAGATCACGCTGTGGGTGGGGCTTTTGATGATGGGCTGGGTGAAGCTCGCTCGGGCCCGACGAACGCCCCTCGCACCCGCAGGGGACCCGGTGGGGGCTTGAACCTCGGACATTCGTTTTTCGCTCAAAAACGGACATTTCTCATGGCCACCCGCCGGTGACTAAAAGAAGCGTCAAGGCAAGGAGAAGCCGTGTCTACACCCGAGGACGAACCGTTCTATTCTGGGCTACCGATGGCTCTGGAGGAACTTTCCCCGGAGGCTGACCTCCCCTACCCGCTCCCCGACGGCGCCCGCGTGGTGACCATCGAGGAAGCGCGTGCCTCCCTTCCTGAGGCGCAAAACGTGCTGATGGTGCTGCAGGCGATGAGCGACGAGGCTCACGACCTCACCAATGAGTTGGAGCTCCTGCTTGAAGGCTACAGCATGACTCACCCCCACGTGCTTGAGGTGGCCGAACACCTGGGCCGCTTGGTGAATCAATGGCAAGCCAGTGTGGCTCGCCTGGAAAGCATCGGCGCCCGTATTGTGTCGATGGACCCCGGTCGACTCGAATGGTACGGCGTGGTGGACCACACGATGGCGTTGTTTTCCTGGGCTGTGGGTGAAGCCGACATCGAGTGGTATTACCGGATGGAAGAGGGCTTCCCGTCCCGCAAACCCCTCATAGAGGCATGACGTGGCAAGGGTGAGGCGCACCCATGGTCAAGATCAATCGCGTATACACCGGCGGCGGGGACGGCGGCGAATCTTCGCTTGTTGACGGTTCCCGGCGCAAAAAATCAGACGCTCGCTTCAATGTGGTCGGGGTTTGCGACGAAGTCAACAGTTGGTTGGGCATGGTGCTCGCTGAACTCGCTCGGCTTCCCGACCACGAAGACGGCGGCCAACGAACCAATGTTCATCGAGTCCAAACCGTGTTGACCGAGGCCTTGGTTCGTGTTCAAAACGAACTGTTTGATTTGGGTGCTGAACTGGCGTGCCCACCTGCCACCCTGCCCGAATACATGGTGCTGATCTCTCAAGCGCAAACCGACGTGCTGATGGAAGAAATGGATGCCTGGTTGGCAACACTGCCCGAGTTGACGAGTTTCATCCTCCCGGCTGGCTCACCCCCGGTCGCCACCATGCACCTCGCTCGAACCGTTGTTCGTAGGCTTGAACGCTGCCTTGTTCACCTTGTTGACGAGGAGGGTGAAGGGGCCGTCCGTCCGCTTGTGCTGGTTTACGTCAACCGTCTCTCCGACTGGTTCTTTGTGATGGGGCGCTGGGTCAGCATGATGCTGAACGAAGAGGAAGCCCTTTGGGTGCCGTTGGGGAAGCGACCGGCCGAGAAGGGCGTTGCTCATCGCGTTGACCAAATGCGGGCCAATGACGGTGACTTCGATTCGCTGTGATCACTGCGTTCCGTAGAGGTTCACGAACTGCTGTGCCAAACGCACGACGCTCCGTGTTTCATCGTGGGTGATCGTCTCCAATGCTTGGTCCCAGTCCAGCCAGAGGTAGCCGCGGTGTTCGTGGGAAAGCTCAACCTCCATCGTCTCGGTCTCTGCCACGTACCAGTAGACTTCCTTGCTCTTGCGCTTGCCTTTGTGTCGGAAGCTGTACTCGGTTCGTTCCTCAAACCCGCTGAGCACGGTGACATCGGCGATGCCGGTTTCCTCGGCCAATTCTCGAAGCATCGTGGCCGTGCGGTTGGTGTCGTTCTCTTCGACATGGCCTTTGGGAAGGTCCCAGTGGCCCTGCGGGTATTGCAGCAAAAGCACCGCCCCGTAGTTGACCAGCACCACGCCGCACGAGGTCTCCATGTGTCGGCCTCACGGCTTCTCGTTCATGGTCATAACGGGTGTTGGCCACCCAACCTTGATGGACATGGGGCGGCGCCTCCTCGCCATGGGCATCGTTCCACTGCGACGTGAAGAGGTGCCCCATTACACCCGTATCTTGGCCGATTCTGACATGGACGGGCTGTTTGGTGCGGCCGTGCTCAAGGCCTTTCGCCCCGATGCCACCGTGATGTTTTCTCACGCTGCCGCCCTGCGGGGTGGCTTGAACGACGGGGACATTGACCGCGACACGGTGCTGGTCGACCTCCCGTTTCATCCCGCTTGTGGTTGGTACGTCGACCACCACCTGACCAATCGTCCCGACGAACAGGAAGCCTCCACGTTCGCCGCTGACGGTGGAACACAACACTGGGAAGCCACGCCGTCCGCCGCTCGTCTCGCTTACGAATTGCTGGTAGACATCACCGAAATGGACCACTTGACGCCGATGATGCCGGTGGTTGATGCCTTGGATTCCGGGGGCATTAGCAAGGAGGCCTTCCTCGAAGACGGCCCTCTGTTGCAACTCTCCCGAACGTGCACGTCCCGGGACCCGGCCTACATGGAGCACCTGGTTGAGTTGCTGGCTGGTGGCGCTGATTTCGAGGCGCTGATGGCCGACCCTACGGTGAAGGAACGATGTCAGCAAGCCAAGGAGGAGCGAACCGCGGTTCAGCAACACGTGGAGGCGAACACGACGGTGGTCAATCGTCTGGCCGTTTGCCGAATGGACGAATCGGGGTTCCGTAGCAACGGCTACCTCGTTACCGCTTGGGCGGGTGACCGAGCTGATGCCTGTTGCATCGTTCACGGCTACGCAGACGGCGATCTCAATGCGCCTGACCGCCCGCCGCTCTCTGCGAGCTTCTACGCCAATTCCTTCCTCCCAAACGGTCAGGGCCGCTACGATTTGTCGCGAATGGCCACGGCGCTCGACCCAACCGGTGGCGGCCACGCGAATGCGTGTGGTTGTCGAATTCAGCCCCCGGGTTTGGAGGCCAACATGGCGCACTGGCTTGACATGTGGGCCAAGCGAGACACGGTTCTGAAGATTTGATTCAGAATTTGCGGGTCATCGTGATGTTGGTGGAGTTTTCGATATCGATCTCCTCGTCCACCTCATCGACGGGCTCGGCGGCCTCAACAGGGGCTTCCTTGAGGCGCTTGACGGTGGCCTTGAGGACCTCGAATTCAATCTCAAGGTCTTCCAGAGCGTCCCGGGTTTCCTCGATGTGCTTCTCAACGCGAGCCAACACCTTGTTGACTTTCTTGAGGGTACGGTTCTGCCGTGCCATGGTGGCCGGTTCCGCTGTCCTGTTTTGAAGGTTCTCCACAGGAAAAGGGGGTCACTCTTGCTCGTGTTTACTGCTTGAATCGCCGCCTTCCGTGGCCGCAATGGGTGTATCAGCGGCGCCACTCGCTGCTCCTTCGTGGACGCCAGCGGGCACAGGTTCATGCCCTTGCAAGAACGCCGGTGCCCACCAATTCCACTTGCCCATCAGGCGCATGGTGGCCGGCACGACCAGGGCGCGAACCAACGTGGCATCGATCAAAATCGCCAGAGCGAGTCCCAAACCAATCTGCTTCAGAATGATGACCGAGGAGAGGCCGAAGGCGCTGAACACCACGACCATGATGGCGGCCGCTCCGGTGATGAGGCCACCCGTCTTTTGCAGACCGTTGGCCACGGCGAGGGTGTTGTCACCGGTTCGCTCCCACTCTTCATGGATGCGAGAGAGCATCAGCACCTCGTAGTCCATGGATAACCCAAACACGATGCAGAACATGATGACAGGGTTACCCGAATCGATGGGTTGGGCGGTGAAGTTGAGCAGGTCGGCACCGTAGCCCCATTGGAACACCCACACCAGCATACCAAAGGACGCCGAGATGGACAAGATGTTCATGGCAATGGCCTTGATGGGGATGACCACGGAACGAACTTGCAGGAAGATGAGGAAGGTGGTGGCGATGAGAATGAAGGCCAACGCTCGAGGCAAGTTATCCGCGATGGCCTCGAGGTTGTCAGCGTTGTACGCAGCAAATCCGGCGATGAGCATGCGGTCGTTTTCGCCGATCAGTTCGCCGAGGAACACGTTGCGTTCATCGCGAAGTTCTTCCACCACTTTGCGGGAATCCACGCTGGTCTGGTCGCCAACGAGTTGAACCGACATCATCGTGGCGTTGTCGCCCACAAAGGCTGCACGGAGGCTTTCTCGGACCGCCACCTGTTCGGGTGGCAGGAATTCATCGGGGGTGCTCCAGAAGCCAATGACGTCGTCGACCGTCATGTTTGGAGCAGGCAGGCCGACGCCGATGCCGCCCGAAACGCGTTCGTCCGCAAGCAATTCAGTCAGGTAGGCGTGTTGCGCCCGCAGGTTGGTCTCGTTGAGCGGGTCAGCGCCGTCCGTGTCGATGACGAGGAAGATGGAGTTGGCCGCCTGGTCGGGCCACTGCTCGTCGATGAGCTCCATGCCTTGGCGAGACTCGTCATCGGGCGGGAGCGCCTGCCACGACGAGAGGGAAAATTCGGCATAGGCGAACGG
>CAXRAL010000009.1:0-73878 GCA_964228815.1 Candidatus Poseidoniaceae archaeon
GCTCCAAAAGTCGTGTTGGCAGGCGGCCAATACGGGACGGGCTCCTCTCGGGACTGGGCGGCAAAAGGCACGTACCTCCTCGGTGTCAAGGCGGTCATCGCCACGTCGTTTGAGCGCATCCACCGTTCCAATCTGGTCGGCATGGGGGTGCTTCCGCTGACGTTCAAGGACGGTGAATCTCACGAGCAATTGGGGTTGACCGGCCACGAAGCCTTCAGCATCCCACTCAGCGATGATGTTCAACCGCTCCAATGGGTGACCGTCACGGCCGACCGAGGCGACGGAACCTCCACGACGTTCGAGGCGCAGGTTCGCCTTGATACACCTGTGGAGGTTGAATACTACCGCAACGGTGGCATCCTGCACACGGTTCTCCGTGAGATGGCTCAATCCACCGCATGAATGCAGTAGATTGAAAATCAAACGAAGCACAGACCCGCTCAATGCGTCAACTCCGCGGCAACGTCAGGTACCGGTTCCGGTCCGACGATCACGATGTCAATATCGTCATCGAAGGCGATGCTGAGTGGGTGGCCAACCACGTGGACGATTTGGGCCTCACCGGTGTGGGTTGGACCATGCCAACTGGAACGCAGGTCAAGGCCAGTAACCTCTCCAGCGTCAGTCGAGAACGACAGGCAGCCGGTGAGGACATCGAGATGGAGGATGCGCCGGAGGACCAACCTCCAGCCGACATGGGGCCCACGCCCGACCCGAGTCGCATTCCCATCGTGCGCCGTCCCATCGGTGAGTTAAATCTTCAGGAAAAGTTGAGTCAAGCCGGTCTTGAGCCGGCCGAGCGCCCGGACATCATCGAACTGATGGACATCCTCGGTGATATGGATCCTCCAACGCCGGTCCAAGGTGCGACGAGCGTCGATCCCATGGCCGAGGCGTGGTTGCGTGAACTGCTCCAACTCGTCGTGCGCGACCACGGCAGCACCGGTCTTCGTACCGAAGACATTGAGGAGATTGCCAGCAGCAAGTTGGGCGGACGAGAAGGCACCGCTTTGGAGGTGTGGTTGGAATCGCTGTTTTCCGCTGGGAAATTGGTGAAGATTCACGGCGGGGATGCCACTGGATGGGGGCCCTCGCCGAGGTGGCTGTCCGGAAGGATTTGAGGACGAGCCTTCTGCCGGAAATTGGAGGGAGAAAAGCCCTCATTTTTTGAACATAAACGAGGGCTTGCGCCCAAGTTGACGGGGAACTTGAGTGCAAAGGCATTATATCCGAACAGGCCGTCGCAGGAACAAGTGATGTCCATGTTTACCCAAAACGACCTCTCTAAGGCCCGAATGCGTAGTATTTTCCTGACCGTATTGATGGTGCTCAGCACCACCGCTGCGCTGGCAACCACCGCCAGCGCGTCGGTCGCGCGCACCTACACGACCAACCGCGATCCCATGGACGTCGCCATCGGCGATTTCGACTGTGATGGCCACAACGACATGGCTGTCGCCACGGACGGTACGCACTCCATGACCATCCTCTACAACGACGGCTTTGGCAATTTCAACGAACGCCAGGACATTTGGGTGGCTGGCAACCAAAGCCGCAATGCAGACTGGGACGAGTTTGCCAACGTTGAACAGGTGGAAGTGGGTGAATTCACGGGCGACTCGGCCATTGACATCGTCATCTATCAGAAGAACAACCCATTCAAGACCAACGACCAAGGTGCACCAGCTGGCGAACCCGGCAACGTCACCATCATCGAGAACGGTGGCTGCAGCAACCGAGACTGGTCCATCGGCGAACGGTTTACCCACTTTTGGGTGTGGGACATGACCGTCGGTGACGCTGACCAAGACGGCAACGACGACATCTTCGTGCTCGACCTTCTGAGCGACATCACCACGCAGCGTGTCGTTACCTACCGCAGCCCGATCACCTCGGCCACCAACGGCATTCCCACCACGCTCGGTTCTTCGCAATCCAACACGTTCCGGTCCATTGAGGTCGGTGATTACGGTGAATCCCAGAGCGGATTGACCGGCGCATGTACGGACGACGACATCTTCCTGCTGCGCAGTGAAGGTCTTGACTACTCCACCGGGCAAGTCACCAACCCTGGCAACGACGACAACATCACCGTTATCGAATACGACTGTCAACTCCAGAACTACCCTGCAACGTACTCCTACGGCACCAACCAAGCCAACACCCACGTCATCAACATGGGTGTCGCGACCACGGAAGACTTCTCCATCGCTGACATCGGTGGCGGCGGATACGTCGACACCATCGCCGTGATGGACAGCAACCTTGAGAACGTGAGCTTCAAACAAGCCTCAGCGCAAGGGACCTTCGGAAATTCTCAACTTGCTTACTTTGGTCCATACATCTCGTGGGCCATTCAGGTTGCTGATCTGAACGGTGACGGTGAGCCTGATTTCGTCAACCCCACCATCGCTTTCCAGCAAAACACCTCGGACTCCGCTGGTGGAAGCACGTCGAGTTTCTTCCTCAACTTCCCCACCACCGTTCAAGTCACCCTCTCCGACGGCAACGGTGGGCACGTGAGCCCACTGTCCTACCCAGCAGGCCGACGCCCATCTGCCGTGGCTGTTGGTCAACTTCAGGGCGGGGCCAGCTCGGCCCCCGACCTCGTGGTCGGGCACACCAACTACAACTTTGGTGGCTGGCGAGACAACTTCGGATGGGATGGCCAGTACGACACACTCACAGTCGTTGAAATGGACAACAAAGACCTGGCCGTCACCGACCTCGAGATCTCACCTACCGACCGCTTCTTTGGCGTGGTGGGCGAAGGCACCCGAACCATCAACGTGACCGTCACCAACACCGGCATGGACACCCTCAACGGTCAAACCGCCGACTTGGATGTCGAGCTGAAGGTCGTCGATGAAGCCAACTCCACCAACACCACCGTCTACGCCAACGACTGGGACTCTGCAGAAGACAAGACCGGATGCGGCTCTGGCTGTACCTGGGCCTTTGAGGAGTACGTGGACGGCGCCACCAACTGGCACCTCGAAACCAACCACTCCACCGGTGCCACCGGCGGTGGCAACAACGACGCCAACGTCTCTGCCAACTACATCAACCCGACCGACTTCATGTGGGCCGGGAACATGAAGACCAATTCCTCGGGCGACACTTGGAGCGGCTATGGCAAGAACTGGGACGACGCTATGGTCCTCAACGATGTTGACTTGACCGGTGCCGACCGTGCGTTCATGAGCGTTGAACTCTTCCGCCATCTTGGCCTTGGTGCCCTCGGAAATTCCGACGGTACGGGCTTCATTGTTGGCGATGTCTGGGACGACCTTGCCATCGTTGAGGTCGGCAGTGACGAAACGGGCTGGAACCTCATTGGTTGCCCACAGCAGGCTGCCATCGAAGGCGCTTGTCCGTCCGGTGCTACCATTTGGGGTGGTTTCGACAACGATCGCGGCTTCAAGCAGAACGCTTGGGGCGCTGCACCTGAGAACATCGTCTACTACGGTTTGTTCTCTTCGGGCACCTACTACGGATGGGACAACTTCACCGAAGAAGACCTCGGTGCCTTTGACCTGTCTTTCTGGGCTGGAGAAACCGTCGACGTCCGCTTCCGCTTCCGCACCGGTTTCGAGGGCTCAACGGCTGACGACAACGAGACACGATGGCAGGGCCGGGACGGCTACGCCGTTGACAACCTGACCATTTGGAAGCAGAACACGGCCTTCCTGCCCAATCCGCAAACGCAGTCCACCACCATCGGACCGCTCAGCAACTTGGAACCTGGACAGGAATACACCACTTCCATCCAAGCCGACTTGCTCAACGATACCACCTATCGGATTTCTGCCGTCATTTCCAACAACGCTTGGGACGAACAGGACATCAATGACGATGTTATCGGTTATGTCACGCCGTTCAATCTGTACGACCCCACCGTGGAGTCCATTGATTTCTTCAACCCCGGTGGCCTTTACGCCGAGGGCACCTTTGACATCTCGGTGGTGACCAACAACTACGGAAACACCCCCGTGGACTTCGGCATCGAAGCAACGGTCTATTCCGCCACCCCTTCGGACGTGTACTGCGGTACGCCTTCAGCGGTCTGTGAGGAAACCTTCGAGGGCGGCAGTGAAGGCTACCGCTACGAGGAGAACCAGCAACCAAAGGGTGCCATCTACAATGAAAATTCGTGTTCGACCAAGATTTTCAACAACAACGCCTACTGGTTCGGCCACCCCTGTGATACCGGCACCCTCGGCTACGACGATGCTTGGGCCAACGAAACCCTCACCATTCCCAACATCGACTTGACGAGCATGAGCGGCGATTTCGTTTCGCTCAACTTCGAGTACTATGCTGATACCTTCTACACCATTGATCAGAGCGGTGACGTTGACCCCAGTGATTACGCCACGATGTCGGTTGACTACGACAAGGACGGCGCCAACTACACCGGTTTGGTCTTCGCTCAGTGGAACGACTACAATGAAGACGGCACCTGTCAGAACGACGACGACGGCAACGGCATCATCAACGCCACCGAATCCATTGACCAAACCGAGTTGTCCTTCATCGGAGATCCGGCCAACACCGACGGCAGTGGCAACTACAACGTGTTCTTCAATTCCGATGAACTCGTCAAGACCACGAGCATTGACTTGACCCACTTGTACATTCAAAACCGCTCTTCGCCCGACTCCAGCCAGTGGCGAGCGGAGTGCATGTCGCTTCAGGGTTCCATGGTTGATGTCCACTTTGACTTCCAGTCGGACGATGACGGCCGCAACGGCATCAATGACGGCTTCAAGGGCATTGGTTTCAACAACATCTCCCTGCAGGAGTACACCTTCGTTCAGGACGCTGTTTACACCGATTCCCGAACCAACGTCGATGCAGAAGAAGCCGCTACCAACGTTATTGCGAGCCACGAGTTCTTCTCGGGTGTCTATCGTTTGGACGTGAAGACCACCTTTGACAACACCACCATCGGCAAGCCTTGGTACAACGACAACGAACTGTCGCAGGCCAACAACATTGAGCGTGTGATCTTCAACGTTGAATCGGTTGACATCTCCATTGGAAAGCCCGACATCCTCGCCTGCCACGACGATCAAAGCTTGGCTTGTGTTTTGCCCATCGACAGTGCCCTGACGCACTCGTGGGACATCCAGGCCACCAACGGTGTGCTTGCCGGCGATTACGTGTTCTACATGGAAGTCACGGACATGGCCGACGGCAGCCAAGCGCACATCGTGGACTCCGGGCCGGCCGTTTCCCTCCAAAGCCAGCAGAAGACCACGGTTTCCTTCACGCCTTGGAACGGATGGATGGACGGTAAAACGTACAACATCAGTTTCTACGGTCGCCTCTCAGACGGCACCGAAACCGGCAACGAGCGCTACTTCCACGCGACCTTTGCCGACCACGTTGACGTGGCCATCCTTTCGGACACTTCGACGCGTACCACGGCCATCAAGCAAGACTTGGCGATCCTCGGAATGACCTACACCCAGTATGAAATCAACGACTGGAGCACCTACTTCGACGCTGGTTGGTTCACGCACTACGACAAGATTGTGCTGCCATGGCAGGACGTGTTGGTGGCCAAGGACACCCAATTTGGTGGCGATGGCTACTACCAGTACCTCGGTGAGCCCGCTCGCCGCACCGTGCTTGAGAATTTCATGTCCGCAGGTGGTACCGTGCAGGCCCATCTTGGCCCGCTCGGTAGCCAAATTTACGGTCTCGACCAAGGCTTGGCCGGTCGCTTGCCGTTCGGCCTTGACATCCAAAGCCGAGACACGGCCAGTACCCAGGTCACCTACAGCACCATGGACCTCGCAGACCCCTACCATCCGGTCATGGACAACATCGACGTCAATGCCTTCCAGGGCTTTGACGCCAACTCCGGTGTTGCACAGGCTGTGTTGAACACCAAGTCGGTCAGCACCAACAACGTGCCAGAAACGTGCAACGGCTACATGGAAGACGGTGGCTACTTCCAGCGCCTTATCCGCTCAACTGAGGACATCCAAGACACCGTTCTTGGTGTCTGTAGCTACTTCTCCGGCGGGATGATTATCTCGACCATTGACGTGGCAACGCACTCCGAGCGCGCTGACAGCTCCACCTTCCCGCTGATGGGCAACCTCCTCCAGTACCAAGTTAACCCCTACCCCGATGGTTTCGGCACGCTTGGCAACGGTCTGGATCTGACCATCAACGGCGAAGTCCCCGGCATCGACCCCAGCACCGGCAAGTACGCCCTCCGCTACATGAAGAGCGATGCGACCTTGACCTTCGGCTACACGACCTCGACCACCGAAACCCTGCAAGCCGACTGGATCATCGACGGCCCCACCAACTGGGACGGCAGCACCCTCGCAGCAGGCGTCACCGGCCACTCCACCGAGATGTCGCCCGTGATGTCCTTCTGTAAGGCTGACCTTGCATCGCAAACCGGCTGTGCTCAGGGCGAGCAGTGGCACATCACGCTGATGCTCCACGACGACAACGGGCACGCTCGAACCATTGACGTGGTCGTTGAGACCAACGACGTCTATGCTGACGAGTTCCGACCAGAGGCCGACGCTGTCATCGACATGCGAACGGACTACGAAGACAACGTTGAGTTCATGGGAACCAAGACGGTTTCCAACGTGGAATGGGACGTCCATCGTCTCATCCTGCAAGGCGAAGGCGAGGATGCTGAACTCATCATCCACTTCGACGCCAGCGAATCCATGGACATGGATGCCCTCGACGGCAACGGTATTGAGACCTACGAATGGAAGGTCCTCTTCGACGCTCCGTACGGTGATGATTCGTTTGATTTGGACGGCCACACCTTCACGCAAACCGCTGCAAGCGGCGGCCAGTGGTCCTACAAGTTCCAGAACGTGACCGTTGACTCAACTGGCACCACCGAGAACCAGATTCGTATCGAATTGGTCGTGTACGACAGTGCAGGCAAGTTCTCTGAGAAGCACCGAATGTACTTCGTCGTCGTGCCGGAAGGATTTGGCGATGAAGAGCCGGACGTTCAGTGGAATCAGGCCAACCTTGACGGGACCCAGTTCACCGACGACACCATCACCCTCACGGGTCAGGTCCTTTCGGGTTCCGAGACCGGCGAGGTGTACGTTGAGGTGGCGTTCTTCCAGGACAACCTGAGCGCTTCTGCGGCCATCAAGTACCAGTTGGGCCAGCAGGATCTCTGGGCCAAGAGTGACAACCTCAGCGACGGCGACGAATTCTCGTTGACGTTGGACTTGAGCAGCTTCTACACGCTGAACCCAGCGTCCCGTCAAGTTCACCTCAAGTATTACGAGGGCACCTACCCGAACGAGCGCTGGGTCACCTACAAGTCGATCACGCTCAAGTTGCCAGCCTGTCAAGGCCTCGAGGCAGATCAGCGAGCCATCGATGCTGGTGGCGAGTTTGTTCTCGATGCCAACGGCGACTGTCAATGGGAGGGTGCATGGTCCTACGACCCGCTGACCGGTGAGTGGACGGACAACACCCAAACCACCACCGACGGTGAGGACACCGCAGGCGGTCTCGACCCTATGATACTCGTCATTGGCGGTGTTGTGTTGCTCCTGATCATCGGTGGTTCGTTGATGTTTATGCGCAAGGGCGCCGACAAGGAAGACGCCTTCGGCGGCATGGAAGGCGCCTTCGGCGCTGATGCGCTCGACCCCACTGAGCAGTACGTGCAGCAACTCATCGCTCAGGGCTACCCTGAGGAAACAGCGAGGGCCTTTGCAGCGCAGTACGTTGGTGGTGCGGCACAGCCCGCCGCAGCGGCGCAGCCCGCAGCAGCCCAGCCAGCAGCGCAACCCGCTGCCGCAGGCTACGACCAGGCGGTGTACGAGCAATACTACCAGCAGTTCGTGGCGCAGGGCTACGATGCAGCGACAGCCGCAGCTTACGCGCAGCAGTACGCAGTTCAGTACGCTCAATCGCAACAGTGAGACCCGAGGGCGGGGAGTTTCTCCCATGTCCGAGGACTTGGAGCGACTAGGCCGTCAGGCTCGCATCGCAAAGTGGATGGGCATCATCGGAATCCCTCTCGGCCCCATCATGGGCCTCGGTTTGCTGATGGGCCTTCTTGGGTTTGCTTTGAACCATCACGTGTGGGAGCAGGGCCCAGCCCTGCCTGACCACCCGCTGCACGCGGAGGTTCGACGTGGGTTTGGATGGTGCACAGCAGCGGTGGTCCTGCCCATGCTGATGATGATTGCAGGGGGCGTCGTCTACGTGGTTCGAACTTCGTTGTGAATCATGACGGTGCATCGCTCAGAGGGCACATTCACCAAACCAACCCTTGTGGCGTACCCCGGCTGAGCAGCCTCACTCTTCTTCGTAGGCTTTGAGCAGTGGTCCTTCCTCAATGGGGATGCGGCCTTCTGAATCCACATGGGATTCAAAATCAGGCATGCGCAACCGCCAGTTGTTGGGCAGTGGGGTGCCCTTGTCGATGATTTTCAGCATACGCTCTTGCCAAGACAGGGGTTTTCGCTGCATGATGTACATGTAAAGCACGGAGGTGCGAATCTCTTCGTCCATGACGGTGTAGCCGGTAGCGGCTTCGAAGTTCATCGCTCTGAGCAGGTTAAACGCCGGTCGGTTGATGATCTGGAACCAACGTTTGGCATTGCGAGCACATACCAGAATGACGATGAGGATAGCAAGGGTGTTGAAACACAAGGTGACGATGTTGAAACTCTCCGGGCGCATTCCCTGGAGGAGAATCATGAGGATGAGCAGGATGGGTAAGGTCGTGATGAGGAAAATGAAGTTCTGCGACATCGGTGGCTTGACCATCTTATTGCGAATGGCAATCCAACCGTCATGATGGCGCTCATAGGGCTTGAAGATGTCTTGCGGCTGTTGGGTGGCTGCGGAGCGCACCAGTTGGAGCAGGCTGTTGATTTTCCTGAATTGTGTCATGCCCACGTCCATGTTGTCGTCCAGAATGGACTGGAGGCGCTCTTGAGCCAGGCTGTATTCGCCCATGTCGGCCAGGATGGACGCCATCTCCACGACAGGGGTCACCTCATCCGGGGCCACGTCTCTGCAGGATTGCCACCAATGAAGCGCATCGTGGAGCATGCCCAAGTCGTCGGCCATCAACCGTCCACCTCGAACCCACATGTCCATTCGACTTGGGTCAGCGGCGACGATTTTCTTCACCGCAGAGAGCGCTTGAGCCGCTTGGGCTATCGTCGGTGGCGTCGGGGCTGGAGGAAGGCACGCTTCAACATAGACCGACCAGGCTTCGAGGTGTTCGGGGTCGAGCGACGTCGCCTTTTTCGCTTCGGTCTTTGCACGGTCCCTGTCGCCTTCATCGAAGGCTTCGAGCGCATTGAGGTAATGCGATTCGGCGCTCATGGTATCACGTCCGTTCAGTCTTCTTTTCGTTCAAAGGAACGAGGCGCTCTGAAATCACGTGGTGGACGGTTATGGGCATGGCCGGAGCGCTTGCCTTTGGCCCTTCGGAAGCTTCCATCGGAGGAGTCACGGCGTTGTGGACCTCGTCCTCCGCGCGGGCCATCGCTTCGGCCGCCCTGAGTCCGACCTTGTCCTCGGTCACCGCCGTCTCGCCGTCCGCCATCTCGGAACCCTCGGTTTCCTCCGCTACGCTGGCCGCCGTAGGAGGAGCGTCGGTCACCGCCTCGGTCACCACGATCGTTTCGGTACCCGCCACCTTGACGTCGGTCGTTGCGTTGGCCGCCGTAAGAAGAGCGGCCTCCACTTCGATGCCCACCGCCACCGGCGCCACCCGGTCGGGGGGCTTCGCACCGGTTGCAGGCGTTTCGGAACGAGAAGTTGGAGTTGTTGCACTGCGGGCAGGTCCAATCGTTGTCGTTGAACGTGCCTCGCTGGGATCGGCCGTTATCTCGACCGCCTCGGTTGTCACGACCTCCCTGCCGATCATTGAAGCGTCGATCTCCACCACGGTCGTTTCTGAATCCGCGATTGTCACGGCCACCACGGTCGTTTCTGAATCCCCGGTTGTCCCGTCCACCACGGTCGCTGCGCTGGCCGCCACCGCCAGGCCGGGGCTCTTCGCAGCGGTTACAGACCGTGCGGCGGGCAAAGTTGGAATTGTTGCATTTCGGGCAGGTCCAATCGTCGTAGGTTGGCGGGCCCCTGCCGCCTTGACGGTCGTTGTAGCGTCGGTCCCCACCTCGGTCGTTTCGGTAACCGCGATTGTCACGTCCGCCCTGGCGGTCGTTGTAGCGTCGGTCTCCACCTCGGTCGTTTCGAGACCCTCGGTCGTCGCGCCCGTCTTGACGTCGATCTTGGCGCTGTTCGGTGGGCTTTTTCTTGGCTCGAACGGACACCGAGACGCCGATCAGAGCGTCCATGTCCAGTGAGCGGTCGATGTGAGCCACGTGAGCGAGGGGCCGGTCGGTGCTGCCGATGACGCCGTCCACCTTCCCGATGTAGGTGCCGTCGTCGGCCCGGATCATGATGGCGTTCAAGGCCGGCGAAGAACCGTCAAAATGCACGAGCAGGCCACCTTCGTGGCTTTTTGCTTCAACCGTGCCTGTGAACATCTCAAGACCTGCTCAACCCTGCGGCCAAGTACTTTTGGTGTTGTCGGTATCACTCAGGCTTCCGTCGCTGAAGCAACAGGGCAGCGCCGAGCATCGAGAGCGTGGCCAGGAAGGAGAGGGACGGTAGCGCACCGTTCTCGTCGTCAACCAGTGGTGGTGCCACAGCCGGGGGCTCCTCGGAAACGGGGCTGGGAATGCTCACGGCGAGTTGGGTGCTGGCACCGGATTCGTCCACGGCGGTGATGAGAATATCGTAGTTGGTCAGTCCGTTGGCCAGACAAATGGCGGTCGAGACTTCGACGACCCAGTTGATGCCGTCAATGTTGAAGCCTTGGTATTCCGCACCGCAGATGGTGAGGCTCATCGTCACGGCTTCGAGGTCGGGGTCGGAGACCAAGCCGTACATCTCAAACTTGAGTTGGCTGTCGTCCCACGTGGCGTTCTCTCCATCAAAGTTCACAGCGACCGAGACCACGGGCGGTGAGTTGGGTTTGGTAAGGCCGAGGGCGAGGACAGCCTCGTGGTCCAGCATGCTGGATGCTTCGGCCATCACGGCAAAGGAGAACGCGCCCGGGCGAATGGCCTGCAGGGAAACAGCTGTCACCGTCGGGCTACTTGCTACGGTCACCGTTTCTCCGATGGCGCCCATCTGGCCGTTTTGGGTGGCTCGGGCCGAGAACAGGAACTCGTTGACCAAGCCGGAGGAGGTGATGGTCAACCGAGCGTTCTTTCCGTCGTCGTCCACGGTGGCTGTGGCCGTGTAGAGGGTACCGAAGGTCCAGGTTCGCGTGTCGTTCTCATCGCTATATCCCAAGGGGTCGACCGGTGTGCAGGTGGCGGTGGCCTGGGCTGAATCAGCGGGCTGCGTGATGAAGAAGTCGCCGAGCACGTTGGTGGACACGCTCCAGCCCGCTTCATCAAAGGAACACTGCAGCGACCAACCGTTTTCGTCGGTCGCCCATCCATTGCCAACGTCGGCCGAGGCGAACGGCCACGTACCGGTGCCGGAGGTGGGAACGATGGTACCGTTGGCAGGCGCTTCACCTGTCCAAGCCGGTATGTCATTCATCGCAGGCTCTTGCGTGGTGAAATCCATGAACATATCACAGTACAAATCCCACTGGGTTCGATCGAAACTAACGAGTTGCGTCACTTGAAGAGCGCCGTCGGGAAGGTAGGTGAAGGATGGTTCACCGATGTGATCGCAGGTTTGGCCGCTGGCGGGCTGGTTGTCCATCACGCGGAAGTCGTACATGCGAAGGCCCTGAAGCACAGGGAAGGTGACCACCAAAGCGGCGTTGCTCATGTTGCTGATGTTCATCGCCAGTGTGAAGTTGGACACACCGCTGTTGGGCAGTTGGTCCCAGCGCACGTTGTGGTTCTGACCGTCGGCCACTGAGAGGCTGATCTCCATGTCATCGGTGGTCGAAGTGGGCACTTCCTTGCAGTCGGCTGCTGCACCAAAGTTGGTGCATGTTCGAGCGTCGGGGTGGCCTTCGGGAACGAGGTTCACCTCGTCAAGGCCGATGCCGTCTTCAACAAATTCGAAGTCGTTCCAGTCCACACCACCCGAGTGAGGGATGCCTTCTCGCATGCCAAGTCGGGTCTCCATGTCGGCGATGCACTTGGGGCCAATGCTGCGGACAGCGTCTCGCTCGTCGGTGCTGATCCAGTCGTTGTCGCCTCCTGGCAGCCCCTCAAAGAGCCCGTCAAGGTTGTCGCGAACGATGGCGGAGTTTGAGCCGTTGACCCAGGCGTTGGCGTACATGTCGCCGGTGGCCCAGTCGTCAAGCACATTGAGTTCAAACAATGCGAAATCGTACTCGAAGAGGTCTTCAAACGAGTATCCGGAGCAGTCCACGTCAAGCGTATCTTGACGGCCTTCAGTGGACGAAATTACGGGAGAATCAGCGAAACTGGTCAGGACGGGAGATGACGAGACCCCCATCAACACGAGGGTGATGAGAACGGTGAGCATCGGTGCGGTCAATCGGCGTGCCATAGCATCCCCTTGACTTTCGCCTTCATGAAGCATTGGTTGATTCCTTCAAGGAACAAGTCGTTCCATGCGCCGGTGGAGGACCCACCAAGGCACGATTGTCCACAGCAGGGCAGCCAGCCACGACTGCCATGCAGCGACGCCACGGTCAACCGTTGGAAGTTGGGTTTCCAACAGATGGTGGTAGACGCCGTTGGGGGAGAGCAAATCCAGCAGGCCCTCAAGCGCAACCCATGCCGGGTCGTTGGCTTCCCCCACCGCCACACCGGACGCATAGGCCACCATGGTGGTCACCAGGGCCCAAAGAAAGGTGAAGAAGAACCACACGCCGATACCAAACGCAATGGCGGTCCCTTGTTCCCTCGCGGAGGTTGAAGCGAGCAGGGCAAACAGCGTGTACCAGAGCACGATGAGACCGGTCGAAGCGCCGTAGACCAACAGTTCACTCGCCGATGGCCATTCACCCATTCGGAGGCGAACCAGCACCACAGCAACCCCCAGCAAAGCATAGACTGGGAAAAGGATGCTCTGTGCGTGGCCGAGGATGAGGGCCGTGGCTTGGTGGCGTCGTGGCATGGGTTGAGCCAAACGCACCTCGAGCATGCCGCTGGCTCGGTCCTTGCTCACCCCGTCAAAGGCCATCAGAACGGCGCACATGGTGGCGCCGAAAACCACGCCGAGTGAAGCATAGAAGAGCACCTCCATGGCGGTGTCGGGGCGATGGCCGCCAGGCAGGACGATGTTGGGGTCGGAAAAGCCCCACGCCATGCCCGGAAGGAACAGCAAAAGGATGGGCATCATGATCTTGAGGCGAATGCCGGCCAACCGCTCTCTTCGAATTCGCGAGGCGACATTGAGGATTCGCTGGAGGTCACTCACCTTCTCTCACCTCCAACGACTGCATCGGCAACAGCGCCGAGGATGCGACCTCCAAGGAGATGTCATCCACGCTCATGCCGGTGGCCGCACACAACCATTCGACCAAATTCGGGCGAACAGGGGCCCAAGACGTGAGCGCAACGCCGCTGTCATCGGCTGCTTTCAACGCTTCAGCCGAAGGGCCGTCCACGGTCAGAATCCAATCGTGTTCACGCTGCTCAAACGCCAGAATGGCCTTCTCGTCCACCAGGGTCTTGGGGTCCACTTCACCCGTTCCCGTGATGGCGTACCTGCCACTCAAGCCCAACCGCTGTTCGACCTCGCCAAGGGGCCCTTCGTCGAGCAGCTGCCCTCGGTGGAGCAACGCAATTCGGTCGATCAAACCCTCAAGTTGCGCCACCATGTGCGAGGAGATGACGACGCTCACGCCTTTCGAGGCCAGCGTTCGCACCAGCGCCGCAAAGGCTTGCGCAGCGACCGGGTCAAGGCCGTTGAACGGTTCATCGAGGAGCAACACCTTAGGCGAACCCAACAGGGCAGCGGCGATGGACAGGCGCTGGCGCATGCCTTGGCTTAGGTTGTCCAGTGGTTCATCGCGTCGGCTGCGCAATCCTACCAGGGCGAGCAAGCGTTCGATGGTCTTCGTCGACGTGCCGCGCATGTCACCGAGTTGCGTCAGGGCGTCAACGACCGTCGACCGCCCCTGCCAGCGAACTTGTTCCGGCATGTGACCAACAAAGGTTCGCAAGTCCCCTGCATCGGTCCATGCCTCCCCGTCAAATCTGCTTTTGACCTCACCCGATTGAACCGGCAGAATGCCCGCCATCAACCGGAGCAGCGTCGTTTTCCCCGCACCGTTGGGTCCGATGAGGCCCAACACAGCGCCTTCGTGAAGGTCGAGCGAGACTCCGACCACACCGGGCCCCTCGCGTTTGGCCCACGGCTTGGTCAGCCGTGGAGCGGGTACGGCATGGCGGTGTTGGACCGACCGGAAGGAAAGCAGGGCCTCCGCCATGGCCAAACCCACGGGAAACCCTTGCATCAACCTTGGCGAGAGGCGAACCTCTATGGCGGGCTTGTGAAGACCTCAGCGCGGTATTGACGATGTGGCAAGGTGTCCTCCAGTCCTTGGCTCCGTTGGTCGGAGGTGGGCTTGCGCTGTACCTTCATCACCGGCGAACCAACAGCGAGGAAGGGGGGCACTGGACCGATGCCATCGGGGTGGGTGGTGTTCGCATGGCGCTGGCCTTCGCTGTACTCATCTGGCTTGTTCCAGCAGGTGCACTGTTGGCGGTCCCGGTGTTATTGATGCTGTCTCTCCTCAGTCCGGCCGGTCGTCAGGAATGGTCGGTCCAGCGAACGCCTCGATTGTTGGCCCTCTGTGTGGCACTCCTTTGTCTGGGAGCCACAGGGTTTCTTCCTGTTTCCCAGCCCGTTTCCCCGGATGATTGGGGTCAACCGCTGTTTACTGAAAATCCACATGCGCCGGTCTATCCTGCCGGCCAGCAATACACGTGGGTCACCTCGGATGTTGTGGTGCTGCAGTCCCTGAGCATGCGCCTTCCGCATCAACCGGGGGTCATGGGTGCCGAAACGGTGGCGCTCACCTTGGCGTCGCTCATGAACATGGAAACCGGTCGTTTGCACCAAGCGATTGAGCTCATCGATGAGGAGGTTCCCTTCGTTCGCCTCAACCCCGAAGAGATCACCCTGCAACCCGTTCTGGCACCGTCCACCTGGGACATAATCATCGGTAGCTGGGACTCTGGCGACGTTGAGACCGTGGTGCACAGAGCCTACGACATCAATACCACGGCGTTTGGCTCAGACCCACAAGGAACGAAGGTCGGTGAGGTCTCGATGGTGGCCAAAGCCTCGTGGGGTGGCCAGTTGGACATCCTGGTCATCGTTCGCCCGCTTCAACCACCCAACGTGGACTACGACGGCCTCGGTGAATCCTGGATTCGAGATTGGCTCATCGCTCGTGGATGATGGCTGTCATCCCAAATCTTGTGTCAAGGGTTTTTTGGGAAATCCCATACGGGTGGCTGTTCCTCTTCGGTCTGTACTGGTTGTATTTGCCCGAAATGATTCGTCTGCAAGGGCTGTTGCACATACACGACATTGGTCGGTTTACTTTGAGCGCTCATTACGATACCAACGATTAATCCGATCACAGACAAACAGCACAATCCACCTCCCACAGTGAAAGCACCGCCTCCTTCCGAAACGTAGACCCAATCGTCAATCACCAGGATCTCATGGTTTGAAGAAACATCCAATGCCCCGTCTTCATCTGACCACAAAACACCGATGGCCCGCCAGCCATCTTCGTCAAACAGGGAATCACATTCCTCATTGAAGTACTCATATTCTTCGTTAGAAATTGAAACCGTCGTTTCTGCACAGGTGTATTCATCATTGACAAAAACGGTGTATGTCCCATCTTTGGTCACCTGAAGGGTCCCGCTGGTACCTCGAAACAAAGCCTCCTCCTCTACATCTATTTCAGAAACATCAACCAGTCCGATTCCAATGAACAAAATGGAAAGCAAAAGCATGGCGACTGAACTGATCAGGACGATGATTGGGGTTTTTGACATGGTGGACGGTGGCGACACAGTTCCATGGCATTTATGGCTTTCTCAGCAGAAACCGAATGAACCTGGACCTATTTGGTCTGCTCGAACAGTCAATTCAGTAGCGAACTTTCTGGCGAGTCAACGTGCGCCAGATGCGCTGCAGCGGATCGTAGTAGCGGTCCACCACGCGTTCTTTGAGCTGAATGATGGCGTCGTCGGTGATCTGAATGCCGGCGGGACAAACTTCGGTGCAACATCGAGTGATGTTGCAGTATTCAACGCCAAATTCCTTCTTGATTTCGGGCACGCGGTCTTCGGTGTCAAGCGGGTGCATTTCGTACTGCGCCAAGCGAACGAGGTTGCGGGGGCCTGCGAAATCATCGAACAGTTCGTGGTCTCGCAGCACGTGGCAGGTGTTGACGCACAGGAAACACTCGATGCATTCACGGAAATGCTGGACACGGTCGGCCTCCATCTGGTTGAACTCCCAATCCATCGATTCGGGGCCGTTGATGGGCGCGATGCGCTGGGCGACCTCGTAGTTCCAACTCACGTCGGTCACCAGGTCCTTGACGTGCGGGAAGGTCTTCATCGGTCGAATTTCAATCGGCTGACCAGCAGGGGTTTCGGCGACCACGTCGCTCATGCGGGTCATGCACATCAAACGAGGACGACCGTTGATCTCGGCCGAGCACGAGCCGCACTTGCCGGCTTTGCAATTCCATCGAACCGCCATATCGGGTTCCTGGTCGTGCTGGATGCGGTGCAGGCAGTCGAGAACCACCATGCCCTCGTCAAGTTCAAGTTCATAGGCCTGAAGTTTGGCGTCGTCGCCTTCGCCTCGTAAAATGTTGAACGATTGTTTGGTGCCTTTGAGGGACATCAGTTTCCACCTCCTGCTTCTGCTGCGCGCTCAGCGATCATCGCCTTCACCTCGGTGAGGGCGTCCTTGAGGTCGTCGCGTATCTCCTCAACGGGTTCCTGTCGAATCTTCATCTCGCCGTCTTCCATCCAAATGATGTTCAGGGTCTTGCCCCAGTAGTCGTCTTCCGGTGTCGGGAAGTCGTCTCGGGTGTGGCCGCCTCGGCTTTCCTCACGGGTGATGGCAGCGAGCGTGGCGGCGTGGGAGACATCGGCCATGTTGATGAGGTCAAGGGCTTGGTGCCATCCGGAGTTGTACTTTCGCGAGGTGCCTGAGGAACACGCCAGGGCGCGAGCCTTGAACGCCTTGATGTCCTCGAGAGCTTCCTCGAGTTCGCTCTTGGTTCGGATGATGCCGACCTTGGCCTGCATCATGTCGCGCATCTCATCGTAGATGGCACCGGGGTTTTCCCCGCCGTCCCGCTGGAGCGGCGCTAACATGTCGTCGATGGCTTGGCCGACTTGGGCCTCATCGATGGAAGGCTGTGCCAGGTCCTTGGCCCGCTTGGCTGCAAATTCACCTGCTCGCTTGCCGAACACGATGAGGTCGGAGAGCGAGTTGCCTCCGAGGCGGTTGGCGCCGTGGAGGCCCGAGGCCACCTCGCCGCAAGCGAAGAGGCCGGGGACGGTCGTTTCCTGTGATTCTGCATCCACGATGACGCCACCCATCACGTAGTGAGCGGTTGGGCCCACTTCCATGGGTTCCTTGCTGATGTCGACGCCAGCGAGTTCCTTGAACTGATGGTGCATCGAAGGTAGCTTCTTCATGATGGCTTCCTCACCGCGGTGAGAAATATCGAGGAATGCACCGCCGTGAGGGGAACCTCGGCCAGCTTTGACCTCCTCGTTGATGGCCTTCGCCACGACGTCTCGGGTCAGCAATTCAGGTGGCCGGCGAACCGTCGCCAGCTTGCCGCTGACGACTTCTTCGACCCACTGGTCAGATTCTTCGATGGTGTCGGCATGGTCGCCGGCGAACATCTCTGGAACGTAGTCAAACATGAAGCGGCTGCCTTCGCTGTTGGTGAGGCGTCCACCCTCACCACGAACACCTTCGGTTACGAGGATGCCGCGAACAGAGGGCGGCCACACCATGCCGGTGGGGTGGAACTGGACGAACTCCATGTCACGAAGTTCAGCCCCGGCCCACAGTGCAAGAGCGTGCCCGTCCCCGGTGTATTCCCACGAGCCCGAGCACACGGACCAACAGCGGGTGATACCGCCCGTGGCAAGGACCACGGATTTGGCGGAGAAGGCGTGGAATTCACCGTCAACACGGGTGTAGGCCACGCAGCCGGTAACACGGTCGCCTTCCTTGAGCAGGGTGCGAACGGTGTATTCCATGAAGATGTCAATGCCTTCGTGGATGCCGCGCTCCTGGAGTGTACGGATGATCTCGAGGCCTGTAGCGTCGCCAACGTGGGCGAGGCGGGGGAAGGTGTGGCCACCGAAGTTTCGCTGGTTGATGAGGTTCTTTGGCGTGCGGTCAAACACGGCGCCCCACTGTTCGAGTTCACGAACTCGGTCGGGGGCTTCCTTGGCGTGGAATTCGGCCATTCGCCAGTTAGCGAGCCACTTGCTGCCCTTCATCGTGTCGTGGAAGTGCACTTTCCAACCATCTCGAGGGTCGGCGTTTTGCAGCGCTGCTGCACAGCCACCCTCGGCCATGACGGTGTGCGCCTTGCCCAGCAGAGACTTGGTGATGATGGCGGTCTTGGCGCCGCTGCGGGCTGCCTCAATGGCGGCACGGAGACCGGCTCCGCCAGCACCGATGACAATGACGTCATATTCGTGTTCGGTAATCTTCTCGCTCATCATCTCACCTCACACAACAAAGAGCACCATGTCGCTCAAACGTCCTTCTGCTACCGCCAAAACCCACAGGTCTCCGAGGAACACGAAGGTCAGGGACGTCCAGAACCAGAACCCGTGGGAACGGTTCAGCACGCTGATTTTTCCAAACAGAACGCCACGGATTCGGCTGATGCCGGTGGTCCATCGGTCGAGCATGCCGCCGGCCAGGTGGCGCAGGGCGTGGCAGGAGGTGACGTACATCGTGAGCAGGAAGGCCTCAATGGCCATGACAAATGTGCCAATCGACACGCCGTAGCCGTCGTGGGTGGCAGAGTGGAAGTGCATGGTGTGGGTAACGTCCCACCACTTGATGACCAGGATGATCATAGCTGCATAGAGGAAGTAGCGGTGAAGGTTGTTGAAGATGAACAGTCGCTTCTCGCCTTGGTAGCCGATGGCCTTGTTGATGTCGGGTTCATCAACCCAGCAAGCCACGGGGCTGGCGAAGAAGGTGCGATAGTAGACGCGGCGCATGTAGTAGCAGGTACCACGGAAGCCGAACGGAATCCACAGCACGAGGATAGCGGCGTTGACCCACTCGGGGTGGTTCCACTCGTTGAGCCCGAACAGGCTCCACTCAAGCACGTTGGGCGAGAAGATGGGCGACATGACCGTGCTGCCGTGGAGGGCGTAGGAGATGTCGGCGTCATAGAGGAAGAGGCGCCAGAAGGTGTAGACCAGTGCAGCGGTGAGCCCGATGCCCATGGCCATCGGTTGGCTCCACCAATTGTCGATACGGTTGGTACGCCCGAGCCCGTTCAGGACCGGGAGTTTAATCCCTTCACCCATTCAAAATCCCCCTGTTCCCTATGGGAACAATCTATCCGAGCAGGGCAGGGTCTTTGAGGTTCACCATTGAGCCGCAGGCCGTTTTTTGAAAGATTCTCAGGCCAATTCCGACCAATTGACTTCCGCCTCGACCATTTCGATCTCGTCGACGTCCATTTGAGCAAGTTGGAGTTTGCCCGAAAGTTCGTCGTTCACGGCGTGCCAGTAGGAGTAGGCCTCAATGACCCAAATCCCCGATTCTCGGGTGCCGTTTCCAGAACCTTTGACGCCACCGAACGGCAGATGGGCTTCGGCGCCCGTGGTGGAGTTGTTGATGCCCGTCATGCCGGCCTTGATACCGGTCTTGTAGCGGTAGGCTTCGAGGCGGTCGTTGGTGTAAATGGCGGACGACAGGCCGTAAGGGCTGGCGTTGGCGAGGTGGAGGGCGTGGTCAAAATCCTTCGCCTTGACCACGGTGACGACGGGTCCGAAAATCTCCTCGTGGAAGCATTCCATGTCTTCCGTCACATCAACGAAGACGTGGGGCCACATGAACACGCCTTCACTGGCATCGCCGAGGAAGTTCTCGGGGGCGTTGTCGGCCGTGATGGTTCCGTTGCCCCAAATCTGCGTCGCACCGCTGGCCTTGGCCATTTCAATGCCGGCGAGGAAATCCTTGCCGTACTTTTCGGACAGCATGGGGCCGTAAAGCACATCCTTGTGCACCAGCGAGTTGCCGATGCGGGTCGACTTGACTTTGTCCATGAATTTCTCCATGAACTCGTCGTAGATGGACTCGTGGACAATGAGGTTGCCCAGACTTGTGCAGCGCTGGCCGGCGGTACCGAACGCACCCCAGTAGGCCCCTTCGACGGCGTTGTTCAGGTCGGCCGATGGCATCACGACGAGCGGGTTCTTGCCTCCCAATTCGAGCGAGCAAGAGACAAGGTTGCGGCCGCAGACCTCGCCGATCATCTTGCCCACGCCGGTGGAACCGGTGAAGGAAATTTTGTTGACGAGTCCTTCATCGACGGCGTCGACGAGGTACTGGCCGGCACCACTGCCTTTGCCATGAACGAGGTTGATGACACCATCGGGCAAGCCGGCTTCGTGCATGATACGAGCCAGCGCGAACGAGAGCAAAGGAGCGTCTTGAGGCGACTTCCACACGCAGGTGTTCCCGCACATGATGGCGGGGATCATCTTCCAGAAAGGCACGGCGGATGGGAAGTTGCAGGCGTTGATGATGCCGCAGACACCGAGTGGACGGCGGTAGGTGAACAGCTCTTTGTCAGGGAGTTCAGAATTGACGGTCTGGCCGTACAGTCGGCGACCTTCGGACTGGAAGAAAAGACAGGTGTCGATGGCTTCTTGGATTTCGCCACCTGATTCCTTGAGGGTCTTGCCAATCTCACGGGTTTCAAGCGCCACCAGCGCATCCTTGTGCTCCATCAAGAGCCGGCCCATGTTCCCGATGATTTGGCCACGGGTGGGCGCCGGCGTAGCGGCCCATGCGGGGAACGCAGCGTGTGCAGCGTGGAGGGCTTCACGAACGTCGTCTCGGGTGGAGAGCGGGAATTCACCGAGACAGTCGGCCAAATGGGCAGGGTTGGTTGATGTGAACGTTGCGGCGTCGCTGGCCGAGGTGAGTTGGCCGTTGATGATGTTGTAGCCACGGACGGCAGGTTTGCCCGTGGGGTTATCGATTTCCATGTATTCCAAGCCGGTTTCAAGAACGTGAACCATGCTTTGTGCCAATTTGACCCGTCTCTTGAATGTGATGGCGTGGTTCTCAGGTATCGGTGTCCGAGGTTCAAAGACCCACGGGCTTGGGTTTATAGTGGCCCTTCGGGACAAAATCACACCAAGCGGCGAAAAGCCCACTTGAATTTCATTATATACCGTGAAATGTTGATTCGGGAAGAGGGAGTAGTATGGCAGACAAGAACGACACCATTGAATTGCGCGTATCCAAGGCCATCCCCTCCGACGTCGGATTCGGAAGGGCACGCATCTCCTCTGAAATGGGACTTGACCTCAAACCTGGCGATTTCGTAGAAATCAGCGGCGAAGAGCGCTCCACGGCCGCCATTTACTGGCGCAGCCGGCCCGAAGATGCCAAGATGGACATCATACGCATGGACGGTATCATTCGCAAGAACGCCGGCGTCAGCCTCGGCGACCGTGTCACGGTCCGCAAGGTGGAAGCCAAGACCTGTACGAAACTCACCATCTCGCCCGTCATGGCGAACAAGCAGAAGGTCAAATTTGGACCCGGCATCGAAGGGTTCGCCAAGCGAGGCCTTGCCAAGCGTCCGGTCGTGGCCGGCGACCGCATCTTCATCCCCGGCATGACCCTCTTCGCTGAGGCCTTGCCCTTTGCTGTGGTCCAAACCGCCCCCAAGGGCATCGTTGTGGTGACCACCGATACCGAGATCGTCATCAAAGACGAAGCCGTTGCCGAGGAAGACGTTGGGCAATCCGAGGGCATCACCTACGAAGATGTCGGCGGTATCGGTCAGCAACTTCAGAAAGTGCGTGAGATGATCGAGCTGCCGCTCAAGCACCCTGAATTGTTCCGACGCCTCGGCATTGACCCGCCCAAAGGTGTCCTCCTTCACGGGCCCCCCGGTACGGGGAAGACCATGATCGCCAAGGCAGTGGCTACCGAAGTCAACGCCCACTTCAAGAGCATCAACGGGCCAGAAATCATCTCGAAGTACTACGGTGAGTCCGAGAAACAACTTCGTGAGATTTTCGACGAGGCGGCCGACAACGCTCCTGCCATCGTGTTCATTGACGAAATTGATTCCATCTGCCCCAAGCGCGAGGATGTCACGGGTGAGGTAGAACGGCGCGTGGTCGCTCAGATGTTGACCCTCATGGACGGCATGCAGGGCCGTGACAACGTGGTGGTCATCGGCGCCACCAACCGACGCGATGCGCTCGACCCCGCCCTGCGACGCCCAGGCCGCTTTGACCGTGAAATCGAGATTGGCGTGCCCGACCGAGAGGGCCGAAGTGAAATCATGGACGTTCACACCCGCCAGATGCCCATCGCCGACGACTTCGACATAGGCTGGGTCCTTGACAACACCTACGGTTTTGTCGGTGCTGACCTTGCCGCCCTTGTCCGAGAGGCCGCCATGCGTGCCTTGCGAAGGTACCTGCCCGAAATCGACCTCGACGAGGAGACGCTCCCGCCCGAGGTGCTCGAGAAGATGGAGGTCTGCATGGACGACTTCAAAGAAGCCATCCGGGACATTGAGCCGTCGGCCCTGCGTGAGATCTACGTCGAAGTTCCCGAAGTCGGTTGGGACGCCGTCGGTGGCCTGTTGGAGGTCAAGGACCGTCTGAAGGAATCAGTGGAATGGCCGTTGACCAAGCCTGAATTGTTCGAGCACTTTGGCATCAAGCCCCCTCGAGGCATCGTTCTGTTCGGGGCGCCGGGTACTGGGAAAACCCTGCTGGCCAAGGCCATCGCCAACGAAGCTCAAGCGAACTTCATCAGCATCAAGGGGCCAGAACTCATCTCCAAGTGGGTGGGCGAATCAGAACGTGCCATTCGAGAGATTTTCAAGAAGGCCAAGCAGTCCGCGCCGTCCATCATCTTCCTCGATGAATTCGAGTCCATTGCTTCGATGCGGAGCGGTGGCAGCGCATCAGAAGGCAGCGATGTCGGCAACCGCGTGGTCAACCAACTGCTGGCCAGCATGGACGGTGTCGAGTCCCTGGACGGCGTCATCATTGTGGCCGCGACCAACAGGCCGGAGATGATCGACCCCGCCTTGTTGCGCAGCGGTCGCTTCGAGCGCGTGCTTCACGTACCACCGCCCGACGCTGGAGCGCGTGAATCCATCTTCCGCATCCACAGCGAAGGCATGCCATTGTCCAAGTTCTCGTTTAGGGACATCCTGACGGGCATGGACGGCTTCACCGGTGCAGACATCGAAGCGGTGTGCCGCGAAGCAGCGCTGATTTGCATGCGTGCCGGCAAGAAGAAGGTCACCAAGGGCCACTTTGAAGAAGCGATTTCTCGTGTCCGACCGACCGTGACCCCAGACATGCTCGAGTACTACCAGAAGATGGAGACTCGTCTGACTTCGGGCTTGACCAACATCAAGCGAAACCGAGACTTCAGTCGTGGCATCGAAACGATGTGAGGGTCGAACACCGACGCATTGATGGGATTCCAGTCCAGACGAATGGCACAGGAGGTCGACACGTATGGCGATTTTCGGCCGTGAAATCATCGGAAACAACGTGGTGGACCGTACCGGGGCCGTGTTGGGGTCACTTGTGGACCTCAGTTTCGATTTGAACACGGGCGTTATCAGTGAACTCCTCGTCCAAGTCGAAGCAACCGTGGATGCCGCTGCGTTGCCGTTTGAGAACACCGGTGCAACCGTTCACATCCCGGGGACGGCCGTGGCTCGGATTGCTGAAAACATTCACCTCAATGTATGAGGCGAAACGAAGTACGCGTGAGCATTTTCTCCACCCGTGTGGACAACCTTCTAAAGTCAGTAGGGGGCGTGTTTAGGTTGGGAATCCTTCCCTCGTGGTTTGCATGCTCGGTCTTCCTGCCAACTTCAATGCACGAAGGCTTGCCCTTCAGGCGTCGTTTTGGGCGGTCATGCTCATTTTGTTGATGACCATTCTTCTGAATTTCATCAACCTCAGTGCCACGGACCAGTTGTCAGCGTACGACGACGATTGGGACGACATGTCTGCCTTCCGTGCTGACATCAAATCCATGGGCATCGAAACCCGCTCGCTGGTGAGCAGTCCGTTGCTGCTGGCTGACATTGAGGACCCTCGCAACACCACCTACGTCCTGGCTGGTGTTGAGCGAGACACCCTTTCACTGCCTCAATTTGATGATGATGGCTTCATCACCATCGCCTCAGGCAACGGCTATTCTCCGTCTGAGATCAACGCCATCGTTGAGTTTGTCGAAGCCGGTGGCACGGCGATGGTGTTCGAGGATTACGGCTACGCCAACACCATCGCTGAGGCGTTTGGTATTCGCTTTACGGGCGAGCAGGTGTTTGACACGACCTACGCCACTGAACTGGATTTCAATTACGTCTGGATGTGCGTGCAAAGCAACCCCTGCGGCATGAACGGCACGCAGCTTGACCCCTCCACTCTCTCCACTCACGACCGCTGGGCGGATGCTGGTGGGCCGGGCGAACACCCCTGCTCAAAACTCGACGAGCAGACCTTTGTGGTGGGTGAGGCGCCCCTGTGTGCTCAACACATGATCAACGGTCGCGTGGACTACAACGGCACCTACCAGTTGCTGCTCAACAACATCACCGGGCTCGAAGTCATTCCCGGTGTGCGTGGGCCGCTCAGCGAGGTGGCCGTTCGGGCGCTGACCAGCAACGAAGCGACGGTCGATGTGAACGGCGACGGCGAGATTTGGGTGGGCAACGAAATCACGCCTGAAACGCCCGACCGGTGGGGGCAGTTCAACCTCAGCATCGAGGCCTGCGCTCGTGCCAGTTGCTCGCCGTCCGACGGTGGACGAATCGTGTTCGTCGCTGACGGTTCTGCCCTCATCAACGCGATGTACGATTATGAGGGCTTCAACGAAGGAAAATACGGCCCCACCGACACCCTGATGCCTGCCAACGACAATCGAAAGTGGGCTCTGGACTTCATTGCAGAGGCCCTCATGAGCGAACTTATCGACGAAGTCGGTGAGCCGGCCGAGAACGCCATGGTCATCTTCGACGAGAGTCGTCACCCCCAAAGTGCACTGGCGGCTGATTCCTACAACACCGTCTACTTCCTTCTCGTCTATTTCACCGGTGAAGGCCTGGCCATGCTGTTGTTGTTCCTGATCCTGTTCATCACATTTGAAGCGGTGCTCATCAAGAAGCGAGACCCTGAACCATGGCGCCATGTCTTCAGCATCATTTACTACGGCTTTGGCGACGCCAATCGCTATGCCTACTACTCCAAAGTTGAGAAGATTCGACAGGTGTTCCTGTCCAAGGTCCGCAACCAAAACGGGCTGAACCGAGAAGAATTCCAAGCGATGCAGGCCAACGAACTGGTCTCGATGATCAACGACCCGGTGTTGGCCAAATTCGCCGTTGAATCCAGCAACAAGTACACCCTTGAACAGACGGTTGCGCTGGTCAAACGCATCAAGGCGTGGGGGCGCCAGTGAGGTGAAGGGCCATGTGGACGAGAAAGGCAGCCTTCACCTTCACCGGCGGGATTGCGCTGGTGCTCATCGGGATGATGATATCCAACCAGCAAATGATGATCCTCGGGTTGAGTCTCATCGCCTTCATCGTGGTGAATTCATGGATTTCAGGCCACGGCGATGTTGAAGTTCAACGCACGCTCTCGGCCGACAACCTGTACAAAGGCGACGACCTGTACGTGGAATTGTTGGTGACCAACCGGAGCAATCGGAAGACGCAGATGCTGGACATCTACGATAACATTCCTCATGAGATGAAGCTGCGCAGCGGGCTCAACCAGATGCAGCTCAACCTCAAACCCGGCGAGAGCGCCCGCATTCGCTACGTCCTCCGATGTCCGCTTCGTGGGCACTACTCCATCGGCCCTGTGTCGCTTCGGGCCCGTAACACGTTCAACCTGGGCGTTGAGGAGATGTACGTCGACCATCACAGCGATATCGTCATCTTCCCTCAAATCAAGGATATCGAGGAAGCCTTCCTGCGCAGTCGAACCCCGAAAATGTACACCGGTGCGACCACCCTTCGAACACCCGGTCAGGGCTCAGAATTCTACTCTCTCCGAGAATACGTGCCCGGCGACCCGTTCAAGAACATCAACTGGAAAGCCTTCGCTCGCACCGGGGAATTGATGGTCAACGAAAAGTGCCGTGACGCCGTCACCGACCTGTACCTCATCCTCGACAGCCGTGATTTGGCTCGCATCGGTACGGTGCTCAAGAATCCCCTCGAGATGGGCACCGTCTCGGCCGCCAGTCTGGCTGCGTTTTTCCTGAAGCGTCGGGATTCCGTGGCCTTGGCCATTTACGACGAGAAGCTCGCTTACTTGCCGCCCGACACCGGCGACAAGCAGTACTTCAAGATCCTCAGTGCGCTTGCAGGCGTCCGTCCAAAAGGCGCCATGCCGCTCCAAGCGGTTACCAACTCCTTGAGCGGTCGGTTCAGCCGCGGCAGCCCTGTGTTCATCATCTCATCGTGCGAGGGGGACGGTACCGTGCCGGCCGCTGTGCGAGACCTCGTCGGCCGAGGCCACGAAGTCACCGTGCTCTCGCCGTCCAGCGTTGATTTCGAACGCTTGGTCAGCCGCATCCCCCGAATGTCCTATGAGGTGTTGAAACTGGAGCGTCAAAACCGCTTGACGACGCTCGCAGGTTCGGGGGCCCAAGTGATTGATTGGATGCCTGACATGGATTTGTCGCAGGCCTTGATGCAGGTGAGGGGGTACTGAGATGGCAGGTGAAGTCGGTCTCCAGTCGGATGTCTACCTCGACGGGGCGGCCAAGCCTCGTACGCTTCACCTCAAGACGCTGCGTCGTCAGTGGCAAATCATCGCCCTGCAAGTCGTGGCCACCATCGCCCTCATCGGTATGTACCTCGAGGTTGTCTCAACCTATGTCGTGGGTTCAATTGACCACACCATCCTCTTCGATTCCATTGAGTTGCTCATTTCGGACCAACTTCCGCTGGGCGACTGGCTGACCGGTGAAGGCCGAACAGGCATGGCTCGATTCTTCGTCCCCCTCGTGTTGGGGTTGGGTCTGGGTGGTGTGATGGCGTTCATTGCCTTCCAATCGCCCAAGGTTCAACAGCGCATCAAACTCGGCTTCATCGTCGGCCTCATTGTCCTCTTGATCGGGCGTTTGGTGTTGTCATGGTTCGCTGGCATGTTGTTTTCCTTTGACCTTCGATTCCCTACCAACGACGAGTTGGAGACCCTTCAGTGGCCGTTGCTGATGATCATGTCCCTGCTCATTCTGTTCATCTATCTCCTTCCCGTCATCATGGGAACACGTGGCATTTGGGGTCTGTCCCGCCGGTCCATCGCATGGGCCATCGGGTTCACGCTATTGTTCCTCGGCATTCACGCCATCTTGACCTTCCCGCTCATCAAATCCCAGTTGGGCTCCTACGGTGGGGCCCTCGCCACACTAGAGAGTCAAACCTCCGACCCCACCATCGGTTTGTTCGGCCTCAATCTCGTCACGCAGGAACAATTCAACCTCATCCTCATCGCCGTGCTGATCATGGTGTTCCAAGAGGCCAGCTACGGCGTCATTCGCAACCTTGAGTACGCTTTCCGCCTCCCCGAGTCGTGCAAGCGTGACCCCGAATACGTCCGCCAGATGGACAACGTTCTCAACACCCATCTTCGACACACCTTCCTGTTCCTCGGCCTGACGGGTCTGGCCACCATGGTGGCACTGGGCTTCCACAAGGTCCTGCTGACCATTGTGTCGGATACCACGGGGAGTCAGTGGGCGGGCCAAGTTTCAGAATCGATTGAGTTGACGCTGACCTACGGATTGGTCATCTCAGCGCTGTTGTTCTTGAGCATCATGGCTGTGCTTCGATTTTTCATCCCCTGGCAGCGTGTGATCGGGTTCATCCAATCCAAAACCAGCCGAATTCCACCCGAGCCGGAAACAAAGGATTTCTCACAACTATGAGCGCAATGAGGCTTGGAGCGCACGGCCCAAGAATTCCACGCCGGCCAGCAAGATGAGCGGGAAGGCGATGTACGTCAGGAGAACGCTCGCCAAAGGCTGAATCACGGTATCGGCGACCGCCGATCGACCGAAGACAAAAACGATGACAGCGCCCAGCAAAAGAAAGCGCTCCATCCAAAGCGGGTACCGTTTCCCAACGGTTTCCTCTCTGCCCATGAGCGTCGTGGCGTCGGTCGTCATGTCGATCTTCAGAATTCAATGTCGGACAGACGAGACTCAAGGTCAGCCAGTGCCGTATCAGCACCGCTGCTGGCTGGAGCGGGGGTGTGTGCGATGCGGTGGCTGCGTTCAGCGTCCAAGCGAGCGAGTTCCGCCTCGAGTTTTGCACGCTCGTCTTCCAACGAATCAATGTGCGTGGACGTTTCGTTGGTTGCCACGACCTCGCTCACGGGGCCATCCTCGTTTGTGGGAGGTGGGAGCGGAGACCACCCCTCGTCGTCGCCGGTTTCACTGGCATCCGGAGCGACGATCTCCACGGCTTCCGCTTGGATGAGATGAGGCTCCATGTCGTCAAGCATGGCTTCGTTCACGGGAATGCGCTGCTCAGCAGGAATTGATTCTCGCTCAAACGGAAGCAATCCGTCGCGTTGGAAGGCCCACATCATGCCGCGAGGTCGTCCGTCGGTCAGGCCTGATGCATCGAGTTGCGTGATGAGTTCCTCGAGAACACGTGCTGTTTCTTCGAGGCCGATGGCCTCGCCGGCATCACGTTGGTCGGCTTCGAGGTAGATGTCATCGAGCGCAACTTGAATCAGTTTTCGGGTGCCCATGGCCAGACTTGGCAGGGCTTCCGGCCGCTGACAATTGGCCAGCAGGGCGTGAACTTCATGCGACGGTGCACCGAGTCGCTCCACCTGCTCGAGCACGTTCCGGATACGACGGAGCATGGTGATGGAGCGGTCGAAGTCTTCGAGCAGATGCTCAAGGTCGACGACGACATGGTTGACGGTTTCACCGAGTTGTTGCTCGAGCCGCTGCTGAACGGACCAGCGGGCCAACCCGCGGACGGCACCCGCCGTTTGTGGTACCTGGCGTTCCAACAGGGTCATGACTTCCGAGGACAGGAGGTGGCGGGGGGTTGCAGCGACATGATCGACCGTTCCTTGTATCACCTGCAAGGCTCGTTCGACCGCTCTGTCAAGCATCGTGACCGAGTAGCCGAGGCTCCGAGCGTGTTCGAGACGTTCGAGCACCGGGCCCAAGCCTTGGAAGGTCGTGTTGTCGTCAAGCAAGGCTTGTGCCAGCGGTTCTTCGGCGAGGCGTGCTCGCAGGCGCTCAGCTTCCTGAATGTCGGCGAGGGCTTCTTCGTGAGCCTCCGCTAAGGAGGTGGCTTTGTCGACCAAGGTGGACAACTCGGCTTCGGCATGACCGCGACGAGCGCCAAGGTCGCCCAATTCACGCAGTACCTGTCGGCGTTCGTCCATGAGTTCTCGCAATTCTGCTTGGATGTTGGCACGGCGGGCCTCGTCTTCCGCTCTTCGAAGACGGTCCTCCTCGGTGCGCTGCCGCGCGTGCTTTTCCTCGGTGCGAACCGACTCGAGTTCAAGGTTGCTGACGTGAACCTGTTCTTGAGCGGCGATGAGGTCGGCTTGGGCTCGGGCGTGTCGTTCACGGCTGGTGTTGACTTGTTCACTCAACACCCGAAGACGGCGTTCTTCATCCTCGCTCTGCTTTCGAATGGTGCTGAGGCGCTCGCTCCCTTCGGAAAGGTTGGCTTGAAGTTCGGCTTCTTTCAGCGAGAGTTCCTCAAGCATCGTTTGCAGTTCTGCACTGCTTTCTGCATCGCCGACCGCTTTCGCAAGTTCAGCAGCCCGCTGACTAACCTGGTGTTCAAGTTCGTTAACTCGCCGCACAAGGCGTTCTGCACGGGATTCCGCTTCTTCCCACTGTGAACGTGCTTGGGCGAGGTCCACCTGCATCGTGTTCAGTTGGCGGTTGGCTTCCTCCAACGCCGTGGTGTTTTCTTGGCGTGATTCCGTCGCCTCTCGAGCGACGATTTGCGCGGCATCTTTCTTCTTCTCCAACGCGTTGACTTGAGAGGTCAGCACAGCCTTTTCCTTGTTGAGTGCATCAACCCGCTGTTCGGCCATTTCGAGTTTGCGGCGCAGCCCAGCATCGACGGCGCTCACGGCTTGATCTCGCATCACGGGGAGGGCTTCAGCAACATCGGCGCCGCCGGTGTTGAACTTGAGTTTGGAGCGTGCGGCTCGCAGCGCCTCCAAACTGGCCTCAAAGCCAAGAAGGTCCTCCAACATCGCCTTGAGTGAAGCTTGACGGGCTTCGGAACGCGTGCGGACGGTGGCCAAGGTTTCAATGAAACCAGCCAGGGTGAATCCCTCGACGGTTCCTGAGTTGGCTGAAACGATGGTCCCGGCAGGGAAGCGAATGAGTTGCACCTTGCGCTTGGCTTCCGTGAGGGCGAGCATGGCCTCCTCATTCGTCTCGAACGAAGGGGCCCAAAGGGCGACAGGGACTCCTCGCAACAGGATGAGCGAAACCGATTTGCTTGAGGAACCGGATTGAAGGTGGCCTGTCACTTCTTCCTGCATGGCGGCTTTCAACATGGAAAGCACCGCATCGGGGCCACCACGTCCCTCGCGGAGGGCAAAACCTTCGGGCAGTTTTGAGCCGTGTGCGCCGGCAGCGATGAGGTCGCCTTCGAGTGCGATGGAGGTGGACGAAAGGAGGCGGGCGTGATTGGCGTCTTTCTCCGTCCATGCTGCGATGGAAATCTCGCCGCTTTGGGCCAGCAGCAAGGCACCGTTTTCGGTGTGGAGCGTCCAGTGGCTTTGGCCGGACATGCCCCATCCTTCGTGCATGGACTGGTGGCCCATGCCGCTCATCATTTCGTGAAGTTCACTGGCCAAACGTTCCTCTTCACCCAGGCCGGGCAGATCGCCGGCATGATCGATGAGCATCCCGCTGTCAATGGCCATGGCGCCACGAACCGTCATGTTTTCAGACAGCGTCCTCACAACAGTCGACAGGTCTCGTGCCAAGAGGCGCTCGACGGCGTTGCTGCTCGACTTGAGTCCTTGCCGGTCCGCTTGGTGAACGAAGGCTTCCGGAACGAGTTCGGCCAGTGCGCCAAGTCTGGCGATGGTGTAGGAGGAAGCGACGTGTCGCACTTTTTGTTGTGCTTCGAGGGCTTCGAGGGCTGATTTTGCTTCTGCTCCACCCAACATCACGCCTTTTTTCTCGGCATCACAGAGGTAGCCAACCACTCGACCCGCGCGAACAAGTCGGTGGCCTTGCGGGGTTTTGCGCCGTCCCGCATAGGTTGAGATGACGCCGTGAGCGAAGGGCTGGAGCACGCCCTCTTCAAGCGAGATGGATTCATTGACGGGCTTTCCAATCGGCAGTTCAAACACGGTGATCACCTACAATTCATTGGTTGTGGCCAGTTGTCGACGCAATCGGTCGACGCTGTGGCGCCAGCGAGCGATGTTTCCTTTGGTTCCTGAGAGCATCAAGATGCGATAGGGGGTGACGATGTCGATGCAGGTCGTGGCTTCGCCTTCGACCCACACCTCGTGAAGTTCGCCCAATTGGCTTCCTTGTGCTGCGTCCAGGGCCGCCACCGTCAGGTCAACGGCCCGTTGAGTTGAGGGAAGTTGACCCTCTGCTCCGACGCTGGAGAGCAACCGTCCGCGGTCGTCAATGGCGGTGGCCTGCTCTACGCCGTCAACGTTCAGGAATTCCCCCAACAAGCGCTGCAGCATGGTTGCTCAATCCCACGGACAGCGCTGTGGCCTTCAAGAAGTTTTGCGCCTGAACGGCGAATTTTGCAGGTTTGAGCACCCTTTCTCATTTTCCAACTGGAAATGCAGATTTGTTGTCTCCGGCGCGGTGCACTTCAATCGCCTTCAGTGCGCGGAATTTGGGTCCGAAGCAACATGACAACAAAGAGAATGCGACTCGTGAATATATCTTAATTTCTAGTTGAAAATTTGAATATTCAATTGATAAATTCAGACAACAAAAAGGCGGATTTGGTGTCGTTCAACCGCCCGCCTGTTTCCGTTGAGTTCAAACCTCACACCCTGCAGGCCGACACATGGGGGAATCAACGGGCGCGTTGTTTACAGTGCCACGTTGCGATGCCTGTGACAAACCCGCCGTGGTCGAACAGGCCTACTCGGGGAGAATTCTCTGCGGGAAACACCTCGCTAAGTCCGTGAGAAAGAAGATCAGCAAGGAGCTCCGCCTCCAACTCCCGCTGGTAAAAGGAGAGCACACGACCATCCTCGTGGCCGTTTCCGGCGGCAAGGACTCCGCCGTTCTCCTCGACGCCATCGTCGATTTGGTCGGCAAGCGACGAGACGTGACCATCGTCGCCGGCACCGTTGATGAAGGCATTGAAGGCTACCGCCCTCCTTCCATCGAGTGCGCTGCCTCGTTGTGCGAACGGCTGGGTGTTGAACATCACGTGGTCAACTATCCCGAATTGTCGTTTATCGAGATGGACGAGGTCGTGAAACGCCTACCGATGGTGATGGCCAAGGACAACGATGCCCCACGCATGGCTTGCTCGTATTGCGGTGTCTTTCGTCGACAGGGCATCAATCACCTTGCGGCCAAGGTCGGGGCCGATGTCATCGCTTTGGGCCACAATTTGGATGACATGGCTCAAACTGTTCTGATGAACATGGCCAACGCTGACATTGAGCGGACGCTCCGTCTTGCCCCGCACACCGCCACTCCTGTTGACGGACTTGCGCCGAGGATTGTTCCACTGCGCTGGGTTCCAGAACAGGAAATCCACCTCTACGCGCTGCACAAATCCCTCCCCATGCACCACGAAGAGTGCCCCAATGCACGTGGAGCGCTTCGGTGGCGCCACCGAGAAATGGTGGCGCACATGGAAGCAGATGTGCCCGGCACTCGTCATGGTTTGGTGCGAATGGCCGACCAGATCAAGGGACTGCGGGACCAAATTGTTGCGTTGGGTGGCGATGAAGGACGACCTGCTCCACCGACGCCCTGTCCACGTTGCGGAAGCCCAACATCAGCGGCTCAATGCAAGGCCTGCGATATGCGGGATTTGCTCGGGGTGGCCGACGATTAGAGGACGTTGTGAACCAATTCGTCCAGGTCCTGCGGTCGACCGCAATAGTGGCAACGCAGTTCCAGCGGTGAACGCGCAACAACCTTGAGTCGGTGCGCCAAAGGTTCCCGTGGGTTGGTCGTGATGCAATTGGAAAAGGTGCAACGAACCACGTTGGTGATTTCATCACCCAATTCAATGGTCAACTTCTCAGCGACGCTGTAGGCACGGATGATGGCAACGTGTGCATCAGGGGCCACCAAGGCGAGTCGGTTCAGCTCGTCCTGGTTGAGTTCGCGGTCCTCGACTTTGATGATGTCCTTCGTTCCTTTCTTCTTTGAGGGGACGTTCATTACCAGCGACACGGGAACGGAGGTGCCTCTGTTGATGCCCAACATTTCCAAGACGCGCATGGCTTGGCCGGCGGGAATGTGGTCGATGACGGTGCCGTTTCGGATGGCGGTTACACGGCGCATGTTGTGTTCTTGGGACATCAGACATCACCTCCAATGGTGGCGGGAACCTCGATGTTTAACAGCCTGCAAAGGAGGGCCATCCGAGCGACAACACCGTTGAACGCCTGTTCGAAATAGCGTGCGTGACGGGTAGCATCAACGGAGGGGTGAATCTCGTCCACGCGCGGCAGTGGATGCATGATGATCATGTTCTCCTTCGCTCCCTCGAGGTTTGAGGCATGGAGTTTGTAGGCTCCTGCTACCTTGGTGTATTCGTCTTCATCAGCGAAACGTTCCTTCTGGATGCGGGTCATGTAGACCACATCGGCCGACGCAATGGAGCCCAGCAGGTCATCGGTTTCGGTGACGTTCGCACCGTGAGCAGTGAGGTCCGAAACGATTTCTCGTGGCATCTTGAGCAATTCAGGACTGGCGAAGATGAGTTCACATCCAAATCGCGTCAAGGCGTGGCTCAGGGAGTGGACGGTTCGTCCATAGCGCAAATCGCCGGCGAGGATGACTTTGAGGCCGTCAAGACGACCGTGGGCTTGTCGAATGGTGAACAGGTCAAGCATGGTTTGCGTGGGGTGGTGCCCAGCGCCGTCGCCGCCGTTGAGAATCGGGACACGTGCGGCGTCTTGTGCATACTGTGCAGCACCTTGCCGTGGGTGGCGCATCGCAATGATGTCGGTGTAGCCGTCCACCATCTGGATGGTATCAAACAGGGTTTCGCCTTTGACCACGGAGGATGTCTTGACATCGCCCAAGTTCACGACATCGCCGCCCAAGCGCTTCATGGCCGTTTCAAACGACATACGAGTTCGGGTGCTGGGTTCAAAGAACAGGTTCCCGAGGATTTTCCCTTGGAGCAGCGGGAGGTAATGGTTGCCTTTGGCCACGGGCAACAGGCGCTCTGCATCGTCAAGGATGCTCAAGATGTCTTCGTTGGACAAGTCGTCCATGGTAATGAGTCCCGGCATGGTGTTCCCTCGGTTGAGAATACAACCCGATAACACCCTTGAACCTTGCCGCTGGTTTGCTTTGAGGTTGGCCTGCGAGCGGACAGGTTATCGGAGTGATTATGGGGGAATCACGATGAGGACTCCGCATGGTAACCTGGGCGGATGCGGATGCAGCCGTTGAAGCCGAGCGGGCTGTTCGCATCAAGCGAGTGGAAAATGCCACCCTTGTGTCTGCTCTCACCTTGTTGCTTTGTGCCGTGTGGCTGGCCTGGCCATCCATTCGCGGATTGAGCAACGGCGACGGCGTCGTCCTCGCAAGTTTTGGTGCACCGCTCCTCGTGCTCATCTGGGGTATTTTCGTTCAAGATTTGACCCTCGACGACGGCGCAGCCCGGTCCCGAGTCGCTTCGGCGACCTCGGTTGCGTGGCCGCTGCTGATGTGCCTCGGCGCCCTTGGATTCGAGGGGGATGTTCCTGCGATGGCCGGCAGTGGGTTGGTGCTCCTCTCCGGTGTTATGTGCAGGCAACTCTCTCATCGGACGATGCGTGGAAATTTCGGCGTCCTCCGCTACCGAGCCATTTTGACCGGCATTGGTACACTGTCTGCGCTGGCCCTCACGCTCACCGCTGGCGAAACGCTGACTGAGCCGCCGATGATGCTGGCGCTTGGCATATCTGCGTTTGCGATGGCCGACACCGCCTACACGTGGACGGTAGGGGACGACCAGAAGGCTGAACGAAAGCGTTTCAGACAACGCCTCGACCGATTGGAAACGCGATTGTTGGAACTCAAGGCTCAAGGAGCCGCTGTCGCCCAGGCAGCCAGCCTGTTAACCACGGCCAAGGAAGAGGGTCATCTGGATCCGGATTACGGCATGCGTCTCCTCGACGAAAGCGAGGAGGACATGGAACGCGCCCTTTCCTTCGCAGACGATGTGGAAATCATCCGTCAAGACGCCTTGACCGCGGTTGAACAGGCCGAGTCGATTGCACCCACGGTCAAACGCCCCCGGAAAGCCTACGAGATGGGTGAGCGCGAGGTCAAACTCGGCTCGCTACGAGAAGGAGAACAACTCTACCGTCAGGCCAAGAAGCGTGCCTCTGAGACCGTCACGTGGTGGGCAAAAGCCGAGGAAGCCATCCTTGAAGCAACCCGGGCATTGGACGGAAAAGACGGTGCTGGTGCCAACCAACTTCGCGAAGTGTTGTCCGAGGCGAAGGCTCAACTTGCAAGAGAGCAACCGAAGGAGGCGTACGAAATCGCCATTGTGATTCTGCCTCAATTGGACGCCGATGCGGATGCTATCGTACGTGCTGAACAATCGGTTGAGGAGGCCGTTCGTAGCGTTGCGCAGAGTGATGGCCTCGACACATCGGAGATGGAAGCTCGGTTGGAACAGGCGTCGGAAGCCTTGGCAAGCGGCAACGCCAGCCAAGCCATCGGGTTGGCTGACGGCGTGGTTCGTACGCTCGAGCGGGAGCGCGCTGCGATGGATGATGTCTTGCGTGCGCTGAAGCAGAAAAAGAAACTCAAGCAACGATACGAGGGCCGCGAGGATAAGGACCGTTGGGAGGCGATGCTGAGCGACATCGTCGCCGCCGCCGACGATAGGATTTGGAGCCATGCTGCGATGTTGCTGGAGCAGATGACGACGGCCTTGGACCGGGACGGCCATGCGCTTGAAGAGGCCAGGGAACTCTACGATTTCGTAGCCCAGCAATGGGCCGTGCTTCGCAATCAGTGCGAGGCTGCTCACATCAAGGCCACGGACGAAGATCGTCGGGCGGTCGAGGAAGCGGTGGCCAAGGCTGAGGCACACCTCGACGTGGCTCGCCTTGAGGATGCCTTGGATGCCTTGGGTGTCGCTGACGGTGCAATGGAACGCCTACGTCGTCGCATTTGATCATGCATCGAGCAGCCCGAGTTTTTTCGCTGCACCGATATCAATGTTGGACGGGAGGCCGAGGTCGACCGGCATACCGGAGATGGTGATGGTGAGGCCACAGAGGTGGGTGTACAAACCGAGCGGCACCTCGTCGGGTAGTTGCTTGTAGGCCTTCTTTCCGGCGGGCTTGCTCACGCCATGTTCACCGAGTAAAAGGGACCAGGCGTTCGCCTTGAGGGCGTGTTGCTTGAGTTCTTGCGTGTCGAGAACGGGTGCCACAGCAACGTTGTGCAAGGGCCAAGCGTGTTTCCAATCGGTCTCACGTTCAATGACCCAATGGATCTTGGTGGGCTCGGAGGGTGGATGCGTGGCCTTTCCAAGCAAGGCCAGTTGATGAAGCACGGCCCTGACATGCGGGTGGCGAGGATAGTCCTTGGCGAGTTCTTTCACGGTGTTGATGGCCGTTAACGAGCGTCCGTCGTCAAAATTCAACAAGGCTTGAACCAGTCTTCCCTGAACCCACGTGGATTCATCCATCGTGCTCATCGTTCGCTCAAGGTGATTGAGCGCTTCTTCGCTTCGTCTCATCATGCGTAATCGGGCGATTTCAGCCAGGTACATGGCGCGTTGGGCGGGTTGACGAACATGACCGCTTCGAAGGGTGGTCCCCCCTTGCTCGAATTCCTTGAGCATCCGAATGTTGTCCTTGCGGAGCGGATCGACGCTCAGCATGGATTGACCGTCTCGGTCAAGGTGTTGCTTGCCTGTGAGAAGACTGGCCACCCAGCGTAATCGGACCGCTTCCACGTCGTCGTTGTTCAGGAGGGCCAACCGAGGAACGGCTTCCTGATAGTCTCGTTGAGCCAAACTGGCAGCACAGAGCACGAGTCGGGCAGTTTGCGCGTCCCGTCCGCCCTGGAGTGCGAGAAGGTCCACCGCCATCTCTTCGGCTTCGTCCCATCGACCCAAACCGACGTGCAGCAACATCTTGGCTTGGGTTGACCGAATCATGTCCAAGCCCACGAGCATGGCTTCTTGGCCTTGCGTCGAAGCCTCAAACCGTTCAATCGCCGTGTTCCAGTTGTCGTTGCCGAGTAGTTCTGCCGTCGGGCGTTGTTTGAGGTAAATCATGTCGCTCATGCCTCGCAGGCGGGTCCGGTCTTCATCCATTGAGGCGTCAAAGGTGATTTCGTCGAGTTGGGTGGACCGGCTGCGGGACAGACCCCACACCACCAAGAACGCAACTTGACCGGCCGATGCCAACATCCACGTCAACTGCTCGAGCATGTCTTTTTCAAAGACCGCACAGACATCGGCCTCCCATTCACCGCACTGTGCGCCTTGGGGCAGGAAACTGGAGTCCCAGAAGGTGATCATCGCCAACGCTAGCAGCAGCATGGATTGGCCCGCAAAACCGGTGAAACAGAAATTCAGCACGTGGGCTTGCTGGATGGGCTCGGCGCGCAGTAAACGACTGTCTGCCAGCCGGATACCGCCCCGTCCGGAAACATCCTGAATGTCAAGGAACAGGATGCGGGCCACTTCGTACACGAAAAGGAAGCCTATGGCGGCGACGTTGAGCAAAAGGAACAGCAACAGGGTCGTGACGATGGGCACGCGAATCCCCGCCTGGGGGATGTGGGAAAACAGCTCAATGAGGCCGAACCCGAGCAGCCCCCCTTCTTCCATGTAGGTTGATTGAAGACGGTATTCCGGGAGGTTGAGCACGCGGTCCGAATGCACAAACATGTCCGGGTTGTAGGCCAGAAGGATCAACGAGAGGAGGGTGTTGGCGGCGACAAACGGCATCACCACCAAGTTGAGATGTACCACCTGAGCGACAAATTGCTGCCGTGCGTTCGGGAGATGGTTGTGGAACGGCGAAGCCCGCCCCTTGGCAATTTGTTCGGACGACTGTTTCAGGGCGTGCCACGACGAACCGAGCACCCTGCCGTAGGCGAGGATGGCGGGGCTGAACGCAACGAGCGCCACGGTGCTGTAGAGAGTCGTAGACGAAACATCGCGTGTCATCAATACCGCTCCAATCCCCATGGCGAGCAGCAACCATGCCACGGTGAGCGCGAAGTACGAGGCGTTTCGAAGGGTGGAATTGCTTTGAAGCGAGGCCCTGCTTACACCGTGGGGTTTGATGATTTGAGCGCCCAGCGACGTCCCGCTTGAAACAACAGCGGGGATGACGATGAGCACCAGGGCAAAGGCGACGGAAGGCGCGTGGTACCCCGCTGAATTCCCTGCTCGGAAATTGAGGAACTCAAACAACAACACGAGCGAGCCGGTCAAGGCCATCAAGTAGGAGGCAACACCGAGCCGTGTGCCTCGTCGTGCCAGCAATTTGCGTACGTCCTCCACCGTGGAGGTCACTTGATGGACTTCGTAGGTGCGAGGTCCGGTGGGAAACGCGACCTGCAGCCCTTTCAGTTGGCGTGGAACCACGTTGTGCCAGAAGAACGCTGCCGTCAGGATGGCCAAGAACAGGGGCGCAATCATATCACCCTCGTAGGCGTGGACGATGGACGGGGATGTCATGCTGCTTCACTCGGATGACGGGGGAACAAGGGAGGGTTGAGGTGTTTTTTCGCTGATTTCGCGAGCGATGTCGTCAATGAAGGTTGCCAACGGAATGCCGGCGACTTGATCGCCGTTTCGGGCTCGGAGACTGACCGTCTCGTTCTGCACCTCCTCATCACCGAGAATGATGAGGTAGGCGGGCTGGAGTTTGCGGTGGTTCCTGATTTTCTTCATGATGTTGTTGTCGGAGTCATCGAGTTCAACGCGAACACCTGCCTCACGCAAGCCTTCAGCAACCCTACCGGCGTAGTCGGCGTGCTCCTCACGGATGGTGATGACGTGACATTGTGTTGGTGTGAGCCACGTTGGGAAGCGCCCGGCAAAGTGTTCGATAAGCACGCCGCAAAATCGCTCCATGGAGCCGAACGGGGCGCGATGGATCATCACTGGCCGGTGGAGCTCACCATCTCGGCCTTTGTAGGTCAGGTCAAACCGCTCGGGAAGGTTGTAATCCACCTGAACGGTGCCAAGTTGCCATTCTCTGCCGATCACGTCTTTGACCACGAAGTCGATTTTTGGACCGTAGAACGCTGCTTCACCTTCTTCTTCAGACCATGCCACACCGAGTGACTGTGCAGCCGCCCTGCAGGCTTCTTCGGCTTTGTCCCAGCGCTTGGGGTCGCCGACGTACTTGGAGGAGTCCGGGTCCCGCAGACCCACTCGAACACGGTAGTCTTCCATGCCGAGTTTGTCGAAGATGATCTGCACGAGTTCGATGCACCCAAGCACTTCCTCGGCCAATTGGTCTTCGGTGACGAACAAATGTGCGTCGTCTTGGGTAAATCCACGCACTCGAGTCATTCCGGAAATCTCCCCGGATTGCTCCCACCTGTAGACGGTGCCGAATTCAGCCAAGCGCAACGGGAGGTTACGGTACGAGCGTGCTTGGCTGGCGTAAATCTTCACGTGATGAGGGCAGTTCATCGGTTTGAGCATGTAGCCATCAATTTCACCGGCTTTCATCATGTTGGATAATTCGCCGCACGTGCAGCCTTCGTCAGCCAGTTTTTTCATGAGGTCGCGCTCGACGAGCGGCGGGTACTGCGAATCTTGGTAGTACGGGAAATGACCAGAGGTTCGGTAGAGATCCAACTTTCCAATGTGCGGTGTGAAGACCTGCGAATAGCCTTGTCTTCGGAGGTGGTGGGAAATGAAATCCTGCAGTTCTTGACGGACGATGGCGCCACGAGGCGTCCAAAGGATGAGGCCCTGACCGACCTCTTCGTCGATGTGGAAGAGTTGCAGGTCCTTGCCCAGCTTTCGGTGGTCTCGCTTTTTGGCCTCCTCAAGTCGCGTCATCGTTGCCTTGAGGGCCTCTTTGGTCGGCTCAACCATGCCGTAGATACGGACCAATTGCTCACGGTCTTGGTCGCCTCGCCAGTACGCCGTGGACACGGAGGTCAATCGCACAAACATCAGTTTGGCCGTGCTTGGCACGTGGGGGCCGAGGCACAGGTCGTACCATTCGCCTTGCTTGTAAATGGTTGAACCGTCACCGGCTTCCAGTTTGTCGTCAATGATTTCGAGTTTGTATGGATTTGATTCAAAGTGTTCACGAAGCGTTGTTTGGTCGAGGTCGACCCGCTCAACCGTCAGGTTCCGTCGAGCGATTTCGTGCATTTTCTTCTCGATGGCTTTCAAGTCGCCCTGGGTAATGGGTTCCATCGCGAAGTCGTAGTAGAAGCCTCGGTCAATGGCCGGGCCAATCGTGGGCAAGGCGCCAGGGTACAGCGCCATCACCGCTTGAGCGAGCAAGTGGGCGGCCGAGTGACGAAGGATGTGCATGCCTTCATCCGACTCGGAGAGGATCCCTTCTACGGAGCAATTGTCGTCCAACGTCGTGGACAGGTCGCACTCTTGACCGTCCACTTTGGCAGCGAGGCAACCGTGTTTTTTCCCGAGTGCATCGGTGATGACCTCGCCACAGGTGATTCCGGCGGCGTATTCGTTCACCGTACCATCGGGCAGCGTGATGTGAATCATCGTCATGCTGTTCGCGCTCCTCAACCCCTACGGGGTTGCCTCCTCGCTATGAATCCCGCGCTTTGTCCCCTGCCGTTGATGAGCGTTCTACCAGTCCACGTCTAAGTCGTCGCCAGGTTGAGCACTGGGTGATTTGAGCACCTCAGGTGTTGCGGCCGTCGTGGGCGCCGGGGGATCATCAGCGGATGCTTTGGTTGGCGGTTTGACCGCGAAGGACGTGCGGTCCTCCACGGCGTTGATGCGTTGGTTGTACACGGTCGGGACCGTTGATTGAACCGCTTTTTCTTCCTTCATTTCCCCCTCTTTTGGTGGATCAGTTGGCATGAGGTTGGTCTCTCCTACCTTCAATTCGGCGAAATCTCGGGCCAAAATGTCGTCAAGGTTCGGTTCGTCGGACGGCGCCCTTTTCATGATGGACCATCCTCCCTCCTCCTCATGAAGGCTCGGGTGGATTGGACCCAAGAACAGTCAAAGCAGGGCTATTTGAGGGAGAGTCGCCACGCATTAGCATGCGCATCGGCGTGGTGGTCAATCCCGACGCCGGTCTCGGTGGGAAATTAGGGTTCAAAGGCAGCGACGGTCGTGCAGCAGAAGCCCGGGCGGCCGGAGCTGAAGACCGTGCTGGCCCCCGCATGAATCAGTGCCTTGTCCACCTCGCCGATCTCGCTTCGTCGTCGCTTAATCGAACGGGGGTTCAGTTGACCCTTGTGGCTTGGGAGGGCCGCATGGGTGGCACCTGGGTGCCGGGCCTCGGGGATGAGCGCCACGTAGCGTTGACCACCATGGGGTCTACTCCTGCCAGCACGGCACCGGAGGACACGGCGAGGTTGGTGAGCGAACTTGTTGAGGCCGGTGTTGAAGCCATCCTCTACGCCGGTGGCGACGGAACAACCCGCGACATCGTGAACGCCTTGGAAGCCGCAGGCCCGGAGGCGCAAACCATTGCTCTCATCGGTGTCCCTGGCGGCGTGAAGATGCACTCGGGCTGCTTCGCCACCACACCAAAGGCTGCTGCAGAGGTGGCTTTGGCCTTCGCACTCGGCGACCTTCGCACGGCCATCACCGAGGTCATGGATCTTGACGAAACGGTCTACGCCAAGGGGGAATGGAAGGTGCGCATGTACGGTGAGGCGTGGACGCCTTCTTCCCCACGGTTCATGCAGGGCGCCAAGGAGCAGGTGGAGCGTGTGAGTGAGGAAGATACCATCGAAGGTTTGGCCCACCACGTCAGTACCTTGCTCGAGGACGAGCCCGACCTGATGGTCGTTTGGGGAAGCGGGGGGACCTTGCGTCGTATGGGCGAACACCTCGACCTTGAATTGACCCTGCTTGGCATTGACATACAGCACGGCGGCACGGTCCACGCTGACTTGAACGAACAGGGGTTGTTGGAGGTGATCAGCGCTCACACCAACGCCGACGGGCAGCGCCCGCTCCTCCTCTTGCTCTCGCCCATGGGTGGTCAAGGTTTTCTCATCGGACGGGGCAACCTCCAACTCTCGCCGGATGTGCTCCGCGCCATCGGCCATGGCAACATCTTGGGCGTTGCCACCCCTTCGAAACTCATCGGTTTGGAAGCGGTTCGAATCGATACGGGAGACGACGACCTCGATGCCGAGTTCCAAGCCAAGCGATTCATCAAAATCCTCCAGGGCTTCAGGACCACGCGGCTGATCCGTGTGGCTGAACTTTGAGGCAGAACTTCGTCCGATTTTGTGAAACATGACTGACATGAATCGTTCTTGTGAATTTCAAATAGCGTCGAGGAGGTCATACCGTTATGCAAGGAAAACGTGTTGTGGTGTTGACAGGAGCAGGAATATCGGCAGAATCTGGCATTCGAACATTCCGAGATGACGGTGGACTTTGGGAGAATCATCGGCTGGAAGACGTGGCCACACCCGAAGCTTGGCGAGCCGACCCCGGCTTGGTGTGGCGGTTCTATCAAGCGCGCCGACGCCAACTCAACGAGGTGAAACCGAACCCCGCCCACGAGGCCCTGTCACAACTGGCGGATGGTTTGGACAACTTCACCCTCATCACACAGAACGTCGACGATCTTCACGAGCGAGGCGGAAGCAGCGGCGTCGTCCACATGCACGGGCAACTTGTGACGCTACGCTGCGAAGCGAGTGGACGAAGCGAGGTTCGAATAAGCGACAGCGACCTCAGCGATGCGTTCCTTCGCTGCTCGTGTTGCGTTGAGCCCGCACGTCTTCGCCCCGACATCGTGTGGTTCGGTGAAATGCCCATGCACATGGAGGCCATTTACGAGGCCGTGGATGCCTGTGAGGTGTTTGTGGTGGTGGGAAGTTCGGGCCATGTTTACCCGGCCGCTGACCTTGTTCACATCGCCAAATCCAACGGGGCGCGCACAGTGCTGGTCAACGCTGAGGCGCCGCTCAACGTCGAAGCGTTCGATGAGGTTCACCTTGGCAAGGCCGGCGAGTTGCTCCCCGTGCTCGTCGAAAGGTGGCTTTCGGATGACGAATGACCGACCGTCAATCCATGCCGACCACGAACACTTGTTCGCACTTGGGGCATTGCACCTCGCCTTGATGTTCGATGGGGAAGCGCAAGTTTGCTCCACAAGCCGGGCAAGGTGACCTCACCATTGGATTGGCGGGTGCTGTTGGTGCAGTCTCGGCAACGAGACCTTGTGCTTCGAGTTGATACTCCATCACCAATTTTGCGACGGCCGAGATCAAAAACACGACCAGGCCGAGTTTGATGCCAAGGTTCCCGAACTTGATCGATGAAATCAACCATTCAAACTCGTCGTCGCTGCAGTTGCTTGCTCCACCCATGGCGCAGAAGCTGCCCAGGAGGATGATCAGCAACACTGCCAACACGATGAGGATGCAGGAGGCGGCCATCATTACGCCACCAATGCCCATGCCCGACTGTGCGAATTGTGTCTGTTTGATGGTCTCCTCAACCTGTTCAATGCCTGCCGGCAGGTGCATCTTTCCTTCGTTGTCAACCGTTGGGCTGTGCAGCATGACCTTGGGCTTTCGTCCGTGGGTTGAAATGAACACAAAGACGGCAATCATGAGGGGCGGGAGCGCACAAAGAAATGACATGACGGGCGTGATGAGTTCCTCGCATTCTTCCGTCTCCGTAGCGGTGGTGTTCATGCCGCAACCGGTGACGAAGGGAAACACCAGGTACCAACCGAGCGTGATAAGAACGAACAGGCCGCTGAAGCCACCGATTCGCTTCAGCATGCTTGCCAATGTTCAGATGAACTTTTGAAATTTCACCCGTGAACAACCGTTTCATGCCTTGTGAGGGCCGTTGATTCGGTTGGTGAGAGGGAACCAAGGGTTCAGTCAAGCTGGCCGGAGGCTGCTTTGAGCAGGCCGAGGAAGGGTGGGCTGGGCCTGCCCGGGCGGGATTTGAATTCCGGGTGAAACTGCACACCAACGTAGTAAGGGTGGTCGTTGAGTTCGAAAATTTCGCACCGTTGACCCGATTCGTCCTTGCCGACAAAGACCAGCCCAGCATCTTCGATGCGTTCGATGAGGTCGGGGTTGACCTCGTAGCGGTGTCGGTGGCGCTCGTCCACTGCGTCGCCCCGGCCGTACAGGGCTCGAATGGTTGAACCGTCATGTTGCCACAGGGTTGGGCGACTGCCTAGTCGCATCGTACCCCCGAGGTGCGTTTTGGAAATTTCAGGCATGAACACAACCGCAGCGTGTTCGGGATTGTCCTCAAACTCCGTGGAGTTTGCACCCTTCATGCCCAGGACATTTCTGCAGAATTCGATGGTGGCGATTTGCAAGCCGAGGCAGATGCCAAGGTAGGGGACGTTTTCGGTTCGTGCGTAATGAGCGGCCTTGATCTTCCCCTCAACGCCGCGGTCGCCAAATCCGCCGGGAACCAAGACGCCGTCCGCTTCACGAAGCGCCTTCCATGCCGTGTTGTGCTCTTCGCCGTCCCAGCCATCTTCGAGGTGGCTGGCCTCAATCCAGTCGATGACAAGTTTTCGATCCACTGCCATGGCGGCGTGCTGCAGGCTCTTGATGACGGAAAGGTAAGCGTCGGAGAGGTCGGTGTACTTCCCGACCATGGCGATGTGAACCTCTTCGGTCAAGGTATCAAGGTGGTAGGCCATGGCCTTCCATTCGTCCAGCATGCCGGTGGCTGAACAGTCTACGCCGAGAATATCGCACAGGCCCTGCTCCTGAAGCATCAGCGGAACATGGTAGATGTTGGGGACATCGTGCGTGGACATGACAGCCTCAGGTTTGACGTGGCAAAACGCTGCAAGTTTGTTCCGAGTTTCTTCGTTCAGCGGTGCAGAGGAACGGCACACCAAGATGTCGGGTGTGATGCCCAATCCACGGAGTTCCTTGACCGTGTGTTGGGTTGGTTTGGTCTTCTGTTCGCCGACAGGACCCATCACCGGAACAAGGGAAACATGGACGAAGGTGACGTTTTCACGGCCAACACGGAACTGGAATTGGCGAAGGGCCTCGACGTAGGGTGATGATTCGATGTCGCCAACGGTACCTCCGAGTTCGATGATGCAGGCATCGGGGGTTTCGTCGCTGCCGTCAGCGGGCCTTGCCGCCACGTCTTCGATCCAATCTTGCACGGCGTCGGTGATATGGGGAATCACCTGCACTGTCTTGCCGAGGTAGTCTCCACGGCGCTCTGCTTCGATGACCTTGGCGTAGATTTTCCCGGTCGTGAGGTTGTTGTCCTTGGACAGGTTGATGTCAAGGAAGCGTTCGTAGTTGCCGAGGTCAAGGTCAACTTCGCCACCGTCGTCGAGGACGAAGACTTCGCCGTGTTCAAACGGTGACATGGTCCCTGCATCGCTGTTGAGGTAGGGGTCAATCTTGATCGAGGTGACCCGCAGGCCAGCGGCTTTCAGTAGCACGCCGATGCTGCTGGCGGTGACACCTTTTCCGAGCCCTGAGAGGACTCCCCCGCTGACCACGACGTACTTCATTGCAACATCAACGGGCTTTTAGGCCGTCGCGCCTACCTAATCAACATACCGAACCGTCCCGACAATCGCGTTCCAAGACAACGTGAGCGAAGGATGAAAAGGCGTCCGACGAACAATACGGCGAGGGCGGACCATGGCATCGATACCTGCAACCATGACGGCATGGACCAAGACCCGTGCCGAGGTTGGTGGCTTCTCCAAGGAAGAACACGCCGTGCCTTCGCCGGCCGCAGGTGAAGTCCTCATCAAGACTCAATCCACCTCGGTTTGCGGCACGGACATCCACATCTGGAAATGGGACCAATGGAGTCGGGACAACGTGCCGCTTGGCACCGTAACCGGACACGAAACCAGCGGGACGGTGGTGGCTGTGGGCGAGGGGGTCTCTTCGCACAAGGTCGGCGACCTCATTGCCGTTGAGTGTCATCTTGCTTGCTGGAATTGCCCTCGTTGCGAGGAAGGAAACGCTCATGTTTGTGAAAACGGGTCGATTTTCGGCGTCCATGGCAACGGTGCCTTTGCCCCGTACTTTGTGGTCCCTGCTGTCAACGCTCGCCATGTGCCCAAAGGCCTCGACCCCGGTCATGCCTCCATTCAGGACCCCCTGGGCAATGCCATCCACACCTTGACGGGTGGTCCCGTAGAGGGAGCGACGGTTGCTGTTCACGGTCTAGGCCCCATCGGGTTGTTCGCCGTGAACGCCGCCAAAGCCATGGGTGCTGCCAAGGTCATCGCCGTGGACTGGGACAACACCTACCGCATGGCGCTCGCCGAGGAACTGGGTGCCGACTTGGTGCTCGGGAAAGACCACGACGTGGTCGCCAGCATCCTCGAGGCAACCGACGGACGCGGCGTGGACAACAGCTGCGAGTTTTCGGGGGCTGCCTCAGCACTCTCCAATGCCATTTATTCCACCCGAATGGGAGGCTATGTCAACGTCCTGTCCGTGTACGGTGGGGGTGCCCCAGAGGTACCCATGAACGAGGTCGTGTTCCGTTACTTGCACCTCAAGGGCATCAACGGTCGAAAGATGTGGTCAACGTGGGACACCATGCACGACTTGCTGGAGCAAGGCCTCATCGACGTGGACAAAGTCGTCACTCACCGCATGGACATTGACGAATTCGAAGAAGCCGTTCAGTTGGCCATGGAAGGCAACTGCGGCAAAGTCGTGCTTGACTTCTGAGGTTCAAGCCTTGATCCAACGGTAGCGTCGTGCCCCTTCCTCAACGCCTTCTTCACCGATGTCAACGAGAGCGAACTCGCCCTTGGGCTCAATCACGCTGTTGTCTTGGGTGCCCTTGTGGAGGTTTTCGTAGGTCACATGGTCGATGGCCATGCGTCCTGCGAGTCGCTCAAACAAGCGCCAGGTGGCGACCACTTCTCGCCAGCGGGGGTTGACTTTGCCTTCGAAGACCTTGGCTTTGGCTCCTGAGCCGTAGCCGCACATGCCGAACAAGGTGTTGTCGAGGTTGCTGTTGTCCTCAAGGTCGGACTCAAACGTCGACATCAATGCAAGGAAGATGGAACCGGTGTATTGGTTGCCAATCAGGCTGCTCGCACGCTGGCCTTTTTCGATGCGCTCTGCGTGAAACTGCGTGTATTGGGTGGTTTTGGAAATCTTCCGACGGTAGGCATCCTTTTCTTTCTCCCAAGCCGCCAGCGTCTCCTCATCATCGGAGCCAGGGCGTTCAGGCATGGGACCGATCTCTGCCACCACGTCCTCCCACATCGCCGTGTGCTCACGGTCGTGGCGAAACACGTCGGGGAACATCCGCTTGGCTTGGTAGGCGTAGGGCAAGTGCATAATGATGCGAGACCACTGCTGAGTGAACGGGTCATCCGTCGATGGCTCAATGCGGCCAGCCCGCTCGGCTTTGTTGCTGAAATCAAAGAAGGCTTGGCGAACAGCATTTTGATAGCAGAGGTTGGAAAATTGCCCGTCGAAAACGGGGTCGTCTCGGTGGACGCTGACCTTTTCTTCACCGTGGGCGAAGATGCCGAGCTTTCTGACAGTGGATTTCGGTAGATGGCGGATCATCCGGTCAACGAGGCCTTTCTTGACGGTCTGACCGGCTTCCTGAGCGAGTTGAATGACATTGGAGATAACCGAGCGAATGGACACCTCTCGTCGGGGCTTGAAGAAATCGTGGACCGGCGTGGTTGAGACGCCGATGCAGTCGGGAATTTCGAGCAATCGCGGGTTGCGTCGAATGAGCAAGGCGCCACCACCCGCTCCCTGCGTGTACTCTCCAGAGGATTCCAACGCGTACTTGGCGTTGTCAGAGAAAATCACGATACCTAAGCGCTCGTCCTTTTCACTGGAGCGTGCTACCCAGTCCAGCGTGGTGTGGAGGGCATCCACAGCGCCGATGCACGCAAAGGTCATGTCGACCACATCGCAGGTGCGGAAGCAGTCCTCACCGAAGCGTTCGGCGTAGCGCTGGGTCAACATGTCGACGATGTAGGTCGCCGTTGGTTTTGCGCCGTCGAGCGCTGATTCAGTGCCGAGGTACATCCGACCGATGGTCCTCGGGTCGAGACCGTTTCGGTCGATGAGTTGCATCACGGCCATGGCGCCCATCGTGGCGGTGTCTTCGTGAACATCGGGGATCGCCATGGCTTCAAGCCCGAGGCCTTTGCTGAGCTTCCCGTAGTCCGCTCCTCGAAGGTCAGCGAAGTCCTTCATGTCCATGTAGAGGCGAGGAAAATGAATCGCAATGTCGTCGATGCCGACAGGGGTGTTACTTTCTTCGGGCACCTTTGTTCCTCGGACCTTCAGTATATGAAGGGCAGGTTTCAACCATGGGCCCATCAATCCTCTTCGTCAGGCATTTCTGGAATCGAAGGGTCTTGCTTAGCCCACAACACGTCGTCGATGCGAAGGACGGAGAGGGCGGCTTCCGTAGCGCCAGCCAACACCTGGCGGGTGATGCGCAACGGTTCCACGATGCCATCGTCCATCATGCTCGATGGCGTTTTGTTTTCCACGTTCAAACCGATGTGGTGAGCATCAGGGCCTTGGTGTGTGCTTTGCTTCGCCACCGTTTGGAGCAGTGAATCCAACGGGTCAAGACCGGCGTTTTGAGCGAGGGTTCGTGGAATGATTTCAAGGGCGTCAGCGTAGGCTTCAATGGCCAGTTGTTCCCGACCGGCGAAGCCTTCGGCGAAGCGTCGCAAATGTCGGGCAAGAGCGATTTGAGTCGCTCCGCCTCCAGCGAGCAGGTATGGCTCCTCGAGAAGTTGGCACGCCACACCGAGGGCGTCGGCGAAACATCGCTCAACTTCACCGACGGTTTCGTTGGTTGAACCCTTGGCGATGAAGGTCGCTCCGCCTTCTTCGGTTTCGACGATCCAGTGCATGATGCCGTTCCACCGTTCGTTTCGGCTGGCGATGAACACCCCCAAGTCGGAGGCCGTGAGTCCCTTGACATCGTTGTTGAGGGTGGCGTTGGTTCCACGGGCCAGGAGATCGAGGTCGGAACGAGCCACCCGGCGGTAGGCTTGGATACCAGCGTCGGTGAGGGCCGCGTGAACGTCGTCATCAATCCCTTCTTTGCAGGCGAGCAGCGTGACGCCAAGGTCGACCAGGTGGCTGATTTGGTCCAGCAGCATCGTTTTTTCTTGCTTCCGGAAACTCTCCAACACACCGGTGCTGGCAACGTTGAGTTTGACGTTGCTCATCATTTCCCGTCGTTCAAGGCCCCCGTCAACCAAGGCAACCTTGCCCGATGCCAGCGACTTTGGCATGCGGTCCGTGACTCGCTTTTTGGCCAGCACCAGTCCGGTGACAAGCGAAGAGTCCGTCATGCTCCCACCCGTTTGGGTGAGGATCTTCACACGGGTTGGGTCGGCAAGGATACCCTCTGGGCGTTCTTCTGCAACCGCTTTTGCTGCCTCAATGGCAAGGCCAGCGAGGTGCTCCTGCATGGCTCGGTGAATCTTTCCAGAGAGGGAAGTCGTAGCGGCGGCCATCATCTGGTGCTCAGTGGCGTCAATGACCAGTGTCTCGAAGTGTTGCCTGCACGCTTCTTCGGCCTGACGGTACCCTCGTGCGATGGCCGAGGGGTGAACGCCCTGCAGCACCAACTCCCAAGCGTTCTGCAGCAATTCTGCTGAAAGCAGCACGGCACTGGTCGTTCCGTCCCGCGCGATTCGGTCTTGGGTGGTGGAGGCGTTGATGAGCATGCGAGCCACCGGGTGCTCAACCTTGGCCGATTCGAGGACGGTGACACCGTCGTTGGTGACCATGGTTCGCCCTTCGTCGTCGATGAGCAACTTGTCCTGGCCCAGCGGGCCCAGTGTGGTCCGCACGGCGCCTGCAAGTGCCATGGCGGCCGTGATGTTGTTGCGAAGGGCTTCACGACCGGTGGTTCGCGTCGTCTCCTTGAGAATGGGGACTTCGCTCATACGCCGTCCACCGACCTCTTCCCCATAAGCCAAGCGCTTGAGGCTTGAGGTTGGGTTCAGTCCTCGTCTTCAACGACTTCGAAGTCGGCATCAACCACGCCATCATCGACGTTAATCTCGCCGTCTTCGCCACTTTCTTGCTGCGCCATTTCAGCGGCAGCAGCCTCGTAGAGCTTGGTCGAAACACCGTGCATGGCTTCCTCGATTTCTTTGACCTTGGCCTGGATGGCGGCGTCGTCCATGGCGTCAATGTCAACGGGCTTGCCGTCGTCATCCTGCACCATCTTTTCGAGTTCGTCGAGGTGAGCCTTCACTGGGTCAACGTCGCTGTCTTCCAACTTGTCGGCTGATTCCTCGAGGGTGCGCCGGGTTTGGTAGACCACCTGGTCGGCCATGTTTCTCAGTTCCACCTTGGCCTTACGGCGCTGGTCCTCTTCTGCAAACTTCTCGGCTTCTGCGATTTTCTCCTGGATCTCGTCTTCGCTGAGGGACGTGGCAGATTCAATCTTGATCGACTGTTCCTTTCCGGTGCCCATGTCCTTGGCGCTCACGTTGACGATGCCGTTGGCGTCAATGTCGAAGGTAACCTCAATTTGGGGGACACCACGGGGAGCAGGTGGGATGCCAACCAGTTGGAACTGGCCGAGGGTGACGTTGTCCTTGGCGAACTCACGCTCACCCTGGAGCACGTGAATCTCAACCGCCGGCTGGTTGTCAGAAGCGGTGGAGTAAATTTCGGACCGTCGGGCGGGGATGGTGGTGTTGCGTTCAATCATCGTCGTCATGACGCCACCCAGGGTCTCAATGCCGAGGGTAAGGGGCGTAACGTCGAGCAGTAAGATGTCCGAGACACCTTCGTCGCCTGCGATGATACCGGCTTGCAGGGCAGCGCCCATGGCCACGGCTTCGTCGGGGTTGATGCCCTTGTAGGGTGGCTTGCCGGCTTCTTTCTCAACAGCGTCTTGCACGGCAGGAACACGGGTGGAGCCGCCGACCAAGATGACCTTGTCGACATCGCCCTTCTTCAGACCAGCGTCCTTCATGGCTTGTCGAGTGGGGACCATCGTCTTCTCGATGAGTTTGGCGATGAGGTCTTCGAACTTGGCTCGGGAGAGCGAGAGGTCCATGTGGACAGGTTGACCGTCAGCCATGGAGATGAACGGCAGGTTGATCTGCGTCTGCTGGGTGCCAGAAAGTTCGATTTTGGCCTTCTCAGCGGCTTCCTTCAAGCGGGACATGGCTTGCTTGTCCTTGGAAAGGTCGATGCCCGTGTCCTTCTTGAATTCTCCAACCATCCAGTCGATGATCTTCTCGTCGAAGTCGTCGCCACCGAGTTTGTTGTTGCCCGCCGTGGCCTTCACCTCGATTTGTGGCTGACCGTCGACCTCGTAGATTTCGAGCACCGAGACGTCAAACGTTCCACCGCCCAAGTCGTACACGAGGATGGTCTGGTCTTGCGTCTTGTCCACGCCGTAAGCGAGGGCCGCAGCGGTGGGCTCGTTGATGATGCGCAGCACGTCAAGGCCGGCGATGCGGCCGGCGTCCTTGGTGGCTTTTCGCTGAGCGTCGGTGAAGTAAGCAGGGCAGGTGATGACCGCTTGCTTGACTTCGTGGCCGAGGTAGGCTTCAGCGTCGGCTTTCAACTTCTGGAGAATGAAGGCTGAGACTTCCTGCGGGGTGTAAGTGGTTTCGTCCACATCGGTGGTCCACTTGGTTCCCATGTGGCGCTTCACCGAAATCATGGTTCGTTCTGCGTTGGTCACGGCTTGTCGCTTGGCGGTTACGCCGATGAGTCGCTCACCGCCGTCTTTGGCGAACGCCACCACCGAGGGGGTGGTACGGGCGCCTTCTGCGTTGGGGATTACCACGGGTTCACCGTTTTCGATGGTGGCCACGCAGCTGTTCGTCGTTCCTAGGTCAATTCCAATCACTTTGCTCATTGTGTTCACGTCCTTCAAAAGATGGGGATGCCACCGTCGTCATCGTCATCGTCGTCGTCGCCGAGGTCGATGCTCACCTCCCCCGGGGCAGGGAGGGAATCGTCATCCTTCGTCTCCAACGCCTTTCCTTGTGGCGTCAGTTTCAGGGTGATGTCGAGAATGCCGTTGTTCAGGGTCCAGTTGACGACATCGTCGCAGGGGTGGGGGAGTTCCACCAATGCCAAGGGCTTGGGTTGGGTGGTGCGCATGATTTCAATTTGCGAACCGTTCTTGATGAGTTCAATTTCGAGGTGTTCGGATTCAATGTCACCTTTGAGGGCAAAGTCGAGGGTGACCGACATGTTCCAACCGTCGAGGTAGACATCCTCAGCAGGGAGTTTGACGGTCTCGTCGTCGTTGTCTTCCAGAGCAGCAGGATCCATTTCGACCGGAGCAGCATCCACGCGGATGTCCATGCCGAGGTTCTTGAACAGGTCCTCCACGGAGGTGCCAGCGTTGAACATCTTGGAGATGTCCGATATGTCGAAGTTAAAATTGACCTCACCCTTGGCAATTTTTTCGGGGTTGATCCCGAGGGCATCGAACTGGTCCTTGAACTGGTTCATGAAGCCCTTGAGTTGTTCTCGATTGATGGGCATGCCCATGTTTCTGAGCATCTCTTCGAGTTTGTCCAACAAGTCGTCTTCCCAGTCGTCAGCCATTGCCCAACACCACTACTAAACCATCGGTTATGTAATGGCGAGGGTGCAACCCCATATAAATCTAATCAAATCGGCCCACTGAGGCCAACCAGGCCAAAAAGCGGTCGTAGCGTGTTCACGATGAACATCTCAACGTGCGTGGCTACTTCGGGTGGCCCAGCCAATGGGTCAAACTCACTCGCCGGTAATCAGGCGAACCATGGTACGGACGTGGATGCCGGTGGCGCCGTGGCCGACCATCTTGTTGGTCTTGGCACCCCAGTAGGTTCCTGCGATGTCCATGTGAGCCCAGGTGATTTGCTCGGCATCGTCGCCTTCGCCTCGGTTGGGGACGAATTGCTTGAGGAAGGCAGCGGCGGTGTTGGCACCGCCCCATCGGCCAGCACCGAGGTTGCGGGTGTCGGCGATCTTGGAATCGGTCATCTCCTTCTCGAAGGCGGGCAGGAGTGGCATTGGCCAGGCGAGCTCGCCAACGTCGTTGCCTGCTTCGTGAATTCGGGTCCGGAAGTCATCGTCGTTGGACCACAAGCCGGTCGCTTCGTGGCCGAGGGCCACGACGCACGCACCGGTCAAGGTCGCAAAGTCCACGATGTATTCGGGGTCGTAATCGGTGCCGGCCTTCCACAGGCCGTCGGAGAGCACCAAGCGGCCTTCAGCGTCGGTGTTGAGCACCTCAATGGTCTTGCCAGAGAGGGTGGTGATGACGTCGCCGGGTCGCTGGGCGTTGGCAGCGGGCATGTTCTCTGCCATGCAGGTGATGGCGACCACCTTGCCGGGGTAGCCGCTGGAAGCGAGGGCTTCCATGGTCCCAAAGACAGTGGCGGAGCCACCCATGTCGTACTTCATTTCGTCCATGTTGGCACCGGGCTTGAGCGAGATGCCACCCGTGTCAAAGGTGATGCCCTTGCCGACCAGCATGGGGTGTCGGCCTTTCTGGTCGCCGTTGAGGGTGAAGATAACCATGCAAGGCTTACGGGACGAACCCATGCCGACCGCAACGAGGCCGCCCATGCCGTGTCGCTTGGCGGCTTCGTAGTCGATGACCTCGACCTTGGCGTTGTCGTACTGCTTGGCCCATCGCTCGGCTTTTTCAGCGAAGGCCATGGGGTACATGTCGTTGGGGGGGCAGTTGCCGAGATCCCGGGAAAGGTGGACGCCGCCCACGATGGAAGCGGCTCGGTCGATGGCGGCCGACAGGGCCGTAGCATCGCCTTCGTTGCAGTTGATACGAGCGGAGAGGTTCGTCTCTTCCTCATCGTCGTCCTTCTTCTTGTAGACGTTGTAGGAGTAATCGCGAAGCATCATGCCCTCAGCAAAGGAGGCCATCGAGGTGAGGTCAGCATCGTGGAAGACCACGGTCAATTCGTTGCCGTGGACCTTCTTGCAGGAAGCCACCACGGTTGCGCCGGCTTCTCGGTAGGCGTGGACATCGGCCTTGTCGGTCTTTCCAAGACCGACGAGCATGGCCTTGCCGCCATCGGTTCCCACGAGGGTCATGGTGGCGTTGGCCTTGGCCTTGAAGTCGCCATCGCCCAGCACACGGTTGATTTGGGCTTTGAGGCTGGAGGGAATCCCCTCAACGATTTCGGGGAGTGCTTCTTCGCCTTCGAAAAGAGGAAGGACGAGGGTTCCGTTGATGTTGTTGCCTGAACTGATGGTCACTTGCATGGGTTCACCGGTATGCCCCAACGATTTCCTCCACTTCAACCCTCGCAGTCATCGGTCAGCCACGGGATGGCGTCCTTGACCTCAAACGAAGTCGTCTTCTCGTCCGTTGAGGTCACTCCGCTTGAGGGTGCTGACGCCGATGAGGGCAAGCAAGACCGAGACGGGGTTGAACAGGCCGTAGCCGAGCAGGAATCCTTCATCCTCGTCCATCACGCTGAACGAGACGTTGCTGTCCACGGTTTCGTTGACCCAGATGGCGGCGTTGATGACGCGCTTCTGGTAGTTCAGATTCCACATGCCGTCCCCTTCCACCACATCGTCGTCAACCTCGAAGGTGACTTGGGTGGCATTGCTGGCGTTGACACCAAAGAGCGGTGATGCCCAGAGAACTTCACCCGCAGGGCTGTGGTACTCCAAACTGGCGTTGGCGGTTGAAGCGTGGCCGTGGTTCACAATGTCCAAGGTCAGTTCGTCGTCGTCAAGGAGGATGGATTGGACATCGAGTCGGGCACGCCAGTACCAGACGTTGTCAATCAAGAAGCGCATGACGTCCATTTCTTCGCCGAGTCGGTCGTTGAGGTTCTCAAAACTGCCCGGCACAAATTGCTCGTCGTCGGTTTCGAACGTGAACGTTGGGAATCCCATGATGCCGTACCCGTAATCTCGGCTCGTGCCGCAGTTGGGATACAGCCCCTGGTTAGCGTTTTGGATGGGGATTTCCGAGACGTTCGCTTGAACATCATCACGGATGCGCCAGAACAATTCCCAGTCGGGTGGCTGCTCGGGCCATTTGCCCCACGGGTAAAGCATGATCCAGACACCCGTGTGCATGGTAACGTACAGGTCTGCATCGTTGACGAAGGCGTTCATGTAGGCCGAGTTGGCGGCTGTTTCCGATTCACTGAACGCGCTGCTTCCGGGCTGCGTGGTCGGGCAGGTGTTCCAGTAGTGGTCGTAATTTCGATTCAAGTCAACCTGGTTGATGTTCCATCGGGTGTCGATGTCGTTGCCGTCAGGATTGAGCATGATGAGGATGTGGAGTTCGGTGTTTTGCAGGACCGTGATGGCCTCTTCGTTCCCTTCGGCCCAGCCGTTGATGTACCATTTTGCCGAAAGGTAGGCCAGGGCTGTTCCCAAATACTCGTTCCCGTGATGGCCGCCGTCGATGTAGATGATTTCCTTCGCTGAGCCGTTCGGTTTGGTGTCCATCGACCAGTCAGACAGGCGAACCACCCAGAGGGTTTTGCCGAGTTCGGATTCACCCGCGCTGGTCAGGTCAACAATTTCCGGGTATTCGTCTGCCCAGTCGTTGACATCAAGGGTGAGGGTGGCCCATGTGAGGTGGACGTGGCTGTCGATGGGATCACCCGGCCAAACGGGTGTCTGACTGGGATCGTATTGGGCAGCTGCGGGCGGCAGTACGGCCAACATCATGCAAACAACCAAGCCGATGGCTACTCGCATGGGTGGCCCTTGCGGCGGTAAATGAAAAACGCTTGCCTGAAGCGCGCTCACCAGTCGGAGGTGAAGGCGTTGGGGTTGGCCACCTTTTCACCTTCGCGCGTCCAGATGCTGGGGCCGTCGGTGGCGTAAATGTCGGCGAAGGGATCGATTTCTTCCTCTTGCAGGTTGCGTTGCATGTAGGCTTCGACGCGCTCCCGGAGGTCGGGCTTGAACTTCCAGTAGTGGATGCGCCATTCCCGTCCGTCCCACAGCGTGGTTTCTTCGGATTCGGTGGTGAGCAAATCGTAGTCCTGGAACATGTAAAACAGGTTGCGGTCGGTTGGTTCGAGGGCGTTGTCGATGATGCGGTTGTAGAAACCAAAGAACCCGAGCGCGTGTTCGGCCATGCCTTGGGCGACCTCGGCGTCCATGTCGAGGTCAATGTGCTGTTGAATCGCCTTTGTTAGTTCTGCAAGTGTCATGCCCATCGTCTCGCCTCCGAACTCGGTAAACCGGGTGTTTTCGGTTCCCGTTGCTATATTTTATTGGTCACCGACCCATATTAAGTGTTCCATGTCTTTTCATGAAATCGGTCCTTTGAACCCGAAAATCGGGGCCTTGCCCACATCGGCAGGATGATGAAGGTGGCGAGGACTGACTCTAACCATGTCGGAGGACTTTGAGGAAGGGGCGTTTCTCGGCCTCCCTCGTAGCGATGGTCCGATTGATGTTGCCGTGGTCCCCCTCGCTTACGAGTTGACCACCTCGTACGGCACCGGTGCCGTCGATGGGCCGCAGGCCTGCGTTGAGGCCAGCGCCCAGGTCGAGTTGTACGACGATCGATTGGGCGACGACCTCCCGGCCGGTCTTGTCATCTCGACAGAGCCCGTTTGGGAGGGGACAGCCCCGACATTGCGAGCACAGTTGGACGAACTAGCGGCGCACGCTGCTTCGTTCTACAACGGCGACCTGTTCCCCCTGTTCTTGGGAGGTGAGCACGGAATCCTGCCGCCCATCATGCACGCTGCTCGCCATCATCCGTCCGTCAACGGCGACCTTTCGACCCTGACCGTGGTGCAACTCGACGCTCACGCCGACCTGAGAAGTTCCCTTGACGACGAGGCGTTCTCCCATGCTTGTGCGGCCTCTCGCAGCCTTGATGTGGGCGTTGGTCGAGTGCTCCAGGCGGGTATTCGCGCCTACAGTCTAGAGGAAGCCGAGCGAATTCAAAGCGACGAGCGCATCACGACCTTCTTTGCTCGAGACACTCAACACCCCCACACCGGTGGAGCAGCGTGGCAAGCGTGGCTCGACCAACTTTCGTCCCTGACCGGCCCGGTCCATTTCACCCTTGACATCGACGGACTGGACGGTGCTTTGGTGCCAGCCACAGGTACGCCCGTGCCGGGGGGTCTCAGTTATTGGCAAGCGGTGGAAACCATTGAGACGCTGTTCGCCAATCCCAACGTCGTGGTGATCAGCGCTGACGTCAACGAAATCGTAGCCCAACACGACACGCCGCTCACGCAGTTCACGGCGGCAGGCCTCGCCACCAAGATCGTCGCCAGCCACGTACTCGCCCGTCGGGAAGGACGCTGGACGGCCTCCTCCATACCATCTCCCCTTCCTCCCGATGAAGCATACTTCCAGCGTTTTGAGCCGAGCGTTCCTCCGGCACCTTGAAATAGGCCATGGTGAGGCAGGGCGCAGGTGAGTTCATGACGGTCAACCCTCCCCAAGGGGCCCACGTGTTTCTCGATTATGTCAACGCCTATTTTGAGGGTGAAGATGACTACCAGTGGCTCTTTTCCACCATGCGAAAAGCGGTCGCTCAAAGTCCTGCCACCGAAGTCCATGCCCATCTCGCTCCGTTTGATGGAAGCACCTCGCCGCCGGGGTTTGCGGCCGTCGTGCTCATTGACGAGAGCCACATCACGGCCCACTGTTACGCCGATCGGGGCCTGCTGGCCGTGGATTGCTTCACCTGCGGCGACACCGATCCTGAAATCATCGCATCCTACCTTGACGAGCAACTTACGAAGCGGTTTCCGAACATGCTGCGAACACGGAAAGACCGCGTGGATCGGTTTCTCACGGGGGATTGAGTGATGTCCATTCGTTCCTTCGTTGACGAGCATTACCGCCATTTCAATGCGGGGACGGTCGCTCGAGCATCGTCCTCCCTCGTGGAGGTTCTCGATGACGGCGAGCGCATTTTCCTAACGCTGGCCGGTGCGATGAGCACGGCGGAAATTGGACGCAGCTTGGCCGATATGATTCGTGCGGGGCACATCGCAGCCATCTCGTGCACGGGTGCGAACCTCGAAGAGGACGTGTTCAACCTGGTCGCCCATGATGCCTACGTCAAGGTGGTCAATCACGAGGACCTCTCGCCTCAAGACGAGGCAGCGCTGCTGGAACGCAAGTTGAACCGGGTGACCGATGTGTGCATCCCTGAGGACGCCGCGATTCGGGCCATTGAACACCATCTCATGGGTCTGTGGCGGGCTGCACAGGAAGCCAGTGAATCCCTGTTGCCCCACGAATATCTGTATCGCTTGCTGCGCTCGGGGGTCCTCGAAGACACCTACCAAGCCGAGCCAAACCACTCCTGGTTGTTGGCCGCTGCCGAGGTCAACCTCCCGCTTTTCGTCCCCGGCTGGGAGGACTCCACGCTGGGCAACATCTTCGCCGCTCGTTGTTCGGAAGGGCATCTTCATCCTGACGTGGTGCTGAGTGGGACCCACTACATGACGGACCTGATGGCGTTCTACCGCTCGTGCACCACCCCCCTGGCGTTCCTCCAGTCCGGAGGAGGCATCGCAGGGGATTTTCCCATCTGCGTGGTGCCGCTGCTCCACCAAGATTTGAGGGAGGAACACGTCCCACTTTGGTCGTGGTTTTGCCAAATCACGGATGCCACCGCTTCATACGGCGGCTACTCCGGGGCACCCCCCAACGAGAAAATCACGTGGGGGAAACTGGCCGTGGAGACACCCAAGTTCAACGTCCAAAGCGATGCAACCATCGTGCTGCCGCTCATGTTCGCTTATGTTCTTGACCGATAAGGGCACATCATCCCCAAAGTCTTGAAGGGGAGCAGCACTACCTTCTCACCATGACGAATCGAGGAGTGAGCCTCTGCCTTGCGGTTCTTTTGGCGATATCGTTGGTGCCGGCCTCGGTCCAAGCGGACGAGGTTCCATCCGTGCAGATCACCACGCACTGGGTCGGAGACGGGCCCACAACGACCCTTCACGCCTACACCCTGACCTTCTCGGACAACGGAATTTACAGTGTTGACATCGACATGCTCCAGAACCGTAACGGTACGGCGCTGCCAACCTCATACAACCTTGCGTGGGACAGCACGGGCGGTGTACGCACAGCGCTCCTTACGTTTGACACGTCCTTGGCGTGGGGTGATGTGATTGATTTGACCGTCACCATCACGGACCACGACGGGACATCGGGCCTTGACATCGCAACGCAGCGCACCTTTACTGTCGGGCAGTGGAATCAACCGATGGACGACCATGAAGTCCTCCTTTCGACCTCGTGGGCGATGAACCAAAATTACACCACCGAAGCAGGCGAACAAGCGTTTGACCTCTCGTTCACGGGCCAAGGTTGGCAGGAACGTGTCGGCACCACCCTCTCGTCATGGGAACTCGGCAACGGCACCTTCCGAACCGTGGAAACCACAGAGGACGGGACAACGGAATTGGACTTGGTACTGACTCAACTGTGGAAGAACGAATCCGTTGTCGCAGGACTGCTCACCAGCCAAGTCTTTGATGCTCGAGGCTTTGGAAACCTCCAGACCACGGTCATTGACGGCGATATGGTGACGGTGATCGACGCCGATGTGTCGCAGGCACTTCTCAACCGGTCGGTCATCAACGGTGTGGTTGGCGAACATCTTTCGATTGAGGCTATGGGTTTGCTCAACGTCTCGGAAGATGGTGAGGAGAACAATTCGCTTTCCATCGATGGCGAACTCGCTGTGTTCTTGTTTGAGTACGTCGACCTCGATGGCGAGCGTTTGCTGCAGCACACGCAGTTTGAAGCGATGGCCGATTTCATCCTGATTGAAGACGGGTCTCGGCTGGACGTCTCGCTGGACGGTTTTTCCTCCCTTGCTCGGTGGGAAAACGGTGTGCGCACGCAGCACTTGGAAGAGCTCTACGGAGCCGGCACGTTCGGATTTGCCGACCAGGACGAAAATGCTTCATTGCAGGTGAACGGCACCATCCTCGACCTCCACACGAAACTCGAAAACGGCACGACCCTCATTGATGACCTTCACGTTGACGGCACCCTTTCGGGCGACGTGCAGGGCACGTTCGGTGTGGTTCGAACCATCGAAGACACCGGCATGCAAGCCAACGCTACGGGCGAGCTCTTTCTCGTGAACGTCATCTTCCAGGAATCATGGTTCAACATCACCGGCATCAACGGTGGGAATTTCTTTGACGGCGCTGGCGTTGGCGCTACGCACAATGAAACATGGGACTACCAAGCCGTCCAATCCGACTGGGACAACCGAACGGTCCGCCTCGTCTGGCGAGAAACGGGGCCGGATGCCTCGGAGGGAGAGGAATTCCCAGAACGGAGCCCGATTCAGCAAAACGCAACGGCACCGGTGGCTGAAGAAGGTCTTGGCAACCTCACGGTAGGTCGAGAAACAGGCCTCATGCCCATCCCGCTGATGAAGGACGACCGTCTTCGTCTTGCAGGTCAGGAAGGCATCACGCTGACGGTGTCGGCCGGTGACACCCGCATTGATGTCAGGGACGGGCACAACCTCACCGTCATCGAGTGGACGGGCGTCTACGAGGGCGATGGTGAGGCCGGTTTAGCTTCGGGTGCCATGGTGTCTGCCGGGCCGCTCAAAGGCCTCCTGTCCACCGTCCAGCGAACATTGGCCGTGCCGTTTGGCGAGGACAGCGAAACGGTCGTGCTGGAGGAAACGCAAACCCTCGAGCGAGTGCTTTCTCCGGAAATCGTCAGCGAGGACGACAACACGGCTCCGTCCATCGGTGAACTTCAGTGGCGAGACGGGCTTGCCATTGGCGAAGGCGCCATGGTTGCTCATCTCGAAGTGAGCGTCACCGACCAGGAGTGGAACGTCATCGGCGTGACCGCCGACCTGTCGTCCCTTGATTTGGGCGAAGTGGAACTCAACGACCGCGGCCTCAACGGCGACGCCGCCATCGGTGATGATATCTACACGGCGTCGGTGATCATCACCGGCCTCCAGGTTGGCGCTCATTCGGTCAGCGTGTCCGCCACGGACAGTTTCGGAGCCACGAGTTCCACCACGGGGGAGCTCGATGTGAGCAATCAGGCCCCGCGAATCATCGATGTTGAGGTGGTGCCAACCTCCCTGGAGCGAGGTCAATCCGCCGTGATTAACGTTGAGGCCTACGACGGGCACGGCGTCGATCGAGTCCAACTCGATCTTCGGGAGTACGGTGGCGGAGTCGTGAACATGACCTCCGAGGACAGTCTGGTTTGGGCGGCCATGGTCGAAATGCCCATCGGAATGAATCCGGGTCATCGGTCCATGCTGATCGTGGCCACAGACCAACTGGGGGCCACCACGCAGCAGCGGTTCTTCACGCCGGTCGACGAGGTTGGAAGCCCCGTGTATGGGCCTCACCACGTCGCATCGGTGGTGGAACTGCCAATCGAAATTCACATCCTCAACGACCGGCCCGTGCTGGTCAGCGACTCGGTACGCCTCGACAAAAATCCAGACGAGCAAGCGGTCTACACGGTCCAAGCCACCGATCCTGACGGCGTGGAACGCGTTCAAATCCGGCTCGGCGTCTTTGCGCCCATCGGTGGTGGCGAATGGGCCATGATGCACGACGACGGCGTGAACGGTGGCGATGAAGTGGCGGGCGACGGCACGTACAGCGTCCTCCTATCCGTACGGGGTGGAACACCGCTTGGCACCCATCAAGTCTCGTTGAGGGCGTTTGACGTCTACGGGGAGTTGAACACGGATTCCGCCGTCATTTCGCTCGCTGAACCCGATACTCCGGGTGTCTCCGAAGGTGGCCTCAGCACCATGGTGCTTGGCGCCCTGGGGATGGTGGTCTTCCTCGGTGCCTTGGTGGTCCTTGCGTTGATGCTTCGCCGAGGTGGTGGAGGCGAGGGTGGCGACCGCTTCGGCATGCAATGACATGGCTCGCTCATCGGGCTCTTCTGTCAATCCCTCTTCGCCGACAACCGTTTAAACTCCTTCAAGGTCGGACGGCTACCAGCGAGCGTAGTGTAGTGGTTATCACCGGGCGTTGCCAACGCCTGAACCCGGGTTCGAGTCCCGGCGCTCGCACCACTGCAAGCCAATTGAGGTCATTTTCCTCTCAATGTTTATGGGATGAACGCCCCCAACACAAGCCGAGAGCCATGAGCGACCGCAGAGTGATTTTTGTTGGAAAAAAGCCCCTTCATGCCTATGTCCGTGCCGTGGTCAAAGCCATGGAGGACGGCGACCGAGAAATTCAGCTGGTGGCCCGTGGCGCCACCATCTCAAGGGCGGTTGACGTGGCTGAAGTGTGCCGTCGAAGGAACGGCCACATCGCCCAAGGTTTACCAGCATCCGTGAACATTCAGCACCTCTCGTGCGAATCGGAAGAGGTCGAGGGTGAGAACGGTATGCGAACGGTGAGCGTGCTTCGCATCGACATGGAAGGCGTGGGCGATGTCCCCGAGCGTCAAGATTCCTGAGCGGTCAACAATTCGAGCCTTCGCTGAATTTCCGCAGCCGTCGTTTCGTACACTTCGTACGCTTGGCCGACCGGGTCTTCAAGCTCCCAATCCTGGTCGATCTTGATCGCCGGGCAGTGAACGCCACACCCCATGGAGATGACCATGTCAAAATCACTCGGATCGAAGTGATCCAAGGATTTGGGCGCCATGCCCTCCGTCGAGATGCCTCGGCCTTCAAGGAGGGTGACGGCATGCCTGGCGACCGCTTGGGCAGGATGAGTACCAGCAGAGGCGGCTTCGAACCCCATGGATTTGGCCAACCCTTCGGCCATCTGAGAGCGACAGGAGTTTCCGACACATACGAACAGGACCTTCATGCAGTCCACAAGCAGACGATGCCATTTAGACTCTCGCTCCATAGAAGGTTGATGCCTTGACATACCACGGCGTACACGGCCGCTTGTGTGGCGAGCACTCGGGCTCAACTTGGGCGTGTTCGGGCTCCTCTTTGGACTCCACATCGTGTTTGCAGCACGCGGCATGGACATCGCTTTTGCAGCGGTGGCTGCCCTCATCACCGTCCAAGTCGTTGCCTTTGGCCCCATTACAGCGTTGCGGGCTTCGCCAGAATCCGGGATTGAGCGTCGTCGTGCGCTCCGGCGCACCACTCCACTTTCGCTGGCGATGGGGATTGGACTAGCTTGGGCCTACGGCGGCATGGCGTGGTCGCTGCCGGCGCTGGTCGGCGTGCTCGGGGCCACGTTGGTGGTTCACGGCGCCGCTGACCGTCGATGGTCGGCGTGACGTGCGGTATCATTCCCCCTTGTGGGTGGGTTGAAGTAGGCCAGTTTGGTGGTCACATCATGGCGGATTCACCCGTGTCCATCAATACCCCGGGCGGCGCAAACGAAGCACCGGCCGGTCCATCTCCCCAAGAGCAGAAGCAAATGGAACAGGCCTACGCTCAAATGAAGCGAAAGATGGCTATGGAGGAAATCGGTCGCAAGATTAAACACAAAATCATGGTCCTTTCAGGCAAAGGCGGTGTTGGGAAATCCACCGTCTCCACCGGTCTTGCCCTCTCCCTGGCCCAACAAGGCCACACGGTGGGCATCCTCGACATCGACATCACCGGGCCGAACGTCCCCAAAATGATGGGCCTTGACGGCCGTCGACTCCATGTCGAAAACAAGCGCATTCATCCCGCTCAAGGCCACCTTGGCGTGAAGGTCATCAGCATGGCCTTCCTGCTTGAGGACGAAGACACCCCGGTGGTCTGGCGTGGTCCCATCAAGTTGGGCGCTATTCAGCAATTCATCGGCGATGTGGAATGGGGAGAATTGGACTACCTCATCATCGATTTCCCACCCGGCACTTCGGACGAACCGTTGACGGTGGCGCAATCCCTTCCCGACATCGACGGCATGGTCATCGTCACAACGCCGCAGCAAGTGGCGCTGCTCGACAGCCGAAAATCCATCACGTTTTCCGAATCCCTCAAGGTGCCTGTGCTCGGTGTCGTTGAGAACATGAGCGGGTTTACGGTGAACGGCACGACCTCACCGGGAACCGAGGTCAACATCGCCGCTCCCGGTGGCAAGACGCTGGCCACCACGGCCGACGATGAGGGAAAATTTTCCGTAACGCTGGACATTTTCAAGGAAGGTGGAGGCAAGGAGACAGCCGAGGAATTCGGTGTTCCCTTCCTCGGTGCCCTGCCCTTTGACCCCGGGTTTGTTCGGGGCGGTGATGACGGTGTACACCGGATTGTTTCCGAACCCGAAGGCCCCTCTGCAAAGGCCTTCGCCAAGGTCGTGACGGCCATCCAAGACCAACTTTCTGACGGTGCCGACGGCGGCCTCGAAATCATTTGAGGTGAGCACATGGCCGAAGTCTTGCCCACGCTCAAGAAGCTTGAACGCCGTGCACAAGACATGGTTCTCACCTACGACAACGGTTCCGACTACACCGTCACCTACGACGATGTGCGTCATGCCTGCCCCTGTGCCAAGTGCTCACCCATGCGGAACGAGGACGACACCAGCCGCACGCTACGTCGCCAAATCGAGGCGCTCCCATCGGAGAAACCCACGGTGCGAACGGTTGGAAAGTATGCCTTGGCGTTCGAATGGAAGCAAGGCTGCTCAAGCGGCATCTACCGATTCGAACGCATTTACGATCTGGCCAACCGTCGCGACCCCGATCGAGGTAAGCCCTACGTCCACGGCGCCTGGTAGACAGAACGCCTTCAATGCGGGCTGAATGACGACGCTTTGATGAAGGGACGGCGTGACCCAAAACTGGAGGCCACGCTGTGCAGAGTGTCTACTTGACCTGGATGATCAGCGCCTTGGCCTTGGGCGTCATCCTGCTTCCCGTGTTCAAACCACCTTGGGCGAAGTTATCCCTCCCGCCCTTCGTGGATTTCTTCCGAAGGTATTGGGTCCACATTCTCATCGTGTTCGCCATCTACAACGCCAAGGACGTGCTCGACCAAGTGGACCGTTTGTTGATGGCGAGCACCGGCCTGGACATGACGCCGTACATTTGGGCCATCGAGGGTAACTTGGTGCTGTGGGTTCAGGAGACCTTTGAGACGGATTGGTTGACCACCGCCCTGACGCATTTCTACGTCGCCGGCTTCATGTTCATCTGCTACGTTTCGGTGTTCTATTTCGCCTACTTTGATGACCGTTGGCTTGCCGACCGGGTAACCCTGTCCATCGCTTGGGTTTACATTCTGGCCGTACCGTTTTACCTCTTTTTCAACGTTCGAGTGACGGGCGACACCATTCCCGGAATGGAAACGTTGGCCTACACCCTCACCCCCGAAATCGCTGACTGGTTCAGGAGGATTGACCCGTTCACGAACGGGATGCCGTCACTTCACATCGGGATCCCGTTTGCCGTGTGGTTGTGCTTGACGCGCTTTGACGACGATCGGCGATGGAATCGCTATCGCTACACTGTGTTTGCCTACACCTTGCTCACGGCGTTCACCATCATCTACCTCGGCATTCACTGGTTCCTCGACATCATCGGAGGCATGCTCATCGCCGGCGCTGCGGTGTCCATGGCGGACCGTACCTCCAACGGTTGGTGGAAGTTTTTCGACGAGCGGACGATGAACGCTCGCATCGTTACCGTCCTGACCCGTCCTGGACAAGCCTGGGCGTGGTTCAGTGGTCGAGTCAGTCAAGAATTCAAGCAGTACCGAACACCAACGAGTCGTGAGACTGGGCGAATGGCCGTGGCCATTTTGATCGTCGTGGCTGCCGTCATCACCTGGGATTTGACGCATCGTTCCCTCCCTGCAGGTGGGGTGGAAGCCCCTGAGGCAGCCGCCGTATCCGACGAATGGCTGGCAACGCTGGACAACCAAACCGAAGGGGTCTCCCTGTTGCTCCAGAATTTATCGGCGGCTGACGCTGCCTCCTACAAGGTGGATGTTCCCGGGCTGAGTTTGGATTCCACCCATGCCCTCCAGAACGACCTTCTCGTGGTGGCGAACGGCACAGCCCTGTTGATGTACGACGTTCATCAACCCGAACAGGTGCTCACAACGTTGGCTCTCTCACAACCTGAGCACTTGTTGCTGTGCGAACTTGCCTCCTCAATGGTTCTTGTTTACACCCTCGACGGCGTGCTGGAGGTCACCGACCTGGAGGGCACACCCGTGCTTGTGTCGGATGAAGCACACGAAGGGATTGAGCAATTGACCTGCTCGGGCTCTGAAATCGCCTATGTCACCGCCGAGCGACCGATGGAAGTGACCGTTCTGCAACTTGGTGTTCGTGGCGAAGTTGGCTACACCATCAACGCCTCTGCGCCGGTAGAGGAAGATGAGATTCTGGCGTCGTGGGGCACGCCGGTTGACATGGAAAACGCCACCGTCCAAAGCATGGCTTTTGACCGGGAATACCTCGCTGTGACGGTCAACGTTTCCGCCACCGACCGTTTGGTGCTCTACAACCGAACCACGGCCGAACAATGGTTGGCCAGCAATCCAAAGTACCACGTGTCCGACATTTCTCTCGACCATGGCATCCTTGCGTGGTCGGTGCGCGATCACCTCAACCCGCTCTCGCCTCAGGATAAGTACCTCGACCGAGAAATCTACTTCACAGAACTGGCGACGAACACCTCGTTTGTGTTGACGTCCGATTACAAAGATCAGTGGGGTCCGCTGGTGCTTGAACACCAACTCGTCTATTTTGAGATGGACGATGATACGATGTCGATGCGGGTTCATGCATGGGAGCCCGAACTTCGTCTGTACTCCAGCCTCGTGTTGCAGGCCGGGGTTCTTGCAGCCTTCGTGGTTGTCGCTTGGAACATGTGGCAGCGCCAGAGTGAGCGCCGCCTGAGCCGTCAACCGTGATATCGAACACGGGTGCGAATGTCCTCGAGTCGAGCGTGAACCTCCTTGGCCGATGGGACGGCACCGCCTTGGAGCACAGGCGCCGGTCCAAGGTCGTCCTCGGCTCCGAGGTAGCCTTCGATTACCCAATCAATGGCACCTTCCCATTGCGGGTGCGATGCTCCGAGGATCTCGTCGAGGACGTGCAAATCAATACCGAAGCGCTCGACGTCGTACTCCACAGAAGCGAGACCAAAGTCAATCAGGTGAACGGTTTCTCCTTCGATGAGGATGTTGTTGCTTGACAGGTCACCGTGTGTGGTGGCCACGCGGTGGAGTCGTCTCACCGATTCGCCGACACGGCGAAGCATCGCTTTGGCCTCATCATCGGTGGTTGCTTCGTCGTTGAGCACATCGATCAACGGACGACCACCGAGGTGTTCGATGATGAGCTGGCCGCCTTCGTAATCAAGGTCCCAAACGGAAGGCACGGAAAGGCCGGCTTTTCGGGTTCGGATCAGCAGGCGGGCTTCGCTGATCATGCGTCGCACTCCGAGGCGGTGGTCCAAATTGGGGTGGCGCCAGGAGCGCGGCCGTCGTTGCTTTCGTACCGCTGGGCGACCGAACCACTCACCCCTCCAAACCTCGGCCTCTGCACCGAGGTGAAGGCGCTCTGTTGGCTGGAAGGCCATGGGACGCCTCACCAATGCCTTCTTTTTGAACGTTCATGCCCATCCGTTCCTTCAAAAAGGGTTGAGCGTTGGGGTTGGTGAGAGCCATGACGGTGACCCTCCCGATGTGTTCTGTCAACTTCATGGACACCACGCTGTCCGTTGAAGAGCAAGCCATTGCCGACCGAATTCAGGAATTGAAAGAGCAGTTGGGCGATGATTTGCTCATCCTCGGTCATCATTACCAGCGGGACAGCATCGTGATGCACGCCGATTTCCTCGGCGACTCGTTCATGCTCAGCCAAAAAGCGGCCGAATCGGACGCCAAATACATCGTGTTCTGCGGCGTCCATTTCATGGCTGAATCGGCTGATATTCTCACCTCCGACGACCAGTCCGTGGTCCTCCCCAACCTGCGGGCGGGATGCTCCATGGCCGACATGGCCACGTTGGCTGAGGTCGAGGTGGCATGGAAGGAGTTGCTCGACCAGTCGGGTCTTTCCGACCCCATCAACCGTGAACATCCTGAGGATGTGGCGGGTAAGGGGGAAGCCTACCTTGTGCCCGTTACCTACATGAATTCAAGCGCTGACCTGAAGGATTTCGTGGGGCGTCATGGAGGCGTAGTGTGCACCTCGTCCAACGCCGAGGGCGTGTTGAATTGGGCCTTTGAGCGAGCCGGGCCAAAGGGTGCGGTGTTGTTCTTTCCCGACCAGCACTTGGGCCGAAACACCGGCCTTGCCATGGGTATTTCTACGGACCGAATGCCCACCTGGACGCCGGGGTTCGGCGCCATGGGTTCGCTGGACAACGCCCGCATCGTGCTGTGGCACGGATTTTGCTCCGTGCACAAGCGTTTCACGCCTCAACAAATCGCTGAATTCCGCGAGCAACACCCCGATGGCATCGTCGTGGTACATCCCGAATGCCCGAAGGAGACGGTCGAACTCGCAGACGCTTACGGGTCAACCCAATACATTCGCAATTTCGTGAACGAGCAGCCCGCCGGGGCCTCCATCGCCATTGGGACGGAGATCAACATGGTCGCCAGGTTGGCCCAAGAACACCCCGACAAGCACATCGAGTGCCTGGATGAGGAAATTTGCCCTTGCTCGACCATGTACATGATTCACCCGGCGTACCTGATGGACGTGCTGGAACGTTTGGTCGACGGTGAAATTCCCAATCAAATCGTGGTGCCGGAGGAGGTTCAAGCCGGTTCCTTGTTGGCCTTGAACCGCATGCTGGCCATCTTGAAGTGAGGCTCAAAAGATCGCTTGCCCGCCTTTCCATCCTGCCAGCGCCAACACGGGCCCGAGAATTGCGCTGGCCAAGACATAGGTTCCTGCCCGACCCCATTGACCAGCCTCCATCATGGTGATGGTCTCCACCGAGAACGTGGACATCGTCGTGAAAGCCCCCAACAACCCAACGCCCAGCAGCAGGGCTTGAGACTCGGAGAGCGCATTGGTGAGGGTGGCGGCGGTGACCAAGCCCAGAAGCAAGGAACCGACCAGATTCACGCTGAGGGTGGCCCAAGGAAAACCGGTATCGGGCGTGGCTTCACTGATGGAGAACCTCAACACCGCGCCAACGGCGCCGCCGACAGCGACGAGCATCCAATTTGAGAGCATGAAGACGGCTGGTCTGCGCGGGCTAAAGTCTCTCCTTTCCCGGGAACGCGTTCGGCGTGAACGGGCACGGTCATTAGCCGTCACCAAGAAGAACAACCATGGACAAGACCGTTTGGTTTCTCACCTCGAATGCTGGAAAGTTGGCGGAGGCCTCCCATCACTTCTCCGAATTGGGCATGACGGTTCGTGCCCTTGAGGTTCCAGAGGGGTCAATTGTCGAGCCTCAGGCGTCATCCCTCGAGGAAGTGTCGGAAGCCAAAATTCGGCAGGCGATGGAACACCTTCCTCACGAAGGTGCCATGGTGCTGGTGGAGGATGCGGGGTTGTTCGTGGACGCACTCGATGGATTCCCTGGTGTGTATTCGTCTTACGTTCATGAAACGGTCGGCAATGCAGGGATTTTGCGATTGCTCGCCCATCTCCTGAGCGAGGACCCCGCTCGCTCGAAGCGCCTCCGCTCTGCCTCCTTTCAAGCCGTTGCGGCCTTGTGGGACGGGCATGAAATTCATGTTGGAAAGGGCGTTTGTCAGGGGTCAATCGCCCATGAGGCCGAAGGGGAAGGCGGCTTTGGATACGACCCGATTTTCATTCCCTCGGATTTGGACGAGGAAGGGAGACCCCTCGACCCTGAAACCCTCGGCGAGGTGAGCACACACGGCCAAACCTTCGGGTCGGTGGACGCCGAAATGAAACATCAATTCAGCCACCGGCGACGGGCGCTGGATGACATTGTTCAACAGATACAGCACCTCGTCAACCGATGAGAACTGCATGCGTCCATCACCGTCATAAAGAACCGATGATTGGATGGGACGAGGGACATGGGATTCGCAAGGACCGCTGTCGGGGTGTTGTTCATCTCGGTGCTCGTGTTCTATCTGTCAACCGTAGGACAATTAACCGATGAAGCCAAGTGGGGTTTTGTCGGTGCCATGGCGGTGCTTGCCTTCATTTGGATCAACCTCGGTGGTCAGGCCAAACCTGCTCCGAGAGCTCGCCGTCCGGCACCAGCTCCTGCTGCCGTCGTTGAGACCGAAGCCAACACACCTGTGATGGAAGAAACAGCAGAGGATGAAGACCTTCCCGCGCCCGTCACTGTCTCTTCGTTGGACGGTGCCACGTTGAGGGAGCGAAAACTCGCCAAGATCGCCGCCGCAGAAGCAGCCGCTCAAGCCGCTGCGAGCGAGGGTGAGGAAGCTGACATCGAGGAAGTCGTCGTTGAAGTTGAACTCGAAGAGGTTCACGTCGCTGATGAATTCGTGGTTGATGTCAGCCCCGAGTCCGTGGAGGACGCCGACATTGAAGTCACGGTCCGAGACCGCCGAGAACGCCATGAAGCAATTCGCGAGCGCATCAAGCGTCGTCGCATGGGCCAAATGGCAGACATTCGGGCCTCGACCGCCCGGATGTGGGAAGACCACGCCTCGGGTGAAGACTTGGTGGCGTTGCTTCAAACCCCCGGGCACGGCCACAGCGTGCTGGTCGAACCCGAACACCCTGCACCCGGCCACGTTTACGGAGCGACCTTTGTTCGCATCGATGAGGGACGCATCCTCAAACTTCGGCTTCCACTTGACGTCGGGTTCGAATCCGTTGGGCCGGCCACGCCTGCGCAACCTGAACTGCCCGTGCTGATCGGACCTGACGGCAAAGAACTCCCGCCCCTGCTCTCCCCGGATGGCACGCCGCTTGCCCTTCCGCCCCTTCCTGCTGCCAGCAGCGCCCTCGATGCCCTGCGCAAAGAAATGGAAGATTGACACTGCCACCCTTCCCGTTCGGTGTCGCTCCTCATGCCTCATCGCTGAGACGTGTTCCATTTGTCGTAGTGTCATGCTGTGATGTGGCGTAAGGGGCCCCCATCGCCTTCTTTATATACTCTCGAAGGGTATTGTAAATGCTGGAGGAACCTCAGATGCCCCCCGATACCCAACCAACCTGCGAGTAGATTGCGCCTGAATTGCGGAAACGCCGGCGGACTTTGTCCGTTTAGCGAGCGTTTCTGCGCAGATAAAAGGCAAAAAGCAGGTGAAAAGACATGGGTAAGTACAACAAGAAAAGGGCACGTAAATTTAGACCAAACCAGCAGATGCGTCGCAACCCCAAAACGGGTAAGGTCGAGAAGTTTGAGGGGAAGAGGGGTTCACAGCCTTCACAACCTCCTCAAGATTCAACCAAGGCGTTGGATGACACGAAGCTGACAGAGAGCCAAAAACAGAGGATTATGCATCCTTCCACGGGCTTCGTTCCAGACAAGCGTCAACCAAAGTTCCGACCGTGCGTCTGCGAGGGCATCGACCTCGAACTGAACAACCAGCGTTTGCTCGACCTTCTCAAGCGGGAGAAGCGAGCCTACGACGATGAAACCGGTACCTACAGGGTGCTGGTCATCTCCCCTCGGTTCCGTCGGGCTCACGCACGACACATGCGGCACTTCCGGACGTTCCTCCGTGAGGAAAAGATCGGGTTTGTTGAGGTCTGAATCGAGCCAGCAAGACCGTGGCCGGGCACACCCCCGGACAAGAGGGGGGCAATCGCGCCCCCTCACCTCTTGCCGACAGGCTCGATGGGAGTCTGCGCCGCTTCCTCATCGGTGCTTCCAAACCGCTGTTTCACGGTTCATGAAGGCCTGGACACCGATTTCCTTGTCCTCGCTGTCGAACAGTCCAGCGAAGGCGATGGCTTCGGTTTCCACGCCGTCGGTGAGACCTTCGTCGAGGGCAGCGCGCACCGTGGCCTTGCCGACACGCAGAGCGAGCGAAGATTTGCTGCCGATTCGACGAGCCATGGCCATGACGGTTGATTCCAATTCTTCCGGTGTGACCACGTGGTTGACCAACCCGATGCGGTGCGCCTCTTCGGCTGGCACCATGTCGCCGGTCATGATCATCTCGTGGGCCTTGCCGTAGCCGACCAAACGTTCCAGCCGTTGGGTGGCGCCGTAGCCGGGAATGAGTCCGAGGTTGATCTCAGGTGTGCCGAAGGTGGAGCGGTCGCTGGCGATACGAATGTCGCACGAACATGCCACTTCGCATCCACCGCCCAAGGCAAAACCGTCGACCATGGCGATGGTGGGCTTGCTGAGGTTCCACAGCGCTTCAACGGCGTTGTTCTTGAATCGCTCTCGGATGACTTGGCTGCCTGCACCAGCAAACTCGGTGATGTCGGCGCCTGCGACGAAGGCATGCGGCTTGGCTCGCTTCCCTTCGGGAGGTGGGTTGGGCGACGCGCCGGTGACCACCAGGACGCGCACGTCATCGGTGGCCTCCATCCAATCGCAAACGGCCTTGAGGGAGGACAAGACATCGTCGTTGAGGGCGTTCAGTTTGTCCGGTCGGTCAATGGTCATGCAGGCGATGAAACCGAGGTCGTCCTCATCGCTGATGGCGTGAAGGTCAACCTTCATCACGTCGCTTTGTGGGGGGTTCATGGCGCGACTGAGGGCTCCCCTCTTCTTGATGTCATCGCCATGCTTCAATGAAGCACAACCAAGGTATGATAATTCAAAACGAAATCAACGGTCTATGGCTGGGGGCAAAGAACCGATGGTCAGCGCCGTGGACATGGCGAAGAAATACGGTGATTTCATCGCCCTTCATCCACTTAATGTGGAAGTTCATGCTGGCGAATTCTTTGGCGTGTTTGGACCCAACGGCGCCGGCAAATCCACCTTCATCAAGCTCTTGACCGGACAACTCCGGCCGAGCAAAGGACGCATTGAGGTGCTCGGCGTGGACGCCGTGAATGACCCTCAGAAAGTCAAGGCCAACATTGGCATCGTACCCGAATCGGAATCACCACCCTCGTTCCTGACGCCGGCTGAATTCCTTGAGTTCGTGGCTCGTCTGCGCGGCGTTGAGAACATGAAGGCCAAGGTTGAGCACTGGCTCGAATGGTTTGGCCTCCAAGACAAGCGAGACACCATGTGCAAGGACCTCTCCAAAGGTCAGCGCCAGAAGGTGATGCTCGCCAGCGCGTTCATCCACAAGCCAAAACTCTTGTTCCTCGACGAACCGTTCGCTAACCTTGACCCGATTTACCAGCGGAAATGCCGGGAGTGGCTGCTGGATCATGTGGCCGATGGAGGCACGATTTTCCTCTGCTCGCACGTGCTTGAAATGGCTGAACGCATGTGCAACAGAATGGCGATCATCAACGATGGGAAAGTGCTTGCAGCGGGGACGGT
>CAXRAL010000010.1:0-19473 GCA_964228815.1 Candidatus Poseidoniaceae archaeon
ACGATGCTGGTCGGGCGCTGTTCGGCTCCCTTAGGTAATTCGTCAACGTCGGCTTGGGTGGCTTCGCCGGACAGCACGAGTACGCCCACCACCCCTGCTCGGGTTGCCATCGCCATGTCGGTGTAGAGCCGGTCGCCCACCATGGCGCATCGCTCGGGCTTGAGGCCTAAGGCTTCGATCTTGTGCAAAATCATGCCTGCATTGGGCTTGCCCGTGATGTGTTCGGGGTCAACACCTGTCGTCGCTTTGAACATCGCCAGGTAGGCGCCAACATCGGGCAGCCCGCCGTGGGGGCTCGGACAGACCATGTCGGGATGGCTGGCCACGAGGGGGACCCCCGCGTGCATGTGGATGCTGGCTCGAGCGATTTTGTCGTAGGTCAGTTCCGTGTCGTAGCCCAGCACCACGTACTGGGGGTCCGTGCTCTGCGTGTTGACGCCGATGGCTTCGAGCATGCTCCGCATGCCCTCGGTGCCGACCAACCACGTCTCGGTGATACCGTTCTTCTGCAGCCACGCCAGCAGGTCATGGGTGGAGAGCAGCACGTCGTCTTCGGTGGCTTCCAGCCCGAGGGCGTGGAGTTTGGTCAAGTATTGTGAGACCGATTTCGAAGAGTTGTTGGAGAGGAAGTAACGCTGGACTCCTTGGGTTTTGCAGCGGTCGAGAAACGCCTCAGCGCCTTCGATGAGCTCACCGCCAAGGTAGATGGTTCCGTCCAAGTCGAGGAACACGGCGTCGATACCCGAGAGGGAAGCGTCCATGGTGCCACCTTAGAACATCAAGGTCTTGAACATGAACCATGGGGAGTGGAGGTTTTCTTGCGCTTCCTTGCTCGCAATCATCTCCGTCATCATTTCCTGAATGGCCGGTTTCTTCGAAGCTTTGCCCACAAACCAATTGAGCAGCCACGCCCGACGACTCATTTTTTGCATGCGGAAGGAATTCGTGAGTTCGGGTCCAAGTGCTTTCCACAAGGCTTCCTGGTAGTCTTCCGGGGATTTGCCTTCCATGATGTGCTTCGCCGCCATTTCACCGCTCACCAGTGCGTTGCCCACACCTTCGCCGCTGAACGGGTCGACCAGCGAGGCCGCATCGCCCACGAGGAAGATCCCGTTGCTGGCGGACCGCCGAGGCTGCTTGCTCGCTTTCTTTCGCGGCGAGCCAAACGGCAATTGCCATCCTTTACCGGTGCCGGGAATCATGGTCGCTTCAGCGAAGCGGTCTTTGAACAACGGATGCTCAGCGATGACTTCGGCTTGCATCGCTTTGAGTTTCTTGGACTGCTTGTCCAGCAGCGACATGACCATGCCGATGCCGACGTTCACCACGCCTTCGGCGACGGGGAAGAGCCAGAAATAGCCGGGGATGACCGTGTCAACAAAGTGAATTTCGATGTCGCCGACGTTGTCCTCGCAGCCCTTCACGCCTCGCCAGTACTCGCGGTAGCCAGCGCAGTAATGGTCGCGGTCCATCATCGGTTCTTCGTAGGTCTCTTCCAGCATGGATTTGGCCACCGGGCAACGATAACCTGCAGCACCGATGACGTTGGGAGCGTGGAAGGTCAACTCCTCGCCGTTGCGCCCTCCAATCCGAACGACGATGCCGCTGGCGTGGCGCTGCGCTCCTGAGCCCTTGCCGGGGTCTTCACCGCCCGCACCGTCGTCATACAGCACGTCGCGAACGTCGCCGCCTTGAATGATGTCTCCTCCGGCGTCTCGCACGAGTTGCTGGACTTGGTTGAACAGCAGATAGTCGAATTGTTGGCGGGGGAGCGAATACCCGGCCTCGAGCCGCTGAACGTCTTCTTCGGGCAACGCAACACGAACGTTGTGGCCTTTGGGCGAGGAGAAGACAATGCCCGTCACACGGAAATGCGGCGTGGATTCGAGGGTTTCTTTGACGCCAAGTTCCTTCACGTGGCTGAGGGACTTTCCACCCACGGCGTCACCGCAGATTTTGTCGCGTGGCCAAGTCTCTTTTTCGATGAGCAGCACCCGCTTTCCTTCCATGGCGAGGTAGCCTGCTGCCGCCGATCCGCCCGGGCCTCCGCCAACGACGATGGCGTCGTAGGTTTCACCGCCGGCTGGGGCGGGCCCGGAGTCGATGGGCTGCTTCCATATCACGTCGGCTCCGGTCCGTGGTTCTCCCATGGTTTCAATGGAGCATGGGCACCCTTTGAGGATATGGTTTCACGGGTCATGACAACCACCACACTCATCATCTGTGAGCCGGTCCCGAAGTCATGGATGCCGACGACCAAGCGGCGGTTTCGTCGTTTGTGCCCCAGCGGCGAAAAGCCGCCCTCGTCCTCCTCTGCGTCACCCTGGTTTGGGGTGCGACGTTCATTTGGATGAAGCAAGCCCTCAACGCCCTTGAGGTCGAAATTGAGACCTTTGGGACGTTTTCCGTTGTGGCCTACCTTGTGGCCCTTCGCTTCTTGATCGCCACCGCACTGGTCGCCGTGGTCTTCCCCAAGGCTCGGGCCGGTCTTCGTCTCCCCGTCATTTGGAAAGGCGGGGGGATATTGGGCGGGCTCATGCTCGTGGGTTTTGTCAGCCAAATGGTGGCACTCAACGAGATCAACCCCTCCACGTCGGCGTTCCTCACATCGCTTTACGTCGTCATGACCGCCGTGCTGACCTTGTGGATGAGCGACCAAGCGCCTCGACGCGCCCTGTACTGGGGTGTGTTGATGGCCACCGTCGGGGCGGGGTTCATCGAAGGCCCCCCGCACCTGTCGTGGGGTTGGGGCGAGATCGTCACCGTGGCGTGTGCGCTGTTTTTCGCCCTTCACATCATTTTCACACAACGCCTCACCTTGGCGTTTGACCCGTTGATGCTGACCCTCACCTCGTTCATGGTGGTGGGTTTTGCGTCGCTTGCCCTGGCCCTCGGATCAAGCGATGCACCGACGAGCATGGTCGTTGAGGTGGTCTCACGAGAAGGCGTCCTGCTCCCCGTGGTCTTGCTTGGTGTGGGCGGGTCGTTCTTCTGCCTCGTGGCCTTGAACATGTTCCAGCGTCACATGCATCCCGTTCAGGCGGCCATCATCTATGCCTTTGAGCCCGTATGGGCGACGTTGTTCGGTTTGGGGCTTGGTTTGGTGGCGTGGTCGTGGTGGATTCCCTTCGGCGGCGGCGTCCTCTTGTTAGGAAACATTGTGGTGGAACTTACATCCTCTGAAAACGAGGACCTGGCCGCAAATCAAACCGTCGTGTAGAAGCGTTCAAGGTGCGAGTTTTGCTCGGAAGAGCGGAGATGCACGTGTCGGACAAAAAAGACCCCAGCCGCTTTGCCACCCGCGCCGTTCACAGCGGTACACAGCACATTGGCGATGCCGTGAACACACCCATTTTCCAATCCTCGACCTACAAGCTCACCGACGAACGCTATGCAGGCTGGGCTGCCGGCGCGCAACACACCCTCCTCTACGCACGCCTCTCGACGGTCAACTCCGACGCCGTGGCTCAGAAATTGATAGCGATGGAGAACGGGGAAGACGCTGAGACCTTTTCCTCGGGCATGGGCGCCATCTCAACCACGCTCCTTGCATTGCTCAACCAGGGCGATCACATGGTCGCCAGCACGGACATTTACGGTGGCACCTACGGTCTGCTGACCGAAGAATTCCCCCGCTTTGGCATTTCCACGACGATGGCTGACATGCGCGACGCCTCGTCGTACGAAGCCGCCATTCAAGAGAACACCAAGATCCTCTACATCGAGACCCTGACCAACCCGGTGCTCAAGGTGTGCGACATCGAAGCCATGGCAGACGTCGCGAAGCGACACAACCTCTTGCTCATCATCGACAACACCTTTGCCTCACCGTGGGGCTGCAAGCCCTTGGACATGGGCGTTGATCTCGTCATTCATTCCACCACCAAGTACCTCGGCGGCCACTCCGATATCTTGGGCGGTGCTGTCGTGGGCTCCAAGGAACTCATCGCTGAAATTTTCCAGCGAAAGGTCCACCTCGGAGCAGCTCCCGACCCACATTCGTGTTACTTGCTCGAACGCGGTATGCGAACGTTGGACGTGCGGATGCCCCGAATTTGCGAGAATGCCCACACGTTGGCCCAACGCCTTGAGGCTCACGACGCCATCGAGCGCGTCTACCATTCCAAACTGGAAAGCCATCCCGATTACGAGGTTGCCCAACGCATCTTGCCCAACGGCTCCGGGATGATTGCCTTCGTCGTGAAAGGCGGTGACCAAGCCGCCCTTGCCTTCATGCGAAAGTTGGACATTATCTACGAAGCAACCAGCCTCGGCGGCGTGGAATCGCTCATTGAATGCCCCTTCAATTCCAGCCACGGCGCCGTTCCCGAAGACGTTCGCGTGGCGGCTGGCGTGGTGCCGGGTTTCGTTCGATTGAGCATCGGCATCGAGGACGTTGAAGACCTCTGGGCCGATATTGAGCAAGCCTTGGCCTGATTCGACTCACTGACCCGTTGTGGTCTTGAGGTCGTCGAAGGCAGCGTTCCAGTCGGTTTGCAGGTCAGCGACTTCGTCGTCTTCAGCCTCCAAGAGTTGTTTCCCAAGGCTCCACAGGACGCCGGTCGGCACCGCCCACACGCCACCGCGGTCGCGGGCGTTGGCCTCGAAATGCCACTCCTGTCCGCCCGAGCGACCAACGGCCACGAGCCAAGCCCATGAGGCGGCTGCTTCGTCCACCGAGCCGTGACGGGCCGTGGCCTTGCGCTCCACCGAACCCATGCCTTGCGTTAGGCCAGCCACGATGTAATCGTGAATCATCGTCGAAGCGAGACCAGCATCTTTGCAGGGCGGGAACCGTGCCTTCTGCTGAGCCAAGGCTTTGGCTTGATCGAGGCCTTTCAGGAATTTTCCAAACGGCTTGGGACTGTCTCGCTGTTGTTCCCAAATCGCCGCAGCATCATCGCCTTCAAGGCCCAACACGGCCAAGGCTTCCTTCCCGTGGGTTGGCCAAAAGGCGGTGAGGACATCGCCGCACGTGGCGGACGGCATGATACGAATGCATCGGTCCTCGCGTTGTTCGGGACTCCCCTTCGCTTCAACTCGCAAGCCGATGGTGTCCTCGTGAGGTTCAGCGACGGCCAGTCGAAGGATTTCTGCGGCAAGCAATCGCTCCTCTGCAGAACCGTTCTGGTCTTCAAGAGCAGATTCGAGGACGTCGGTCGCCAAACCTTCGAGCCAGACTTCGCCAACGAGGATGCCGTCATCGATGCCTTCCATCACGGTCTGCTTCATGGCGGAAGCGACGATGCCTTCGTTCATCGTGAGTCCTTGCCAGGCATCAACGACCTTGTCTATGCCTTCTTGGCTGGCCTCAGGAAGCGGTCGGTCTTCGGGCCATCCTTCCGGTGTCCAAACGGCGTCAAGGGCAAGGATGGAGGGCAACAACGGCGGGAGCATGGACAATGCGAGGTGGTGGACGAACGGGGCGTCTTTCTTTGAGAACGTCGCCAGGGCATCCAAGCCGAGACCGACGACGGCTCCGTTGTGGAATCGGAAGGCAACGTAGCCGGTTGCAGAGGGGTTGCGATTCACCACGTCTTCCGCCTCGAGGCCTTCCGTCGTCCACACGGACTGTCCGTTCATTTCGGATTTCGTGAGGTTGAATCGAGACCGGCTGAGGACGTCCTCAAGCCAGTCTTTGGGAGGTCGAGGTTCCGGGCCGGTGCAAACAAATCCGCCTTCCCAACTGAAGAAGTACATGCCACGCTTGGCGTGGTCCTCCCAAGGAAGCATGCGGAGGGTGAGGTTGGCATAATTTTGGATCCCAGCAAGGTAACCGGGTTTTCCATCTCCTCGTCGGACATAGGAACCGGAGCCGAACGACCCTGAATTGAACTGACCCACCATCGTGAACTGTTCGTCGTGCGAAGCATGGAGTGAACCAGCGAAGGCCTTGGCCACGTCGTCGCCGCGTTTGGCCATCATGCGCTTTGAGAGCCATTTCAAATCGCCCTTTTTCTTGATGATTTTCTCAATCTCACTCAGGGTTTTCGTGACGGGGTCTGTCCGACCCCAACGCATCTTGCCCGTGAATTCCATAGCGGGGAGGTGACTGCGTGGATTTTCACGGAAGTGACCCAGCTCCTTGGCGAGTTTCTTCGCCGTCGCTTCGTTGGCTTGCTTCGTCCCTCGCATCCTCGCCTTGGTCTTTTTTTGACCGGGGAATTCCACTTTGGACGGTGCTGGCACGGAACTCCCTCGTTTCCGCTGGCCGGGTGGTGGGGTTTGAGACCTTCGCGTGAAAGGGCTCATGTCGTTGACCCCCATCGGTTCATTCATGCCCACGGTGACCTTGCTTGGTACAGCCCAAGACGGGGGCCGTCCTCAGCCGGGCTGTCAACGACCGTGCTGTGCTGATCTGGGGGCCGACGATGTCCGCCATCCGGTGAGCCTCGGCATCACCGACGAACACGGCCAGGGACATCTCATCGAAGCGACACGAGCCATGGGCGAGCAACTCAAGATGTGGGGCCATCCGCCCCTCCAATCCGTTTTGCTCACCCACGCACACTTTGGCCACGTGGATGGCCTGGGGTTGTTCGGTCGTGAAACCCTCAACGCCCGAGGACTCAACCTCTACGCATCGTCCTCCATGCTATCGCTCATTAATGCCACACCCCAATGGGCGCTGATGATGGAGCAGGGGGTGTTCACACCCGTCTCCGTTTCAACCGGCAGTGAACATGCGCTCTCAGAGAACATCACCGTCGTTCCCGTGGTGGTTCCGCATCGAGCCGAACTCTCCGATATGCACGCCTTCATCGTACATGGACCGAATCGCTCCTTGTTGTTCCTGCCTGACCACGACCGGTGGCAGGAAACACTGGACCATCACGGCGCACCGTCCATCCGAAGTTGGTTAACGTCACTCGAGGTTGACATCGCCCTCATCGATGGCACGTTTTGGAGCGCTGACGAACTGTCAAGCCGAACGCAGCATGAAGTTCCTCATCCACCGGTGAGTGAGACCCTTGAACGGCTAGGACCTCGAGCGGAAGGAGACCCTGAAATCGTCTTCATCCACATGAACCACACCAACCCGATTCACCGGCCTGACTCGGATGAGCACGGACAAGTAACGGCGCTTGGCTGGAGCGTGGGCGAACAAGGCATGACGTTCACGCTGTAGGCGTCATGCCGCTGGGTTGGAACACCAACATGGAGAGCGTGACCGTCACCGTTTCGCTGTCGTCGTCGCCGCCGAACGGTTTTCCGTCATTGGCATTTAATGTGACATCCATTGTCAAACTGCCAACCATTTCCGGCGATTTCCCAAGCATGTTCAGCACCACGATGAGGTCGTCTTCGGAGCCGTTGAGGGTGTAGTCGCCTTCGCCGCTAGCGTACTCAGATAGCGCCGCATTCGGCACAATGCCGCCCACCTCGGTCGTGGTGCCGCAAGCGTTGGTGCTTCGCTCAGCGTCATCGCTTTCTGAGAAGGGGCCGGCCAAGCCGCTGAAGTCAGGACTCGTCACGATGTCGTCGCACGCCGACGTGGCGGTCTCGCCCGTATCGGTGTAGGTGATGGTCAGGACGGCGCTCAGCACGGCCGTCATCGATTCATCGATGTCCACCTGGAAGGTTTGGGTCTCGCCGTCGTTGAGGTTCAGGGTTTCGGATTGGCTCCATTCGCTCACGGTGTAGGACAGTTGGTACGGGTCATTCCCGGAGGCGGTGTCACCGTCGGGTGCCACGGCCATGTAGGTGCCTTCGAGCGCACCGAAGAGCACGAGGATAACGACCGCTCCGATGGTCGCTGTTTGCTGGGTTGGAAGGCTGTAACGCCCCAGAGGATTGGGGTTGGATTCTGCACGTCGCCAGCAGAGGATGAAGTGGGTCGCAAAGGCCGAACTCATGGCTGGAATGGACGGGAAGATGTCCTCGCCGTATCCGCTGAAACTCCAGACGATGACGGCACTCAGCGCCGCTATCATCATCCAGATGGTGTGTTCGGTGTCGGGCTCGTACCCCATCATGCGGATCAACAACAGCGGAACGAAGATGCCGCCAAGGCCGTAGACGGCCAACACCACGAGGGCGAACACGGAGTCGCCGAAGCCGGGGAATTGTTGCCCTCCTAGCGCAATGAGGGTGACGAACACAGCGATGACCATCGTGACCAGTTTGGTGGTCTTGTGCTCTTGTGCCCACTCGGGCTTGACGTCGTCGGTGATGGCCGCCGTGCAGGCCAACACTTGGCTGTCGGCCGTTGACATGGTGGCGGCGAAGATGGAAGCGAGAATCACACCGGCCAAGAAGGGGTTGAGCACTTCCATCGCCAGCAGCGGTAAACCGTCCTGGGCTTGGGAAGCGTCGAGGTCGAGGAAGATGGCTCGGCACGCCAAACCAATGATGAACATCAGGGCGATGAAGGGGGTTTGCCAGACGAAGAACCAGATAGCGGCCAGCTTCCGGTCCTTGTCGTCCTTGAGCGTCATCACTCGGGAAACCACTTGCGGCTGACCTGCCACGCCCAAACCGCCGAGGAAGAACGCACCAATCCACAACGTCACGCCGAAGGTCAAATCTGCCGGGAACATGTTGACCATGCCGGGGTCGATGTCTTTGAGCGAGTTGTGAAGGCCAGAAAAGCCGCCCACTTCTGCAACGGCGACATAACACAGGATGGTTGAACCCACGATCATCACACACGATTGGGCGGCGTCCGTCCAAATGGAGGCTCGAATACCACCCGCGTAGCAGTAGGCAACTACGAGGACGAAGCCGATGAGAATCCCGATGACCTCGGACCAGCCGAGCATGGCTTGGAGGGCCACGCCACCGGCCACCAGTTGCGCTGCCGCGTAGATGGAGAGGAAAGCGACGGAGAGAATGCCAGCCAGTTTGGCTTCCGGGGCGCCCGTGGTCTTGGAAACAAGGGAAGAGAGCGAGCGAACGCCTCGTTCGTTGCCTTCTTTCTGGATGAACTTGTAGAGCCAAATCCATGCCACGGCCTGACCGAGGGTGGAGACCAACCCGATCCAAATACCCGAATAGCCCTGCACGAAGATGAACCCGATGAACCCGATGAACATGTAGCCGGAGTTCCACGTGCTGACGGCACTCAAGGCCGCCAGCGCAGGATGCATACCTCTGCCGGCCACGAGGTAATCGTCGGTCGTGTCTTGCTTAACGCGCATGGACGCCAGCCCCACTCCGGCGAAAAAGCCCATGAACAGCAGGAAAGAGAGCAGAAGGACGATTTCATCGGATAGGCCGAACATCTTCACGCACCTCTCTTCCAACGAGCGAGCGCCTTCTCTTCAATCTCACCCGTGCTTGCGGGGAAGACGAGGCAGTTCAACCGGCCCCCTTTCTCTTGGTCAAGTTCGCCCACCGTGGTGGCCACCATCGCCTGATTGGGCGTGCCCATGTCCGAGCACAGCACAACGGGCATCTTCTCCATGGGTTGTTGCAAATAACGTGCGATCATGTCGTGCTTTGAGACCTGAATGCCATCCCCGAGTGACGCATCATCGACGTCGGCATCACGGAGCTTCGCCCACATCAGGCGCATGGCGTGGGCGGCATCGGAAGGCGTCATGGGCCGCTGATCGCCGGTGCCTTGCCCCGTCGGGTCGAGGTCGAGCAATGCCAGCGTGTGGAGGTTTTGAGCCCAGTTGATGGCCACGACTTCCAGCGGGGACGTCGCCACCCAACCGCCGTAGGGGTAGGTGAAGGTCGTTTGGCGGCCAAACTTGTAGTTCGAAAGGCCCACGGCCCCCGTCACCAGTGTGGTGATGGATAGCCCGTGGAACACACGGCATTCAACACCGGCACTTATCGCTCGAAGTTGCAGGTCAACGTGTGTCGTGGCTTGAAGCGGGTCCCCAACCACGAGCAAGGCCACCAGCGATGTCTTGGCGAGTGCGAGAAGTTCGTCCGGCTCCTCCACTTCGGGACGCATGACGCGTTGGATGGCACCAATATGGGCTTCCAAGCGGGCCAATTCTGCCTCGGGCCAGAGCGCCGTGTACGCTTCATAGCGACGATGGTCAGCGGCCGCAGCGGCCTGCAACGCTTCGTGCGTCATCCCTTCGAGACGACCCAATCCCATCCCAATCAGCATCAAGCCGGTTGTTGGCAGGCCGGGTGCTTGGGATGTTTCTGCCGCCATGCTCAAACCTCCGAGACGCTTGGACAGGGCGAGGGCCATGCGTCATTTGAGCGTGCCGAGCGACCAGACACAGGTGTGGTTGGAGCGCTGCAGGGCCGAGGGATGGCTTGCTCCAACGGGCGTGATGGCGCTGGAGAACGGGCGTCGTGCTGTTCCACTCAACGAACATGCACCCGAAGCGAACGACCCTTGCTGGTCCGGATTGATGGTCGTCGACCTTGAACCGATGACCAAAGGCCCCGCCCACTGGAAGGAACGTCTGCCATCAGCCCTGCAACAACTTCCGGATGACACATGGCCTTCAGCGTATGAGATTCAGGGCGACGTGCTGATGGTGAAGCTCGAAGAAGCCGCCATGGCGCACAAAGAAGCGGTCGGTCAGGCGATGTTGGACCAACTTTCCAGCGTGCGCCTTGTGTGCGCGGACATGGGAGTAAAGGGTGATTTCCGCGTTCGTGAGTTGGAGCCGCTGGCGTGGCGAGGCGAAGAGCCGAGCACGCAGACCGAAATTCGAGAACACGGCCACCGAATCCTCGTCGACCCGAGCAAGGTCTACTTCTCAAGCCGCCTCTCAACGCAACGAATGGAAACGCTTCAGCAACTTCGGGCGTTTTCAAACCAATTGGGACAGCCATTGGTTGTGGCCGATCCGTACGCTGGCGCAGGCCCCGCCTTCCCCCTTCTCTTGGCTGAGGCGGGCTTGATCTCCGGCATGTTGGCAGGCGATCTCAATCCATCCGCCGTGGAATTGTTGGAGGCGAACCTCGAACGCTGGACGATGAAACGTGACGCACCGCTCGCTCCAGCAGAAATCGTTTGCGAGGACGCACGGGCATGGAAAAACCAGGATCGACTGTGTGGCCGCGCCCATGCCCTGTTGGTCAATCTGCCTCACGACAGTTTCGAACACCTCCCCGACCTGTTCCCGCTCTTTGACCGCTCGAACACGAGCTTCCTGCGAGGTTGGGCCATCGTTGAACGGGACAGCCTCCCTGGCCGTACTGACCGTTTGAATCGGCTGGTGGCTTCGGCTGGCGGCACGGCGAGCGAGACCCACGTGTCGGAAATCAAGGGCTTCTCAACCACGCGTTGTTTCGTGGTGTTTCAGACCACCATCACATGGGATTGAAGCGTTCACTTCATGAAGCACCGACATCTCGCCACGGTCATGGAGAACATCGTGAAGTGCACGTGCGGAGCGAGCATCAACATCGCAGGCGTTCCTCCTCGCAAAGACGGCATCAAGGTCTGGTGCAAAGTCTGCGGGACCATCACCGTGCATCAACGCTAATCCTCGCCCGGCTTCCGTGAGCGGGCACGCTCCTGACCTTTTCGTATCGGCATGTTCATGGTCGTTCCTCGCTCACCACAAAGGGAGTGAGGACCATGTCGGACAGGCCCCTTGTGATTGATGTCGTTGACAACGGCGGCCAGTGGACGCACCGAGAATGGCGCATGCTTCGCTACCTCAAGGTGGACACGCAAATCATCGACAACACAACGCCGGTGGATGAGCTTCGTGAGTTGGACGGGTTGATTCTCTCCGGTGGCGCGGCGCGAGTCGGCTTGACCGGAGAACTCGGAAACTGCGGCGCGTTTCTTGAACTCGACATCCCAATCCTCGGTATCTGTGCGGGCCACCAATTTATGGCGCGCCACTACGGCGGCGATGCCCGCGAATCCCCAGAACCAGAATTCGGGGCGATGGAAATTGAACTCGTTGACGGCGGAGGGACCATCTTCGCCGGAACCAAGCCGACCCAAACGGTGTGGGAATCCCACAACGACGAAGTCCACGTCGTCCCGGAGGGCTTCTTCATCACGGCCGGCAGCCCGTCTTGCAAGGTCCAGGGGATGGAAAACGAAGCCGGAGACCGTTTTGGGCTCCAGTTCCACCCCGAGGTCAACGATTCGGAATTTGGGAAAGAGATGTTCGAGAATTTTGTCGCGGTGTGCCGCGCTCGTCGTGATGGGTAATCGTCATGTCCGGCCGGTCAAAACGGAACCTCGGACAATACTTCACCCGAGATGACGTATGGCTCCGCCCCCACATCGTTGAACACCTTCGTTCCCTTCACGTTCGATACACCACCTGTCTCGACCCGTTCGCAGGTGATGGGCATTTGCTGGACGTCGCTGCCTCGTTAGGGTTTGGCGTTGTAGGCCACGACGTGGACAGCGCGATTTGCGCCGTCAACGGATGGGGAGAACCGAACGATTCCATTCTCCATGTCCCCCATCACGCCAGCGCCTTCGTGTTGACCAATCCACCCTACCTTGCCAAAAATTCCGCCAAGCGAATGGATGCCCCTGCACAGTCTTATTTTCGACCGGGAATCGTCCTTCCCTTGACCAACGAACACACCAACACGCTCGATGATTTGTTCAAACTGGCCATCGAGCAAACCTTGGCGAAGTACGATGATTCGGTGTGGATTGTGCCAGAATCGGTGGTGCAGGACATGGAGCACCTGCCCCATTGGAAGGCTCGCCTTCATTCCCTGACGGTGCTGGAAGACAACCCGTTCACCGATACCGAACACCCGGTTTGCGTTCTGGTGTTTTCAGCCTCCCAGGCAAACGGGGAGTTGTGGAAGAACGACACTCGGCTGGGCTCATACCAAGAAATCTGGGGCCGACACAACGAGGCCCGCTCGTCCTCGAGCGATGCAACGGTCATGAGGTTCAACAGCCCAAGGGGAAACCTCGGCTACCGGGCCGTTGACGGTACCAAAGCGGACGGGTCCATGCGCATTCGATTTTGCCTCGGAGACGAACTTGGCTATGATCGCCAGCGAATCAAGGTGAGCAGCCGCCACCTCACGTACATTGATGTCGACTTGGAAGGTGATGAGCTCGTAGCGGTGATCGAGGAAGCGAATCGGCAAATTGAAGCGTACCGAGTGGCCACACACGATGTGTTTTTGACGGCCTTCATGGGCAACACCAAAACCGGTGTTCGGCGCCGACGCATGGATTATTTCCTCGCTCGTCGACTGTTCAACGCCGCTTATTTGGCTATGAAATGAACCTCACTGCCATCCCCATAGCGTTATAGTGGAGAATTATGCAGTTTGATGTGATGTCCACCCTGCGACGAACCCCAGCCCGCCTGCTCGCAACCCTGCTGTTGCTGACCGCCCTTTCCCCCATTGCCTTGGTCCAAGCCGTGCCCGACGAACCGTCGGAGTACTACTACGGTGTGGAATACGACTGGTCGAGCCTTGACAGCGACCTCCAGAACGTCACCGGCCTGGACATCCAGGAATTGTTCTCTGAGATCATGGAGGACGCCGACGCCGCAGGGTTCAACCTCGATATCGGCCAGTTGACCACCGGCGCATCCAACGTTTATGTCCACCAAACCGAGGACATCACGCCTCAAACCATCCAAGACCTGGAAGGTAACGATGTCCAGGTGTGGAGCCGCACCAGCGACGTGGTGCTTCGCCACGGCCTGCTGTCCAATGCCGTCATCATGACCGACTGGTCGGAGACCACCTTCGGTAGCGAACCTACGGGCTTTGACATCGACGTCATCGCCGAGGCCGAGAACGTGCTGACCGTGGACATGCTCTACACCGAGTACCTCGACGACCAGTACCAACTCATCGGCGCTGACATGGACTTTGACATGACCGTGGGCAACGACATGAACCTCGGCATTGACATCGCCCTGGAGGGCGATGGCGAGGAACTCAACATCGACTTTGACACCGGCATGGACTTCAGCTACTCCATCGCTTCCCAAGCCGAATGGCGCCTTGGCAACCCGAGCCCCATCTACGTCACCGCTGCCGCCAACGACAGGACCGTTTGGGAGTGCGTTGAGGAAGGCGACACCGTCGGTGTCGACGATGGCTGGGACGATGCCGAGGTCTACGACAGGTGCGGTGTGATCGACGGTTCCTACATTGGCTCGGCCGACTACAACGTCTACCTCACCGGTCTGCCCATGGAAGAGTTTGGCTTCGATGCAGGCCAGTTTGACATCAGCATCAGCGACGAACTCACCAGCGAAGGCGACTACGAAGGTGAGGCTGACATGGACGATGTCTCCTTCAGCATGCGCACCGACGAACCCCTTGAGGTTGACCTTGGAGATGGAAACACGCTCGACGTCACGGCCTGTGATACCTGCCCGCCCGGCAACCCGGTCATGTTCATCATGATGGGCAACGTCTTGCTTCACGCCAGTGAATCCTTTGGTGAGGCAGTGGCTGAAGACTTCGAGGCCGAACTTGAAGACTCGGTGGGTGAACTCATCGAGGATTGGTTTGGCATTGACGACGGTGGTGACGATGACGATTACGACGACAGCGACAACTGGTTCATGTGCGACAGCGGCGAGATGATCGAAACCTGGTACGTCAACGACGGTGACGAAGACTGCATGGACGGCTCGGACGAAGACGACCTCTACCTGCGCGGTGGCACCAACCAAGACTGGAACACCGGCGAGGAATACTACGTCTTCCACGGCCGCGTTGACACCACCACTCTCGGTCTTGAATCCGATGCAACCATCGAATGTTACAGCCAATGGGAGGGCTACTTCGAGTTGCCCGTTAGCGATGTCAACAACGGCTACGAGAACTGCGATGACGGCTCGGATGAGTACGACAACGGCCTCACCAGCACCTTTGTTTGCCTGGATGGTTCCGAGATTTCCTTTGAACTCGTCAACGACGGCACGGTGGATTGCGCTGATGCTTCCGATGAACCCGTTGACAACGAGGGTGACTGGTACAACTGCGCCGATTACAACGGCGCCGTGCCCTGGCAGTGGATCAACGACGGTACTGCGCAGTGCGATGACGGCTCTGACGAAACGGTAGGTCCAACACCGTCTGCGACAATGTTCTACTGCGATGATGGCAGCGAAGTCTCCTTTGATCTCGTGAACGACGGCAACGAAGACTGTACTGACGGCTCGGACGAAGGCGAGGGCATCTACTTCTTGATGGACGTCTACATGAACGACGGCGAGGGCGGCGTGATCGCTTCTGGGGATAACCTCCTGCTCTGTGCTGCCTGGCACTGCGATGTGACCTTCGACGTTGATTCCGGCTCCTTTTCGGTCGACACCGAAGTGCCGTCCGACATGGGGTACGGTGAGAACACGATGTGTGCTGGTGGAAGCATCACTGCTGCTGATGGCACCTCGTTGGTCTCCGCTGTTGAAAACTGCGACTCGATGTGGGCTGGACCAGAGATTCGAGACTGGGAGAGTAACATGGGCAACGAAGGCGACAACACCCTCCGTGTCACAGCGGGTGCAGGCACCTGGAGCGGCGATTACGACGACATCACCATGCACTGGGACGTCACCGACGCCGACGGCATGGTCGTTGGCCAAGGCGCTGAAGCCTTCCAGAACGACCAGTCCGTCTACGCTGAAAACATGGTGGACATCTCGGGCCCCGGCGATTACTGTTTGAACGTTGAACTGATTGAAAACGGAGAAACCGAACCCTTTGACACCCATCAGGAATGCATGACCGTTGAAGACGGTCCTGAAATCAGCGAGCGTGTTGAGAAGATCGTCGGTGCACTGGCTGAATCTGGCCTCGAGAACGTGCTGGAGAACTTTGGCAACAACCTTGAGACGACCTTCCAGGAACTTGACGAGGACTACGAAGTCCCCGTCTTCCCCTACAACGACGGCATGTGGGCGCCCCTCTGGAGCAACGAACACGCCACCATCGTTGGTGTTGGTGTGTACGCTTGGGACGAGGACGGCAACGCCTACGTCATCGCAGGACCGGAAACGACCGGCTACAGTCAGGACCTGCCCATGACCTTCGCCAGCATTCGCTACATCACTGGTGTACCCGCACAAGAGGCTCAAGAACAGATGGCTGAATTTGACGACCTCGAAGACATCGTGGACGTTGAGAACCACGACCTGTCCGAGTTGGCGGCCGACCTCGAAGAAGCAGGGGCTGACACGTCTGACCTCGGCCTCGGCGACGGTACCGACAACAGCGGTGAGACCACCGACGATGGTGACGACGGCGAACAAACGGCCGAGGACATCGCTGAAGATGCCGGTCTCCTGCCGTTCACCTCACCGTTGACCGTCATGGCCCTCATTGGTCTGGCTGCACTTGCCGGCCACCGACGCCACGAGAACGAGTGAAGTCAAAAGCAACGGAGGAGAGGGTGAGCCGTGCTGCCACGGCCAAGGCCCCACCGTGCGTTTGCTGTTGTGCGCTTGGGCGTCACCGTCCTGTTGGCCGTTCACGTGTTCATTTCAGCTTGGTTGGTCGCCACGGTTGAGGGCACCTACACCGAAGGGAAACCCGCCCCGACCGAGGCCCATTCTCTGGTGGCCATCGACAAGGATCAAACCATGATTGACGTTGAAATCAAGAAAGCGACCTCGTTTTTCTTCTACACCCTTGAACGGGACGCCGATGCCGCCGTCCCGGTGAGCGACAGCGAGACCACTTCCAATGGTTCAACCTCGAACGGCTCGTCCGATACGGCCGATGACAACGAGGGCGAACGCGACGCGGCAAGCAGCCAAGACCGTGAGTGGTTGGAATTGGGCCGTCAATCGGTGTCGGTGGCTCTGACCCTCATGGTGCTGGGCGAGGCCCTGATGTTCACGGGGCTTCGTTGGCGTCATTATCTTCGTACGCTGGGGTTCCTGTCGGCCATCGTCGCCTTTGCGATCATCTTTCCAGCGAGTTACATGCTTGAATTGACCGGTGGGCTGGGCGACGACGAGGACGCTGCGGCTTCGAACACACCGGGCGCCAACTTGGAAACCGTGACCTTTGTTCACACCAATGCTTCTTCGGATGCATCCGTTACCTGGCTGGGCTTTGAGTTGGAAGCGGACTTTTCAGGCTATGATCTCGGCCTCGTTGCCCCTGAAAATCGATCGGCAGTTGCCGAAGCGGTGCCCGAACCGGGGAGTAAGGACGCCGGGTCGTTCATCGCCTTCGAGTCTTCGTTCAACGTTCAACTCGGCAAGAACCTCGACTCACTCTTGGTGTTACCGTTCATGTGGTACCTGATGCCAGCGGTCCCCGTTGGCCAATCCACGAAGGGCTTCGCTGGTGATGAGGAAGAGTGAGCGCCCACTCCGGGAATTGAACCCGGGTCGCAGGAATGACAATCCTGCATGATAACCTCTACACCAAGCGGGCTGTAGTACCTTGTCGGGGACGCAACCGCTATTTAAGCCGCGCCATGTGGGTGAAATGGGTGCCACCGTGGTGAAAGGAAAGACATCTGCAGAAAAATCGCGAGATGATGAAGAACAATCGCAACTCGATAACATGCTGGGCGATGCTTTTGGCGACATTGGGGCCCTCGAACAAGCACCTGAAGAAGCGCTACCTTCACCCGAAGAATCACCGGCCCCTACTGGGCCTCCGTCAGGCCCGCCCAGTGGCCCTCCATCAGGTCCCCCGAGCGGACCGCCTTCCGGTCCTCCCTCCGGCCCACCTTCGGGTCCTCCATCAGGCCCACCCTCGGGTCCTCCAAGCGGCCCCCCATCTGGTCCACCCTCTGGTCCACCCAGCGGCCCTCCCTCCGGCCCTCCAGCCGATGATTCCGCTGACGAACCTCCTCAGGACGGAGGAGATGCAGAACCAACCGTTGAGGAGGCTGCGGAACCCGAGGCCGAACCAGTCGCTTCGGAAGAAACCGCCGAAGCCGACACCTTCGTGGCTGCCGCTGAGGAGGTGGCAGCGCCCGAACCCGCTGAAGAGACGGCACATGAAGAGCCGGCGGATGACCCGGCACCCGCTGAGGGAGAAACCGTTGCCGAACCCACAGGTGAACCTTCATCGGAAGACAGCGAGGATGCTGCTGACGACGCAACATCTGCTCCAGCAGAGGTTGACCAGACCACGCTCGACCTGCTTGCAGAAAAGGAAGCCGAACTCGAACGTCTTCACATGGAAAACGCTCGCCTGCGCCAATCCGTCGTTGGGGCGACAGAAGTCATTGAGGAACTTGAGGAGCCACCGATGCCGCCGTTGGTGGAGGATAACATCGTCATTGCACCCTACGTTGTCTCGGACTTCGTCCGGCTTGGCAAACAGCTTGACCGGGACCATTTGGTGAGGGCCACGATGGGTTCCTTGGCCATGATTCACCCGGAGCGACATGACGTGATGATCGCCACCAAGCACATGGTCACCCTCCCACGGATGAACGAGCGCAGCCTCTGCGTCGCACCGCTGGGCTCCACCTCACCGCGGGGCGCGCCAACCGACTGGCATGTGCTGGAAGTGGTCTTGGCTTCAGTGGCGATGGTGACCGGTGGCCCGGCTGCTGTCATTCACATGCATGGCCCCCACACCACGGCGGCCAGTTGCGAGCAAGACCTCGTCCTTCTCACCCCCATTGACGAACTTGGCAAGCAACACATTGGGAAGATCATCATCGTCGATCCCGACCCGGACCACCCTGAAGATTACCTTCGACAGGTGGCCGAGGCCCTGAACCAAGGTGGCATGCGATGCGTGGTCGTTCGTGGAAACGGCGCCTACGCCGTCGGTGCCGATTTCGACCAGGCCTGGGCCAACGCCGCCATGCTTGAACACAGCATGCAAATTCATCTGCTGGCGCGGCAAGCCAACCTCAAAATCTGATTTCTTTATAGCACCTCATCCACCTCTACTGGTGGTCGTGAGATGATGCCAGGTACGATGCGTAAACAACCCCGATGGTTGTCGGAGCGCCTTCGCTTCGCGCCTTCATATACTGTTGGCAAATCACACGTCCAGAGGTGAACTACCATGCAAAACGAAAAATTGTTTGAAGTTGAGATTGCAGACGCATCGGGCCACTCCACGGTCCAGATGTCCCAAAACGAAATCGCCGAGAAGGCCAACCAAACCCAGGGTTCCTGGGTGTTCGTGAATGACCAGCTCGTCAGCGCCGCTGACATCGCTGACATGAACTTGGAAGCCGGCAGCCGCATCCGCTTGATGCCCGGCCTTGTGGGTGGCCAAGACGCGCCGACCTTCACGGTCGAAATCGCTGACAGCACCGGCCACACCGAAGCCGTGATGACTCAAGCCGAACTTGCCGAAAAGGCCAGCCAAACCCAAGGCTCCTGGGTGTTCGTGAACGACCAGCTTGTCAGCACGGCTGATGTTGCTGACATGAACCTTGACGCCGGCAGTCGCATTCGCTTCATGCCCGGCCTGGTGGGTGGCAGCGACGCTCCGCTGTTCGAGGTTGAGATTGCTGACGCGACCGGCCACACCACGGTTCAGATGTCGCAGGCTGAGGTGGCCGAGAAGGCCAACCAAACCCAAGGCTCCTGGGTGTTCGTGAACGACCAGCTCGTCAGCGCCGCTGACATCGCTGACATGAACTTGGACGCC
>CAXRAL010000011.1:0-51062 GCA_964228815.1 Candidatus Poseidoniaceae archaeon
GCCGGGAGCGGGGCTCGAACCCGCGACCTTCGGATGTCTCAGACACCACAAGGGGCTTTGCACGTCATACGATCGCCTTGAAGGCTGCCCTATGAGTCCGACGCGCTACCAACTACGCCACCCCGGCCTGTCCCGTGGGTGCGCCCATCCCTCTTTGAAGAAATCGGAAGTGAGCCTTGCGAACAACACACCCAAGCGGGACGGTTTCCAACCGATGTGTTCTAACACTTGCTCGGTTCCGCTTTGGGCATGGTGGACCTCAAAACGGCCATGGCGGCGGCGCAAGCCGAGCGCATGAAACGTGATGGGGCCAAGAACGCCGAGAAAAAGAAGCGTCGCTCCGGCGCCGACCTCGGCATTGAACCGTTTGATCCGGTCAAGCATCACGGCAAGGAGCGGGCCGACACGGCGTCCATGTGGCTTGTCATTTTCTACGCGTTTATTGTCACCATGATGATGCGCTACATCTTGATGCCGTCCACAACCTTGGACAAGACGGACGTGCTCTACATTTTGCCGCTGACCATGCTCATCCTCATTCCTCAAATCCACCGCATGGTCATGCCCGAACGCTTCAAGGAACACTACACGAAAGGAACCTGGTTCCGTGCCTTTTTCCTCTACACCTTCACCTTCCTATCCCTCTCGTTCCTTGTGGTCAATCCTCCCTTTGGCGACATCGTGGCGCCGCAGCTGGCCGACGAATGGGCCGTGGTCATCGAACACGACGGCAACTACACCTTCGCCGACAAGGTGAACGGCGGTGAAAACGAATGGACGCTGGATGAAGGTGAATACGTCATGGGTGGCGCCTGGCTTTTGTTTGGTCTTGCGGACAACGTGGACGACACCGGCGCAAATGTCACCGTGGTTCACAGTTTCCAGAATACCAAAGCGACCCTGGATTCCAACGCGACGTTCTGGGATGACCATGGCACCGATGTGGGTACGTGGCGAACGGCCAACAACAAGTCCGCTCCGATCCTTCTGCCTCACGCTGATTTGGACCAACCGTTTGCCATTTTCCTTGGCGAGGGCTTGGCCGTTGGCGACCATACAATTGAAGTGGAAATTGTTGAGCAGGGCGACCCCTGGGAAAACACTCGGACCTACACGTGGACCTTTGCGGTGAATCCGCCTGACGTTTCAACCGAGTAAATCAGCGTGCTGACGAACGATCTCGTTCAACACACGGTCGATTCGCTGCCGGTCGAACCACTCCTGACTGATTCGTCGTTCCATTCGACGGCGCCGGGCGCGAACGAGCGGTGCGAGCACGGTCCAACACAAGGCCTCCTCAAGGCGGAGCATGATAGGATTCATGGTCGGCCGTTGGAACCAACCTATTGCTTCCTTTCGGGGGCCCGTTCGTGAAAACTGAAAGTGAATCAAGCACGCAAATGTTGGACGATTTGAGCGGTCAGCGCATCCAGTTGAATCTGCTCACCACCGCCCTCGACCAAACGGTAGTCGATTTCAGCCATCCATTCCGTCAAGGCCAGTTTCGACCGTTCTTCGAGGAAATCAGCGCTGTAGAGCTCACGGTGAAGTTGATTCACAAAATCCGTACCGGCCAGTCCGAACTGGTCGAGCAGTTCACGCAACCTTCGGCGAGCGACGTGAAAGCCATCGTCTCGGCACGCCATCAAGTACTGATGGAGGGCTTCCGGGGGCGCTGTGGCTGAGGTTTCATACACCAGTTCTCGACTTACGGTCGTGTTTAAGGCGGCAGCCACTTGGAGTGCCGTCAGCGCTTTGCGCAGGTCACCCTGGGAGATTCGCGTCAAGGCTTCAACAGCTCCTTCGCCCAAGGTCAAGGCTTCAAGTTCGGCGACGTGGACGACTTGGGAGGCCACGTCGGCATCGGAGAGCGGTCTGAATCGGAAGACTGCGCACCGGGATTGAATCGGTTCAATGATTTTGGAAGAGTAGTTGCAAGAGAGAATGAAACGGCAGGTTTCCGCATACTGTTCCATGATTCGACGGAGTGCACCTTGCGCATCGTTGGTCAGGGCGTCGGCCTCATCGAGGAAGATGATCTTGAAGGCTGCACCGCCGTAAGGCTGCGTTCGAGCGAATTGCTTCACCTTGGTTCGGATGCTCTCCAATTTTCGCTCATCAGAGGCGTTCATCTCCAGCAGGTTCTGACGAAAATCTTGCCCGAAGATGTCCTTGGTCAGCGCCATGGCAGCCGTCGTTTTTCCAGTTCCCGGAGGTCCAGCGAAGAGCAAATGAGGGAAATTCTTGTTTCCAGCGTAGGTCCCTAAACGCTGCACAACAGCGGCTTGTCCTTTGATTTGGGTCACCGATTGTGGGCGGTGTTTCTCGACCCAAAGTTCGCTCATGCTCCCCGTTCTCGTTGACGAGCCTCCTTCAACATTCGCATCCTCGGGGGAAGGAATTTGACGAGCAAAATTTTCGTGTCTAGAGGGGTGGTCATGCCATATAAGGGAAAAGTCCCTATAATGGGGAGTAGTGTAAGGGTTGAGTCCCATGCGTAGCGTACGAATCGTTTCTCCCCGAGCCACCGCGCTTTTGCTCGTGTTGATGTTTATTTTCGCCGACCTCTCGCTTCCGCAAACCATGGAAGGTTGGTCCGAACTTGAGGACGAACCTACGGTCCATCGCGCTGTGTCCTACCACGCCATTCACGCTGACACCTACATCACGGCTTCCGCCCCCACCAGCACGTACAACACCTCGGCCACCGGGACACTGGCTGATGGACCTGCGCAAGAATCACGCTTGCTGTTGCGGTTCCCAATGAATTACACGGCAAGCGACACCATCCACGAGGCGAGCATCGATTTGGAGTGTACCACCGATGCCCTCGGCCCTACTGAATTGAAGGCCTACGTGGCTCACATGGACCGGTTTTGGAACGGTTCCTTTGCCTCATGGGTGGCCTATGCGAACAACCAACTCTGGTCCGAAGCCGGCGGTGAAGCTGGTGCTGACCGAGGTGATTGGGAACCTCCGGCCTTGCTTTCGGGCAACGGGACTCTCACGCTCAACGTCACCTCCATTGCGCAGCAAGCGGCTCGCTCCAATTCGGCCTACCTCTCTGTTACCATCGCATCCTTCGGGGCCACCTACGACTGTGCCATGTCCGAGGACACCGTGGCGGCGAATCGACCCGAGTTGACGTTGGATGTCAGTGCGGGTTCCGCAGCGACCAGCGGCGCAACGGTGTCGACCGACCTTCCCGTGGACGAAGGCGCGCCGTGGATGGAATCTGACTTCCTGCTTCAGCCCGTCACCACTCCTGCGCTGTCCTACGCCATGAACAGCGGGACGGACGTTGAGATTCAACTCAGCAACGCCGATGATTGGCGTTCAGCAACCGACGAGGCTTGGCATTTCTCCACGCTGTGGTCCACCTTCGCGTCCACCGGAACTTCCGGTACCTACAACCTCCCATCCAACCTCGCACTGACCAACGGTACCACCATGCACATGCGTGTACGAGCCGTGGACAGCAACGATCAGTGGGGCGCATGGGATTCAACCAGTTTCCTCTTGCCCAACCTGAACGTGGTCGATAACGGCGACGGAACGGCCACCATGACGCTCGGCCCCACCGACACCGGTCTGGAGCAGGATTTCCTGCAGGACACCTTTGTCAACGAAACCAGGAAGACCTACAATTATGGCGCTGATGCCTTGGTTGAATCCAGCATGACCTCGAGCAAGGAACGTTTGATTCACTTCCGAACCTCACTCAACCAACTCGGCCTCCACGATAACCTCACCATCGTCAATGCTGAACTCAAACTCACCCGTTCCTCTTACAGCGGCGATCCGGTGGTTTCGGTCCACGGCATGGAAGAATCCGGTCTCTGGGCAGAGGAAGAAGTCACGTGGAACCAAATGTCAGCAGGTGGCGTACAATGGTACGACGGTGGCCGTTCAAACGGCACCGCCACCATGGCGTTGGCGGACGGCAACCAAACCAGCAACAGTTTCACGTTTGATCTTGACCATGCAGTTCAGAACTACCTTGACGGTGGCGATGAAGCCCCTCTCGATCTCATGGTGGCCGTGCGCGGTAAGTACGAATCCTACACCAACAACGAAGGCATCTTTTTCCACTCGGCAGAAGCCGCCAATCCAAGCGATGCACCTTCGTTTTCCATCACGTACGAGTGGGGCAGCGGGGCACCACCCGCTTCGGTGAACCTCACCGCACCTGCCGATGGTCTCGCTGTATGGAACAAAACCGGTGACAACCTCTCGGGCAACACCCAGCCCACGCTCAACTGGTCGCAACCCGCCACAGGCGATGACATCGTGTTCGAACTCGCCACGGACGAGGACTTCCGACTTCGTCAGATGCGCGTTGACACCCGTGTTGACAACGACTTCAGCCCCACAGATGGCACGCTGGCCATGACCGGGTCCAAGACCCTCGAGGTGGGGAACATGTACTTCTGGCGCATGGCCACCGTTGACAGCGACAATCACTACGGTGAGTGGGTCAGTTCGAGTTTCCTCGTCTCCTCTCTGGAGAGCATTTGGCTCGGCGGCGACCGCTACGAATTCAACTTGAAGCACGGCAACGGCTCACAGGACAATCAGTATCCCGAGTGCATGGACACCTACATCGATAGCGCTGCACCCAATGACAACTACGACGGTGATTCGGAGATGACCATCGATTACAGCCCCTTCGGCGGCGAGATCACGGCCCTGCTGGGTTGCAACTTGGTGTCCAACCTCCTGCCCGACGGCTATGCGGTCGAGTCGGCTCACCTTCGCATGTCGTTGACTTCAACGACCTTTGGCGCGCCAACCATCGGTGTGTGGGAAAGCAATCAGAACGACTGGAACGCCGAGGACGCCACCTGGTCCAGCTACGATGGTTCCAACTCGTGGGCCACGGCCGGCGCCAAGGGTGCTGAGCGCGGTTCGCTGCTCGACAGCGTTTCGGTTGGGTCGTCGTTCTCCGAGGGCGATTCGGTCGAATGGAACGTCACCCTTGCGGTTCAAAACGCCATGCGCGAAGACCGTCGAGTGGATTTCATCGCCGGCATGCTCGGTGCGGGTTCTGGCGGTGCACGAACAGCCTACTTCAGCACGGCCGAGGACTCGATGTCCAGCCGACCTGAACTCTCCTTTGTCTACGTCCCAGGCTCCGACGCTCTCCCGTCCAATCCTGCCCCGGCCCTGCCACTGAACGGCTCTTGGTCCATCGGTACAGGCGTTGATTTGACGCCCATCAGCCAGCCCGAACTGGATTGGAATTTCGGCGGGACCATGGCGCTCGCTGGCTACATCGTTCAACTGGACACTCAAGCCGACTTTTCATCGGTGAACAGCCTCACCTACACGTCGTGGAACGATGCAGGATTTGACGTCACCAACACCTCTTTCACGCTTCAGTCCGACCTCGATGAAGGGAAGACGTGGTTCTGGCGTGTCCGCGCCGTTTCGGCCACCAACCAAATCGGCAACTGGTCCAACGTTTATCACTTCCAACTCCCCGACCTCAACACCGTTGTCTACAACGCCACCAAGGCCTCGGTTGAACTCCGCCACCACGGTGCCCTGCCTCACCTCAGCACACCCCACTTGGTCGACACCTACGTCGTTGAGAACGGTTCAGGTTCCGATAACACTCAAGAGAATTCCACCACGCTCGTCGTGGGTGAAACCTCCACTGGCTACCAAGCGGCGGCGTTGATTCGTATTCCGCTCAGTGAAGTGCCCCAGCCGAGCGGTGCCCGAGTGACCAGTGCCGAGTTGAGCCTCTTTGCCGAATACGGGTCGGTTGAGGACGAACCCGTGGCCATCCGCCCCGTGCTGCAACCCTGGACCACCTCTGCCAACGCCACGACGTACGACGGCACCAATGCCTGGGCGCAGCGCGGCGGCCGTGCCATTGGAACGGACATCGGTGGCTACGTTGACCTCGTGGCCAGCGTCGAAGACGACTGGATGGACTTTGACGTGACGGAAGCCGTGCAGGCTGCGTTGGCCGCCGGACAGAACCACGTCTCGCTCATGGTTTACACCTCGAGCCAAACCACGGACGAAATCACGTTCACGTCGACCGAGGGCAGTGCCAGCGAACGACCGTATCTCACCTTGATGTGGGAAGACGGCACCGTGGCCACCCCGACCGTCAGCGGCGTGAACGCTGCGCCGACCAGCGGTTCCATCGTGTGGGACACCGCCTCCCACGCCCTTCAGGCGGACCGCTCGCCCACCTTCTCGTGGTCCTACAGCAGCTCGACTGCTGCCACCGGGTGGCGCGTGTTCATCCAGGCCGACGCCAGCAACGACATGGCCGGGCTCTACACGTACGACTCCCGAACCACGCCTGCCGCCTTTGACACCACCAACCTGACCTTCACACCCCCACAAGACCTGACCTTCGCTCAGGAAATTCGCTGGATGGTCCAACCAATGAACAACGGCATGTTGGGCCCACGAAGCACGTCGACCATCTTCTACCTCCCCAACGATGTCGGTGAGGAGATCAACAGCACGCACGCTACGCTTTCCATCCAAGAGGGCTCCATCATCCCGTCCACCGCCTACCCAACGGTCACCTCCGACACCTACCTTGACACCGGTAACATCTACGCCAACCGTGGTTCCTCCTCCAGCCTCTTCGTTGGCCGAAGCCAAGTGTCCACAAGCAACCCCAGCCTCCGTTCGATGTCACTGGTCAACATGGATTTCAGTTCGCTGCCCATGCCAGGAACCTACGAAGTGGTGAACGCCAGCCTTGAATTCACGGCCACCAACGTGTACCAAAATACCTTTGTCGCCGTCGGTGAGACCACCTCGGCGTGGACGGAATCCTCCGTGTACGCCTATCCAGCTGGAAACAATTCGACGTGGGCGTCCACGGGTGGGTACTCTGGGGATGATTTTGACATCCCATTCAATCCAGCCCAGTGGGTCAACAGCACCGGTACTGCGGCCTTCAATGTCACGGCGCTTGTTCAGCACGCGTTGGCCAACAACATGGCTGAACTCGACGTTGTCCTCTTCCCTGTGGAGCGAGACAATGGCGTCAACGGACGTGTCCAGTTCGCTTCAAGTGAAGCCACCAACATCGACGTCCGGCCACGCCTCAACCTGACCTACCGGACCACTACCGCTTGGACGCCGTCGTCTCCAACCGGTCTCCTACCTGCGGATGGAAGCACCTTGTGGAACACTTCACAACCCCGTCCATCAGGTTTGAACGACAGCGATTTCTCGTGGACAACCTCGTACTCGAACGAAACTCAATTGGTCGCTTGTGCCAGCGATGACCCCCTCTTCCTCGATGAAGAGAAGACAAACTGCTACAATTCAAACGATATTCTCGCAGGTCTTTACGACAACATAACGATTGACCTTGCCAACAATACGGTGAACAGTGGCGAATTGGGGAAGGGTGATTATTGGCAGTATTGGCGTATTCGTGCCGATCAGGGCGAACGAATCGGTGAATGGTCCTCAATCAACAAGTACCGCGTCCCCAATGATCAGGGCAGCGACGACGGAAACGGGAATCACACCGTCAATTTGTCCCGAGGATCGATTTTCGAAACCACTGGCCTCTTGCCCATGGTCGAGGATGTTGAGATCGACTCCAACGCTACGGTGAACCGTGGTTCCTCCAACACCATGGTGCTCGGCGTCAACAGTTTGGGCACTGGTCAGAGCAGTATTTTGATGGAGTTTGACCTCAGTAATATCCCGTGGCCGTCCGCCATGACGCCAACGCAGATGATGCTCCGGATGTACCAGCCGGGCGTTTTGGGTACCTCGTCGACCACGATTGCGGCCTACCCGTGCAGCGGCTTCACGGAATCAAGCGTTGTCTGGGCTACGGCACCTACGTGTTCCACCAGTGAAATCACCCGGTCGACCCTCACGCTGAACAACCCCTTCGGTTGGATGGAGTGGGATTTGACCAGCCTTGCTCAAACCAACATTGCGAACGGTAACACCACGATGACGTTCAAGCTCGCCATGATTGGCAGCACCGGTTCGTCTCACAGCTTCTACTCCTCGGAATACTCCGACGCCACCTACCATCCGCATCTTGTCTTGGACTACGTGGACAACGTGAACGGCATCGTCCCACCTGCACAACCCACCTTGACCTCCCCTGCTGACGGCCAGGTGCTGTACGCCGAGAACGACGGCTTGCTGACGCCTTCGACCCAACCTGCATTGACATGGACGCCCGTGAGCGGTGCGACGGGCTACATCGTCACCATCGCCAACGAGAGCGGTGTCTACAAGTTCCGCTCGTGGGAGGATTCAGAAATCACGAACACCACCTTCCGCTTCGAAGACAACCTCACCGAAGGCCAACTCTTCTCGTGGTGGGTGCAGGGCGTGAATCAGTCCATTCCAGGGCCTTCCTCTTCCCGTTGGAGCTTCGCCGTTGGCGATCCCGACCACACCTACAACAACGACTACACCTACACTTACAGGTTCCAGACCGGCAGTGAAATCGCCGCCTTCGGTCACACCAACGTGCAGGACACGGCCGTTTACAGCGAGTACGCCGACACCAACTTTGCCGGCGAATCGACCATCAGCGCAGGCAGCTACTGTGGAACACTTTGGACCGACGAATGCCGAATCAACATGGCGTTGAACGCCGCTCAGGTGCCGTTTGCTCAGTACCAACAGGTCCACTCGGCTTCGCTTGGCCTCTACGTCGAATCATGGACGTCCGTCCAGGGTGCGACGTCGGTCTCCTTCAACGTCCACCCCATCACCAACACCAACTGGGGTGCAGCCTCCGCCACCTGGAACGGTACCACCGCTGGTGGCACGTGGGGTGCACCCGGTATGCAAGCAGGTGTGGATTACGGCGATGCCGTGTCCACCACCGTTGTCAACGTTGACACCACGGGCTGGATTTGGTTTGATGTCAGTACACCGGGCATGACCATCACCAGCGAACAAGCATGGGTGATCATCGCGACCCCGAACAACGGCTACGCCCACGCCTCGTTCTACTCCGGCTCCGCCACCAACGTCAATTTCCGACCTCAAATGCAGTTCAACACCACGAACATCACGAGCGTGGCCATCAGCCCGTCTGGTACACCGACCACCGACGCAGACTCGGCGGTGAACTTCAACTCCGTGGCGTACGACCACCAAAGCATGGTTCAGTCCCCGCCCATGACCTGGACGTCCTCCTCTGGCAGCATCGGCAGCAACGGATTGTTCACGCCCAACACCGCTGGTGTCACGACCATCACGTCGTGCTTTGGCCTTGTGTGTGGTTCTCAGAACATCACGGTCACGCCCGGTGCCCCCGTTGATCTCATCGTGACGCCGCTGACGGCGACCATCACGGCCGATGAAACGTTGACCATCAACGCTCAGATGGCTGACCAGCACGGCAATTTCCTCACGGGTGAAACGATTGACATTACGCCGTCCAACGGGACCATGATGGGAACGACGTTCATGCCCTATGCCGCTGGTTCTCACACCATCACGGTGTCTCATCCAGCCAGTGGTCAACAGGTGTCTGTGGACGTGACCGTCGTTCCAGGTGCGCCGTCCACTTTCGTGATGAGCGGCTGTGAAGGCACCGTGCCTGCCGGTGTATGGTGCGACATTACTCTTGAGCTGTACGACCAGTTCGGAAATGCACTCGCCCTCAGTGAAGCTGGCAACCTCACGTGGACCACCACCAACGGGAACTACTCGGAAATCAACGAGCAGTACTTCCCCGACCACGTTGGCGTTTGGACGTTGAGCGTCAGTTCGGTCTCCGGCGTAGCGGCTGAGATGAACATCACCGTCGGGCATGGCGCCATTGACTTCCTCGAATTGAACGCTTCAGCGACCTCCATCACTGCCGACGACCGTGTCTACATCAACACCACCCGGGTTGACGTCCGAGGAAACCGATTGGCAGTGGTGCTTCCCGCAGACAACTGGACCAAGACCTCCGACGGTCAACTCACACCCGGTGCCCCTGCCATCTGGGACCCGGTGAAGACCGGTGCGAAGATCCTCGAGGCCCGGTATGAAACGACCCTGACGCAGATCACCATCGACGTGGCCAAGGGGAAGATTCAGACCCTGCGCATCGAAGTTGACGACGTCGACTCAACATGGGCGCACTTCGATTTGACCGCCGATGACACGCTGGATGCCGATGTGTTCGCCATCGATGCCAAGGGCAACCAGTGGGCCATTGTCGTGAACTGGACCCTTGACCACCCAACGATGGGCGACTCCTCGAACTTCCTCGAGGTGCTCACGGGTGACACGACCACGTTCACGCCGTACTTCGCCAGCGAAGACCCCTACACCATGACGGCCACCTACGACGACGGCACGACCGTTCACGCCGTGAGCATCAACATGACCGTTGACCACGGGTTCTTGCACACGGTGAGCATTGAAGGCACGGCCAACGACCCTGACCGAAGCACCGGTGCGGTGTTTGAACTGACCTCGGACTACGCCGTTGATTTCTTGTCGGACCTTTACGACGCTGACAACAACCGCATCACGTCCGACGGATTGACCTGGGTTGAGGTCAACGTTGCTACTGGCGATACCAAGGACATCACGACCCAACTGTTGCTGGACGGCATGCGATGGGAAGCCACCATGGTCGGCGAATGGCGCATTGAGGCCTACCAGGTCAGCGGTACTGGCTTCAACGTCAGCGACAGCATCACCATCACGGTGGTTCATGGCGAAGCCGTCACCGTCAGCGCCGACGTGTCATTGAGCACGCCGACGGCCGGCGATCGTGTCGACATTCAGGTGACAGGAACCGACGCCGATGGCAATCAGTTCCCACAGAACGTTGAGTGGACCGAGAACGGTCAATCCGTCCCGACCCTGAGCGTCATCACGACCTCCGAAGGCACCTACACCTATGATGCGGAAGTCGCCGGCGTTCACACCCTGCAGTACGCTGTCGGTGGAGCGGTTTCCACGACCGAAGTCACGGTCTCAGCTCAAAGCATTGTTGCACGACTTGAGGTGAACCTCTCTGCCGACACCGTCGAGCAACTGGAGAGTTTGGACGTCAGCATCCGTGCCTTCGACGCCTTTGAAAACGAAATCGACGTGCCCGGTAGCATTCAGGTTGAATCCACGGGCCGGGGAACCGCCATGATGACCTCCTCCGACTTCTGGACCATCACGACCCTCGATGATGGCCCACAAACCATCACGGTGAGCGTTGGTGCGGTCCGTGTGAACGCGGAAATCAACGTTGAAGGCAACCTGGCCGGCTTCTTCGAGGCTGGCGGAACCCTCTACTACGTTGGTGCAGGTTTGCTCGCCATTGTTGCCGTGGTTCTCCTCGGCCTCCTCGTGATGTTCATGCGCGGTGGCAGCACCGATGATTGGGATGACGAGGATGAAGACGACGATGATGACGACGCCCCCTCCGGCCCGACGGGTCGTGCTCCCGGTCCGAGTGGTCCTGCGCCTGGTCCAAGCGGTCCTGCGCCTGGTCCAAGCGGTCCTGCGCCCGGCCCCACTGGTCCACCTGCTGAAGAAGCCCCCGTTGAGGAGGCTGAAGAAGAAGCAGAGATCGAGACGAGTGTTGACGAAGACGGCACAGAATGGTGGGAAGACGAAGACGGTGCCTGGTGGTACCGCCTAGCCGGCGAGGAAGAGTGGCAAGAGTACAACGAATGAGGAGGCTTTGAGGTGACCTTTCCAAGGGCTTGCGTTGCGTTGGTTGCGCTGGTCCTGTTGGGCACCCTCTCTCTTCATGCACCGGAGATGCTCGAAGAAGCCCCGTCTACGATGCGCTCGGGAACGCCCGACCGCGTGGTCATTGATTCACCACCGACTTCGGTTTCAGCCGATGAGGTGGTCGCGTTTGAAGCCATCATCTACGACCCCGTCAACAATGTCTTGCCGGGCGACATTCACTGGTCAGCCAGCAACGGTAGCATTTCCGATGACGGGTTGTTTTACCCGTGGTCGGCCGGTTTGGTGGAAATCACCGCCGAACACAACGGGCTGGTAGCCCGCCACAACGTCAGTGTCGAAGCCGGTGTTCCCACCTCCATTGAAATCACTCGGTTGAGCTTGGGTGTGCTCGAGCCCACGACCCTCACAGCGGATGTGCTGGACGGGCGTGGCAATCGGATGCCTGGTCCAGCCACCATGGTGTGGGACATTGATGGCGTCTATGCAGGGCTTGGTGAGCCCACGTGGACGGCAGAAGAACTCGGCGATGTCTCCGCACGCGTTCGATTCAATCAACTGGAGGCTCGAGCCACCATCTCCGTCACGGCAGGTGCGCCGTACGCCTTTGTGTTCGAACAACCGTTGATGGTTCGTGCCGGCACCCTTCAAGCTATCACGCCCAGTTTGGTTGACATTAACGGCTATGAAATGCCCCTGTCGACGGTTGGGCCTTTGGCATGGTTCGCCGAGAACGGCTCGTTCAACGCCCAAGGGGAATACCTGGCGACCAACACTGGAAAATGGTTGATCACCGTTTCCTCAGGCAACATCACGGGCAGCGGTACGTTGCAAGTCATTCCTGGCGATGCCGTGGCCTCCACGCTCAAGGTGGCGAATGAACCCGAGACCTACATGGCGGGCGAATCGTATGAATTGGTCTTCGAACGCCGAGATGTGAACGGTTACATCGGATTTGTTTCGCCCTCCATCCACGCGCTCACGGCCTCTTCGGGCGGGCTTTCCGTTGATGAAGAAGGACGGGTGTTTTGGAACCCATCCGGCATTGGTCAAGCCACCATCACAGGCATGGACGGGACGGTTTCAACCATGCTCGAACTTGACGTTGTGCACGGGCGGGCGATCGACCTTGCCTTCCAACTTGAACCACGGCAACCCTCTGCTGGAGAGCAGGTTGTTTTGCAGTTGGTCGCTGAAGATGTCAAGGGCAACCGATGGGTGGTGGACGGCAACATCACCATGGGCATGGGTGCGGCCGATGAACTCACGGACGACGTCACATATTCGCTTATTCAAGCCCAGTCCGCCCGCTCGTGGAAGTTTGACGGGAGCTGGTTTGACAACACCACGGGCGCCATGTTCACGTCCGACGTGTCCTTTGATGTTCAACCCGGTCGATTGGCCTTTATCGAACTCGAGGGAGAAGGAAGCCGTGTGCCCGCAGACGGTTCGCTTGACCTCAACCCGATGTTCTTCGACGCGTATGGCAACGAACTTGAACCCATTGCCCTGAATTGGAGTTTGAACGGCAACGATATCACGCTCGAGATGCTGCTGAACGACGGCCGATGGACCGCCACCAGCGTTGGCGGGCATGAACTCCGTGTCAACGCTGATGGTGTGTTTGCTACAGTGCGGTTGACCGTTGTGGCCGGCAACGCCCACGGTCTCATCACCGATGCCGATGAAGGCCTTGTGGTAAATGCTGGAAAACCCCACGACCTGTTCATTCAGGTGGTTGATGTCCACGGCAACATTGCAGAATCGACCTCAGTCACTTCCTCGCTTAACTCATCGCTGGGTGAGCTTGAGGCCTCACCGACCGGTCTTGGCTACTGGCAGTTCACTGGAAAGCAGGTCGGCACCTACGAGCTCGTGCTTGAGGATGAGGGAGCGGTTCACACCATCCCGTTGACCATCGAAGCCGGCTCGCCCGTTCGGATTCAGGCGACCATGAGTCGGGATGGCATTGCTGAAGGCGACGTGGTGTTGCTCAATGCGTTTGCCACCGACGTCTACGGCAACACGCTGAGCATTCCAAAGGCGAACACCAGCGTTTCCTGCACGGCAGGCCCGGCCTCGTTCGTCACCAACGGAACATGGGAAGTCGATGTGGAAAACGGCGGAACTGACCGCTCGTGCACCGTCCGTTGGAGCGGCTTACTTGCCCAAACGTTCTACGACGTCGATGAAGTGTTGTTGGGCGGCGCTGTTGGGTCAACGAACACGGCAATGGCCATGGCAGCGGTGCTTCTCTTCCTGTTGCTTGCCGTCTTGATCACCCTGACCCGAAAGGCTGCAGAGGTTTCGAAAGAAGGCTGGATGGAAGACGCCTTTGATGATGAGGACGAAGAGGATGAAGAGGATGAGATCATTGGTAGTGCCGTTCAAGACGATACGCCGCTCCACGAGCGGCATGGATTGACACTGGAATCGATGAAAGCACTGGCGGAAGAGGCAGGCAAGGTGGGAGTCATGCAGGCCACACCGTCCACCACGCAAGGACAAACCGGCTGGTACGTCGATGTCTCCGAGGAATTGCAATACTGGGAAGTCACGCCTGACGGTGAATGGATACGGCATGAATGATCCCTGAACAACCAATGCGGGGATTCAAAACGGAGAGGGCCCTCTTAACGCCCATGAGCACCGCTGACCTCGTCGACCGTCTCAACGAAGCCTTGGGTTGGGAACTGCGCGCCATGACCATGTACGCACACTATGCTGCCAACGTTCAGGGCATTCATCGCCTCCAACTCGACCCGATGTTCAACGAAGAAGCCACGGAATCCTTGGCCCACGCTGACGTTGTTCGCCGGGCCGTTGTGAAACTCGGTGGCGTGCCGGTGACAGAGCGCAATGCACACCCTATCGTGCACACCACCGACTACAAGGCCATGCTGGAACGTTCCCTTGAGACCGAGACCAAGGCCGCCGAGGTGTATGCTGGCATCATTGAGTTGCTTGAGGAGGTCGGCGACCAAGAGATGTACGACGCCATCGAGCAAATTTACTTCGCAGAATTACGAAGTTTGGAGAACCTTCGGCTGATCCTCGCTTGAATGTTCGGCGTTCTTTCTCTACACGGAGAACAGCATCAGCTGTCGTCGTTGAGTTCACTTCCGTCTCGACTGAGGAAGGCATTCAGGGGCGTGGTGCCTTCTCGGGGCTTGACGTTTCGTTGCCCGTAGGCATACCATGCGATGAGGCCAAGGAGGATGGCTCCGCCTCCACCAAACAGGGCTTTCTTCCCCATCAACACCAGCATGAAGATGCCCGCTACGGTGCCGTAGATTTGAGGCAGCGGATACAAAGGAGACCGGTAGGGAGGATTCCATTCGTGTTTTGGAGCCGCACCACGGAGCACGACGACCGTCAGATTCAGGACGATGAACACCATGAGAATGAACCCAGAGGCCAATTCTGCGATGACGTGAACGTCGAATGAATAGATGGAGATGGCCATCAGCAGACCGGTGAGCAAAATGGGCCAGTGCGGTGTCTTGTATCGCTCGTTGAGTTCACCGAGAGGGGCTGGGAGCACGCCGTCCTTGGCCATGGCGTAGAGGAAGCGCGACGATGACAGGACGCCGGCAAGGGCCATGGAGGCCATGGCGATGATGGCAACCAACGAGGCGATCAGCACCACGGCGGTGCCTGCAACCGAGTCGGCAAAGACCGAGATGGGGTTTTCGACGGCATGCGCCGGGGTTCCGGTCATGAATGCCCCGGGGTCCATCACGGCGGCCATGATATAGGCCACGATGGCGTAGAGAAGGGTGGCGATCACAAGGGATTGAACCATGCCCCTCGGGAGGTTCGTTTCAGGGTCCAGGACTTCGCCACCGATGGCTCCGACTTTGATGGCTCCAGAAAAGGCGACGAACACGAGGGCGGCTGCCGTCCCCATGCTCAAGCTGGCGGGTTGAAAATTTTCGATGGGTCGGCCGAGGTCTAGGTCAGAGGAGAACAAGGCCATGATGCATAACACGACGACCATCGCCATGGCGCCGGTGACGATGGGGATTTGCACTTTTTTGATGGCCTTTACGCCGGTCAGGTTCACAAGAAGGATGAACGCAAGAAGCACCATCGCAATGGCATTTGCATTGACGTTTTCAATGCCGTAATGGTCAGTGACCACTTTCATGTAGGCTGCGAATCCAACGAGGGCGAAGGCAGATTTCAGCATAAACGAGGCAAACAAACCCAAGCCGCTAATGGTGCCAACGAGGTAGCCATAGGTGCGTTCAGCGTAGACGTAGAATCCTCCGGATTGCGGCATGGCACTGGCCAATTCAGCCTTTGAGTAGGCGCTGGCGATCACCACGCTGCCAGCCAAGATGAAGGCGAACCACATCCCGGGGCCCACCACTTCGTGAGCGAAGGCAGGGAGGAGGAAAATCCCCGATCCCAGCATCGACGACAGTGAAAGAATCACGAGTGTTTTGAGACCGATGGTGCGGGCCATTTCAACGGTTTTTTCAGCGCCCATACAAATTCCCCGAATTTCGGTAAGCCTTAGGCTAGTATCCCCTCGTATGGGAAGCCTGTCCTTGAACTCTTGTCCGATTACGGCTGAGGGTCGCCGGATTCCGGAACTATTCTCCCAAATGCACGATGACCTTCATCTCGACGGCAATGGGCGTCGGAAGGGCATCGATGGCCAGGGTGGTTCGTGTGGGACCCACCAGCCCCAACGTCTCGGCCCACACCTCGTTGTAGCCGGCGAAGTCGCGCTTCATATCCACAAGAAAGGTCGTGACATCAACCACCTGGTCAAACCGGGCACCGGCCTCCTCAACGATTCGTCGTACGTTTTCGACCACGGCGTGGGTCTGCGCTTTGATGTCGTAGTTGAGCGGCTCCCCGTTCTCATCATGAATCGGTCCCCCTGGAATCGAGTTGGTGCCAGGTTGACGGGGCCCGACGCCTGAGAGGTAGAGCATGTCGCCGACTCGCCGAGCGTGAGGGTAGGCGCCCACCGGCTTGGGAGCCGCCGTTGTGTTGACTGAACCCTCGGCTTCAGTGGGGTCCCAAAGAGCCGGTCCGTTGGCCTCAGGGCTGGAGCGTTCCGAGGTTCCAGCTCCGCCGGCGGCGATTTCAGAGGCTGCCTGTTCAATGTTCTCATCGGTTTCCGTGCCGGTGTCCAAGACCCCACGTTCACCGTGGAAGTATTCGACATCGTCTTCGTCGTATTCTTTGTCGCCAACACCCGTGGATGTGGGGTCGACGTGGACCACAGCACCGCCTGCTCCGTGGATGGCCTCGTAGGCCAGGACCTTGCCGGTCAGGTCGTTGCGGTTTCCGTTCATCGCTGAGAGCCACCACATGGGCTTGAAAGCCACGACTTTTTGGACGCGAATTTGCTGGTGAATCGTTCGAGACAACTGCCCAACGTCTTCGAGGCGGCCTTCTTCGAGGAATTCCAGAATTTTGCGGTTCCATTCGTCGTCCTTGAGCGAGTGGATTTTGTCATCTGCGGGTTCGATGAAATCCGTGAACATGCGATTGGAGAGCGACATGGCCGTGATGGCGACGGCTCGCCGACCTTGGGATTTGATCACGTCCAAGCATGATTTCGCCAGGACGGTGGTTTCACTTCGGTTGGCGTACATGTTGGAGGACACGATGACGGCAGGGATGGAATTGTCCGGGTTGAGCAGCGTCAATGCGACGACGGAGCCGACATCGATGGGGAATCCCTTGTAGTTGACACACCGGCTTTGGAGTCCTCGGTTTCGGTTGGCGTCGTCCCACGCATGGGCAAATTCAGCGTCGATGTTGAAGGAATAGGGAATGGAGCCCAAATCGTGGAAGTCGTGGTCGACCATCACCCACTCGGGGTTGGGGTCGGCTTGGATTTGATGGCCGATGATGGAGGGCCACGTCGTTGAGTAGATAATGAGCAAATCCGCCTCAAGGTCGCGAATGGTTTGTGCAGCCTCGTCGTAGGCATTGCGAAGCGCTCGCCAACCGGGGTTCATGTCGGGAGCAAGTACCGTGTGCGGATGAACAGGGACCACGAATGAGGCTACCACGCCACCTTCGCTCATGCCTGTTCCTCCTCATGTGCATAGCAGGGCCATTCAACCACCGCATTTCCAGTCCCGATGATGGTGCCGTAGCCGTGCAGAATAGCAGGGTAGTCGGGCACGTCAAGGGTGGACAGCAACCAAGAAAGTCCGCCTCCATCACTTTCTGCGATGGCTTGTTCGGTGAACTCGGGCATTTCATCGAGAATGCGTTGCGCCTGTCCGCTCCGCATGTAGTCGATCATCCGCATGTCCCACAAATGCATGGCATGGCTCGTGATGTGCTCTTTGCTCATGTCTTCGGGCATTTCGGATTCGGTCGTGAAGTGTCGGTGCGAAAGCGAATTGCTGGCCAAAACGACCACCTTTTTCCCCGAGGCTTCGATGGCCCGTCGGGTCACTTTTCCAAGTTCCACCATGATTTCTTGCATGACTTCCACGGAGTAGTAGGCCGTGGAGCGATTGCTGGAAATGACCACGAGCGGTTTGTCCCAATCAGGGTTGAACAAGTGGCCGGTCGTGATGGTGCCGTAATCAACACGAAAATCCGGGTTTTCCATCATCTTCACGGGAAGGCCGGCGGCTTCGGCTTCGTCATGGATGGCCTTGGCGAGGTCAACGTCCACGTTCATGTCGTAGTGGTAGCGGAAGAGGTTCGGGAAGATGGGGTCGACGGAAAGGCCCTCAAAATGAGGCAAACCAAGGAAGTGGGTGCCGACGTAGGTTTGCCAGTGGGGAGAGAGCAACACGATGGCATCGTAGTCCTTGTCGGCCAGCGAGGCTCGAAGCCGTTCGTAGCCCCAGCGGAGTTGCTCCCAACCGCCTTCGGCCACCGGTTCGTTCTGGGGCGGGTTTTCTGCGTACACCAAGTGGGGTGGGTGGGGAGCGATGCAACCAGCCACGATGCGACCTTTGCCCATGGCCCAATGCAGGGCGGGGAGGTTTAATTCATCATCGGCACCTTTCATCCGTTTCGGGGGACGAGGGGTCATAAACGACCTGCGGTGAGGCAGACCCATGGAGGCGTCCGCCGAGGAAACAACGTCCCTTCAGGTGGAGGCCCTGCCTCCCCGTTCGGCGACTTGGCGGGAGACCTTTGACAACGTGATGGCGCCCACCGCTTTTGGCATGGGCGCAGGTGCGCTGTGGGAAGCCCTCGCCATGCCCCACCTTTCCTACGGCATGCCGAACCCACCGCAAGGGGGATTGCTCCTCATGCTGTTGTTCGCTCCCCTGCTTCATCGTCTGCTCACCAATCATCCGCAGAGCCGCTGGAAAGAGTACCTCGCTGGTGCTGCGGCGCTCGCCTTTCCGTTGATGCTGATTTGGTCGACCGGATTTGGTGGCTTTGTGTGTGGTGGCTACGTCACCGTGGTGGTGTGGATTTGGGTCAGCACGTCGTGGTGGCGTTTCCATCTCCCGCCGTTTCGGCTGGCCATCTGGCACACCATGGGCGTCAACATCGGCGCTCTCGGTGGATCGCTGCTCTACTTCAGCATGATGGCCTGATCACGACGTGTACGATTCCTCGTCGTTGGGGAAGTCACCCGAGCGCACGTCGCTGCAGTAGGACTTGATGGCACCATCGATCTCTTCGGCGAGGTTGAGGTAGCGGCGCAGGAAACGGGGTGAAAAGTCCATCGTGATGCCCAAGAGGTCGTGAAGGACGAGCACTTGACCGTCAACATCCGGTCCTGCTCCGATGCCGATGGTGGGAATGCTGAGAGCCTCGGATACTCGCTTGGCGAGTTCACGTGGAATTTTTTCAAGCACGATGGCGAAGCAGCCCGCTTCCTCGAGAATTTTCGCATCGGCGATGAGCTTCTCGGCTTCCTCGTCCTCTTTAGCCCGAACCGAGTAGGTGCCGAACTTGTAGATGGATTGTGGCGTCAGACCCAAGTGCCCCATGACAGGGATGCCTGCAGTCAAAATGCGCTGAATTGACTCAACGATTTCGGCACCGCCTTCCAATTTGACGGCGTGGCCGCTGGATTCCTTCATGATTCGAATGGCCGACTCAAGCGCTTGGCGTGAGTTCCCCTGGTAGGTTCCAAAGGGCATGTCAACCACGAGCAGGGCGCGGTCAACAGCTCGCTCAACGCACTGAGCGTGGTAAATCATGTGGTCCAAGGTCATCGGAACGGTGGTGACCTGACCGGCCATCACGTTGGAGGCGGAATCGCCCACGAGGATGACATCGACACCGGCTTGGTCGACCAGGCGGGCAAGGGAGTAGTCGTAAGCGGTGAGCATGGTGATTTTTTCACCTGCTCGCTTCATTTCCTGAAGCGTGTGGGTGGTGACTTTCCGTGCTTCACTGTAAACGGACATGCATCTTCCACCGCCCTCGGTGTTTTGAACGCGTCGCCTGCGGTCATTCTTCTTCGTTGGCGAACCCGTGAACGTTGTTTCTCAGTTCATGAATGGCTTCACCTGCCGTGGAACAAGCGAGCAGTTGCTGCCGCGCCTCCAAATCGTTGAGGCACAGGGCTGCGATGTTGTAAATGGATTCCTTCTCAGCGTTGATTTGCTCTTCGCAGATGGAGGTCACCCACTGATTCAAGATGGCGGCATCCACGTTCAAACCACGACCTGCTCGCACCACCACATTTCGGGTCAACGTACGGAGGAAGGCTTGGTCCTCTTCGTCAAGTTCTCCTGTTTCGTCGAGGTAGCGCACCTTGGCCGAGATGTAGAGTCGGCTGTGTTCTGCGTCATCTGGAAGGTGTTCGAGGAGTGTTTCAATGTCTGGCGCCACTCCGTCCTCGATGAGGCTCGCCATGGCAGGGTCGGAAAACGGTGGCAATGCTGGTTCGACGATCTCCTCAACGAAAAAGCGGCGGCCGCCGGTGATGGTAATGAAATGGTTCACGCCTCGTGTTTCGTGCGTCTGTATGATCGCTTCGCATCCGTGCCGACGTGGGCCGTCCCAACCGTTGGTCGGCTCGAACGGGTCGTTCATCACCAGGCCGAAGGGGCGCTCGTCGAGGATGCAGGTGTCGAGCATCTGACGATAGCGTGGCTCAAACACACGCAGTTCCTGGTGCTCGCCCGGAAACAGCACCATGGGCAGGACAAAGAGCGGCAGCGGTTCTTCGTCCATGACTGGAGGTCTTCAGGGAAGCATTTGAACATGTGTTCTCAGGGTTGCTGAACACAAATGTTGGTCAATTCCGAAAAGAAATTCACCGACCATGCGCCACCTTCTCTGCCAACACCGGATTGCTTGACACCGCCGAAGGGTGTTCGCAGGTCTCGGTTGAGCCAGGTGTTCACCCAAACAATGCCGGTGTCAAGTCGCTGAGCGAAGCGATGACCCCGCTCGGTGTCGGCCGTCCAGACTGAACCGGCCAGTCCGTATTCTGTAGCGTTGGCCATCTCAACGGCTTCGTCCTCGTTGTGAAAGGCATGAAGCGTGACCACGGGCCCGAAAATCTCCTCGGTGGCCGTGCGAGAGGTGTGGCTCAAGCCTTCGATCACGGTTGGACGCAAAAAAGCGCCTTGCTGAGAAACGCCCTCAACGGGAGCATCGCCCGAGGTCCCACCGGTGAGGACTCGCCCGCCCTCCTCGACAGCCAGTCGGATGTACGACTCCACCTTGCCTCGATGGTCGTGAGAAATCACCGAGCCCATGCTGGTCTGTTCTTCGCTCGGATCGCCCACCGTGATGCTTTCGACGGCTTCGGTAAATTTCGATTTGAACGATTCGTAGATGGAGGCGTCCACTAAAATTCGTGAACCACAAAGACACACTTGGCCCGAATTGGTGAACGATGCCCGCACCAGACCGTCCATGATCTCGTCAAGCGGGGCATCGTCCAACACAACGGTCGCATTCTTGCCTCCCAATTCAAGGGAGAGTTTCTTGAACATGGGGGCGGCGGTGGCGGCGACGATTTTCCCTGTGGACGTGCCACCGGTGAACGAAACACCGCGAATGTCGGGATGTTCGACGATGGCTTGGCCGACGTCTGGCCCAAGGCCGTGGACGAGGTTGAACACGCCGCTTGGGAAACCAATGCGCTCCATCACCACGGCAAGGTGGTTGGCCGTCAGGGGGGTGAGTTCCGAGGGCTTTGCCACGATGGTGTTGCCCATCAGCAAGGCCGGGGCCACTTTCCACGAGAGCAGGTAGAGCGGAAGGTTCCATGGCGTGATGAGACCGACGCAGCCGATGGGTGAGCGATGAAGGTGATTGATGGCGCCGTGGTCGGTGAAGGTCGGGTCGCTGTGCTGTGCCCCGAATTCAGCAAAGAAGCGAAAATTGGACACCGACCGAGCAGCATCAACTCGCCGTGCGAGGGCGATGGGTTTGCCCGTGTCGTTGCTCTCAAGTTGAGCGACGGTTTCACGGTCATCTTCCAGACCATCGGCAATTCGGTGCAACCATGCGATGCGCTCATCCATGGTGGTGGCGGCCCAAGCAGGGGCTGCTCGGAGGGCGGCCGCCGTCGCTGCCTCGACGTCGTCTGAGGAGGATTTGGGCAGAGTGGTGATGACCTCGCCCGTGGCAGGATTCACCGTGTTGAGGGTGGTTCCGTTCTGGGCGGGAACGAAGGCGCCGTCAATGAAATTGAGCACCGGGTCCATCATATCACGTCCGGCTCGTAATTCCAGCGGTCTTGGTCGGGGTCCCACTCGTCCCATGTCGGCACGGTTTCGAGGACCTCAACGTAGTGTTCGGGTACGATGCCCGGCACGATGAAGGCTTTCGGCCGATGCAGCGGGTAGGGGTTTCGAAGGTTGATGCCCAGCACCCCCAGCAGGGCGCGGGCGACGTACCATGTGGCTTGGGAGTTCCAACCGTGGGCAATTTTCACCACGATGCCGAGTCCTTTGGGGAAGTCGGGATGTTCGATGGCCATGCCGAGCAGGCCGTCTGCACCTTCCTTGGCAATCACCGTTCCTTCGCCGGCCTTCAAAATCGTGGAATCCAGTCGGTTGAAGCCGCCCACCAGGTCGGGGTGCCGGACCATCGCTTCCCAAATCCAGTCCTCGTCTTTGTCCCGCACAAGTCCGGCGTAAATCTGTGCCAGTTCAGCTACGGTGTTGGAAACGGTGGGCAGGCCGCACCCGTCCTTCGCGATGCGGAGCGGGGACCAATTCTCGCCGAGGTAGGTGCGCAACTGCTCCATGTAGGCATGGAACACTTCGTGGTTGGGGAGGGTGTAGCCAGCACGATTCCACCCCTTTTTCCGGCATCCACGGAGAATCGCGGCGTGTTCCCCCGAACACGTGTGGAACCATCGGCGAGGGCGGCGAACTTGACGACCGAACTGAATCAGCGGGACATCCAGCGGCGTGAGCATCAGCGGCCACTCGGGTTCGGAGAGAAGGGATTGCGCTGCAGCGACGTGCTCGGTGTCACCGTTGTGGGAGGCCACGGCAATCGCTTTCTGCTCCCAAGAACAATCCTCGAGTTCTTTGGTGAAGGCTTTGAGCATGAAGGGTTTCATCATTGAGCGGCCATAACACAACACGTTACCGCCAAAGGAATGGATGACTTCGTCGCCGTGAGCCCATGCCACTGCACCATGAATGGTGGTCTCTGAGACGCCGTTTCGTCGGTAGTCCACCAGCGGTTCCCACGCCACTTCACGCCCGGTGGGGATCCCTTCGACTTGCTCGCCCAAAGGGGAGTCTGGGTACATCGCCGAACCCGGTTTGCCGGGCTGAACCGCCGAATACGTGTCGTGATGGATGCCCATTCAACCATCCTCCAGCATGGATTCGACCATGGGGACGACTTGTTCCATGTAGGCGGTCATGTTCCGACAGACCCTGTCCGAATCGTGATTGAAGAAGTCAAACCAAGCCATGATGCGGTCCTCTGGGTGGAATCGCTCAACCATTTGCTGCGCCACTTCCTCCACGTTCCCGATAAGAGCGTTGTTGGCTGCGCGGCTGACTTTGTTGGGGTCGATGGTGCCTTCGAGGGCATTCCAGTAGGCGCTCAATGCTCGGTCGGCTTCAGCTTGGGCGGCTTTGGATTGTTCTTCCGGAGTGAGTCCTTCTTCTGCGTTCAAGAACACAAAACTGGTTCGCGGCATGTCGCCACGGTTCCACGCACCACCGTCGGCGTGGTACACTTCTCGCATGCGCTCGTGCGTGGCATCAATGACCTCTGGCGAGGTGATGGAGAGGTTGAACACCTTGACGGGCAGGATCGTGTTCACGAAGGTCTGGGCGCGTGGGTCGTGGGTGCCGGCCACCAGCCGAAGCAAGTCTTTTCTGAACTCGGTCGGAACAATCTTGAGGTCCTCAAAGACGTAGCGAGGTGGGATTTCAATGGCTTCAGGCCGATGGTGAAGCGCTTCAAATTCTACTGCGGCGTTCTGCACCGCCACCCAGTCCTCGTCGCTACGGAAATTGTCGCGTGTCAGGACGGTGGAGCGGATCATATCGGAATTGATGACGTCGCCACGGAGCAAGCGAAGGAAAATCTCTGCGGCTTCCATGAAGACTTGTCCGCGAAGGGCCGGCCACGCCGCTTCCTCGATGGCGTTGCGTGGCACAACACCGTACGGACGCGCCATGAATTCGAATCGGCCGGCTGAAAATCCAACGTGCAGGCAGCGGTGCTCGTTCTCATCGAGGCCGTGCAGGCTCAGCAGGTTGGCCATGCGTTCGGCCTGAGCGATGGGACCGCCCGAGGCGAGGATGGAGACAACAGCGCTCCCAATTTCGATGTTCTTGGTTCGCCGGAACGACTCAAGCGCAAGCTGTGGAAAATCCGTGCACAGGCCGACTTCCCCTTTCCAGTGGGGGACCACCGGCTTGGTGTTGGATTTCTGCGTCTCCGTCGACAAGTGTGCCTGAGCAATCCAACCCACGCCAAACCCGAGTTCATCGGCGCAAGCCAACTGCTGGAAATAGTTCCGTAGCATGGTGGCCTCGTTGGGAATGTGCCCGTGTTCGTCGGGCGTCTGCGAGATGGAGAAGAAGATGTCATGCTCCATGGCCACGCACCGGTTCGTCCACAGCGCCATGGCTCATAATGATGGTGAGCCTCAAGATTCGGATGAATCTTCAGCCGGTTGGTTTCTGAGCTCGGTCAGGTCATGGATTCGCTGACGCAATGGAGCGGGCGCCGGGCTGTTGGCAGCAATGAACTCGTGGAGTGCATCAGACAGCACGAGCATGGCCGTCTCGTAGTCCTGCTCGATTTCAGCCAAATCGGCGAGGCCCCATCGGGCCACAAGTTGGCCCGAGAGGATCTCCATGGACTTGGCCAAGTCAAGGGACCGTTCGAACAAGTCTCGCGCTGCACCGAATTCACCGATGGTCGCCTGGCAGTGGGCGAGATCAGCCAAGGCTTCCATCTGCCCCACATCGTCCTTCATGGAGATGAGGAGTTCCAGTCGTTCGGTGCCAACGGCGATGGCCGTGTCTTCGTCATGCTGACGCTTGGCAACGGTCATCAGCAAGGCCATGCCGTAGGCCATCCCCTCCTTGTCCTCGATGGTTTGTCGAATCCGGAGGGCGTGCTGAGCGGTGGCCCGTGCCTCGTCGAGTTGGCCCTCCGCAAGGTAGAGCAAGGCTACGTAGTGGTTGACTGCGGCGGTGAGGGACGATGCTCCTTCCATCCGTTCGGCATCCTCAGCGAGGCGGAGGTAGCTCTCAAGGCTGGCTTCAACCACTTTCAGGGCTTCAAATCGGGCCCAACCTTGCTCCTCATCCGTCTTGGCCACGGTGCTGGCGTGCTCGAGCAACTTTTCCACGAGGTCCGAATCTTCCAATTCTTGGGCCAGAGGGATGAGGCGGAGGGCGAGCGAGGTGTTGATGTGGTCCATCGACCCACCGCCGGTGAGCATGCTGAGAACCTGAGAAGCCATTTCCGGCGACATGTCGGTTTCCATGGTTTCACCTCAAATGGAGCGCAAGCGGCCACCGTCCACGGCCAAACTCACGCCTCGGATGCCACCTGATGCAGGGAGGCAAAGGTACGTGATGGCGCTGGCGGTCTCGAGCGGGTCGATGAGGCGGCCGATGGGGACTTGCCCCAACCAGCCTTCTCGGACAGCCTCGGCGGATTTGCCCGTTCGTTCCTGAATGGACGCCGAGAGGTTGCCGAGCCGTTCGGTATCGGTGAAACCCGGCAGGACGTTGTTGATGGTAATGCAAGGGGCCAACTCGTTGGACATTGATTTGGCCCACGAGGCCATGGCTCCACGGAGGGTGTTCGAAAGACCGATGTTGGGAATGGGTTCTTTGACAGAGGTGGAGATGATCTGGACGATTCTTCCGTAGCCTGCGGTCTCCATGGCCGGGACAGCCGCCTTGACAAGGGTGTGGGCGGCGTGAAGGTGGCGCCTAAACGGTGCGTCAAAATCCTCAATGACGTTGTTCAGAAGTGGACCGCCGGGTGGCCCACCTGCATTGTTGATGAGGATGTGAACGGGGCCAAGGGTTTCAGCAGCTGACGCGAAGGCTCCAGCCAACCCATCGGTTTCTTCGAGGTCCAACATGAGGGCCTGGTGTCGTCCATCGCCAAGGCCGGCGAGTTCTTCGCACAGCGCGGTCAGCGCTGCGCCGTTTCGGGCGCAAACGGTGATGTCTGCTCCAGCCTTCGCCATCATTTTGGCCGTCGCTTCACCGATGCCTTTGCTGGCACCGCACACAAAGGCGTGCTTCCCCTTGAGGGCGGTTGATGAGAACGGGTAGTCGTCTCCGAGGAGGTCCATGCATCGGCGAAATCGCCACAGGTCATAGCCCTTGGGTTGAATCCAGCCGTCCGAGGTGGCGGCGATTTTGGCGCATCGGGTGCCAGGGGCATGGCTTCCGCTCACAGCCAGTCGAGGACGGTGTTGAGTTGGACCAACCAGTCATCGGAAGCCACGTCAATGATGTCGTAGTGATCGCCGGGCAGCCACACTTTCTGCACGTCGGCCCCCTTGGCCTTCATGATTCGGGCGTACGTTTCCGATTGTTCGAGCGGCACGTCCACGTCATGCTCACCGTGGAAGAGCAAGACGCTCGTGGTGGGAGGGTGGTCGACGGGGTTGAGTTGTCGCCACACCGCTTCGTTTTCTTCGGGTGATGAGCCAATCCATCGACGCACGGCGTCGCCCTCGTCTGAAAGGTTGGCGTGGTCGGCGCCGATGAGGTCGGTGATGGGGGCTTGGGCAATGGCGAGCCAGGGGCGTCGTTCAGCTTTGGCGCCCATCAACAAGGCCAGTTGACCACCGGCGGAGTGACCCATGACCATGGAGCGAGTGATGTCGATGCCCGGAATCAGCGAAAGGTGCCCCCACGCCCTCAACACATCGGAGAGCGTGTCCATCCACACGCCATCTTCCTCGGGAGACCACCGCTTGTATTCGACGTTCCATGCGGCAACACCGGCTTCTGCAAGGTCCTCCGCGATGGGTTGCATCAAGTCGAGGGTGTACTGCTCTTTCCAGAAGCCACCATGGATGAGCATGACGCACGGAATGCCTTCGTCTTTCTGAAACGGTGATGGGTCATCGGGCATGTAGAGGTCGGCGATTTGCCACACCTCTGCGCCCCATTGGACTCGGTCAACCGCCATGACATCGTCTCAAGTCGTTGGGCTATCATGCTTGTGTCCTTCCTCGAGGGGAAAGGGCTTTCATACGCCCAACCGTACACAAACCGTGCATCGGTGGTTCCTGATACTGCTTCTGCTGGTGCTCGCACCGTTTTCAGTGATGGTGGAAGCGACCGAAGGCCGTTCCACGGTGATCACCCTTGAACTCCAACGGCATGACTGGACTTCCGATGAGGTCGTCGAGCTTGACCTTCGACTGCGCAACGCACCGTTCAACGAACAACTTCGGGCCGAATGGCTGCTGAGTGACCAACAAGGGGACCTCCTGAATGGAACATTACGGTTCGGCGCCACCGGGACCTTCACGGTGATCGACCTTGACCTTTCAGCGTTTTACCGTGGATCGCACTTTCACAAAGTTGAGGTCCTGGTGTACGATTCATCCGACGCCTTGTTGGGTGCTGCCGATGTTGAATTTGTGGTCTTTCAACAGGTGAAAATGGTCAACGCCGGTTCACTGCTTGCGTTTGGCGATTCTCTCTCCGATATGGGGAACGCCAAAGCGTCCATCCTCAACACACCCGATGTACCTCCGTACTGGCAAGGACGATTTTCCAATGGGGAGGTGTGGCTTGGGGGCTTGTACGATGCCTACGGTCTGACCAGCAGCATCGGGTCAGGATTGACCTCGAGTGGGTCAAATCGCGCCTTCGGAGGTGCACAAACAGGCTCAGGCTACGCCTACTTGCTCATCCCCAACGTTGGGACGCAAATCACAAGTTACCTCGCTAACGTTCAGGCCACGGTACCGAGCAATGCCGTCGTGAGTTTGTGGGCAGGTGGGAACGATTTCTTGTACGGTTCAGCGAACGCTGACACCATCGCCACCAACATGGAGGCTCACATTCGACAGCTCGCTGGAGCGGGCGCACGCACGTTCGTCATCCCGAATTTACCGCCCCTCGAAGACACCCCCGAAATCCAAGGGCGCTCAGCCTCCCAGCAGACCACGATTCGTAACGAAGTCATCGACTACAACAACCAACTTGCCACCATCATTGTCAACCTCCGAGCCGAGTTGGGCATCACCGTTCATGCTGTGGATGCTTGGTCCGTTTTCGGTGACATCACCGACAATAAACAAGCCCTTGGGCTCACCAACGTGCAGGATGCCGCGTGTTCGGGGGGAAGCACCCTTCTGCCCCTTCCGATTTGCAACAGTGGGAGTTCGATTGCGTCCAACGTGGACGAATACGTGTTCTTTGACAAAGCACATCCGACGCGAGTGATGCACGACATCATCGCCCGATATGCCATCGAAGCCGTGGGAGAAGCAGATACCGATGGTGACGGCGTGGTCGACATGATCGACGGATGCGACTGGACGCCAACCGATGAACAAGCCGATGCAATCGGTTGCGCATGGAGTCAACGAGACGACGACTTAGACGGTGTGGTGAACGGGTTGGACACCTGTCCGGGCACCATCGAAGGTCAATCGGTGGATGAGGACGGTTGCTCGACTTCACAACGGGATTCCGATGGGGATGGTCTGAACGATGCGTTGGATCCATGCCCGTTCAGTCCCAATACCTTTGACCATGACGGCGACGGTTGTGCGGATATTGAGGACGACGATGACGATAACGACGGCGTTCACGACGAGGAGGATGCTTGCCCTCAAGGCCTGCTGAATCCTCACGAAACAGACTTGGACGGTGATGGTTGTGCCGATGCAGAGGACAATGATGTGGACGGTGACGGTCTTTCCAACAACGACGAAGCCAACGCCAACACCGACCCGAGAGACGAGGATACGGATGATGATACATGGCTGGATGGCGAGGATGCCTTCCCCCTCGACGCCACGGAATGGAAGGATACGGACCGAGACGGGTGCGGTGACAACACGGACCGCTTCCCGTTTGACCCGAGCGAGTGCAATGATGCAGATGAAGACGGGTACGGTGACAACGGAGACGCGTTCCCGACCGACGACACCGAGTGGAGCGACTTGGACGGGGATGGTGTGGGTGATAATGCCGATGCTTGCCTGTTGGAGTACGGGTTGTCGATCACCCCTCCTGGCTGCCCCGACAGGGACGGAGACGGTTACGCCAACACAAACGATGCCTTCCCTAACGACCCGACGGAGTGGTCGGACAGCGACGGTGATGGCTACGGCGACAACACCGACCTGTTCCCTTCAGATTCCTCGGACTGGGCCGACCAAGACAACGATTCGTACGGGGACAACCGTGATGCGTTCCCGTTTGATCCGACCGAATGGAACGATACAGACGGCGAGGGCGTGGGTGATAACAGCGACCGTTTCCCCTCCGATGCCTCGGAATGGAACGACACCGATGATGACGGGTGCGGCGACAACAGCGATGTCTTCCCGCTTGACCCGGAGGAGTGTTATGATTCGGATTTTGACGGTGTTGGCGATGAGGCGGACGTGTTTCCAAACGACGCCCGAGAGTCGCGGGATTCCGATGGCGACGGCATAGGGGATGTTGCTGACCGCTTCCCGGACGACCCGAACGCCGCCTTCGACTCAGACGGCGATGGCGTGGCCGACGCCTACGATGCGTTCCCTGAGAGTTCAACGTTTTCTTCGTGGTTGGGCATGTTGAGTTGGTTGGGTGCCATGTTGGTTCTCTTCGGCGGTGCGGCAGTCATCTACGGGCGGCGCCAAGCGCAGCACTCTGATTCATTGATGGACCATGAAGCCGAACAATGGGGCTTTGAGCCCTCCAATCGGCCGACGAGCCCTCCAACCTTTGCATCATCTTCTTGGCCAACCGAGACGCCAGAGATTCAACCATTCCATCAGCCGGCGACATCCGGCCATGTCCCCCCTCTTTCCACACCTCTCCCGGCAGAACAACCGCCCGAGGTGGAGCAGACAATCCCCCAAATGCCCGATGATGTCGCCAAGACAGAGGATGACGCAGGCCTCGCCGACGCTTGGGATGCGTTGGATGCTGGCTGGTCCGATTCAAATTGAATGAACCACGATGAAGGCAGCGGCTGAAGTTGCCGTTGGTTTTTCCGGCGCTCTCAGGGGCAGTATCGACGAAGATCGCGTGGGAAGAGGACCGTTTCACGGACATTCTTCGCTCCTGTCAGCTTCATCAAAATCCGCTCAACGCCGAGTCCCCAGCCCGCATGGGGCGGGACGCCATGGCGAAATCCAGCGACGTAGAATTCGAATTCTTCTGGGTCAAGGTCCATCGTTCGAAGGTTCTCGACGAGCACGTCAATGCGATGTTCCCGCTGACCGCCAGAGGTCATCTCGTCCCTGCCAAAGTTGAGGTCAAAGCCACGGGAGAGTTGTTCGCCCGTGCTTCCGATCTCACCTTCGATTTGGTGGATGTAAAACGGCTTCAGGGACATGGGCCATCGAGGGAGGAAGTAGAACTGAGGCAAATCTTCGGCCAGCAGGTCTGAGTTCTCAGCGTCAATGTCGTCGCCCCACTCAATGGTGCCGCCTTTTTCCTTGATGATGCGAATGGCGTCGTCGTACTCGACACGCGGGAACGGAAGTTCGGGAACGATCACCTCCACAGGTTCCTCACCTTGCTCGGCACGGTAGGCGTTGATGGTGGCGATGAGGGCTTGGGATTCCTCCTCTTCTGCCACCGACTTCCAAATGTGGTGAAGCATGCGCTCAAGGACACCCATCACGTCGTCGTCGTTGGCCCAAGAACACTCAATATCAAACGAGATGAATTCTGCAAGGTGGCGGTAGGTGTCGCTCTTTTCTGCACGGAATGCTGGACCGATTTCAAACACGCGCTCAAGGCCACCGCTCATGCAGAGTTGCTTGAACAACTGAGGTGACTGGTTGAGGAAGGCTGGGCGGTCAAAGTACTGCATGGGAAACAGGTCAGCGCCGCCCTCGGTGGCGGTGGCGACGATCTTTGGCGTATGGGTTTCGAGGAATCCTTCGGAAATGAGGTGTTCTCGACCGAACTGGAGGACCTTGCCTCTGAGGCGGAACATGGCGTTCACGTGCCCTCTTCGCAAGTCAAGGAATCGGTTGTCGAGTCGTGTGTCCAACTCCACCTTCACGTTGTCCGTGACACCCAACGGCAGCGGTGCTTCGGCACGGGCGATGACGTTAACCGAGGTCGCCAGCACTTCATACGCTGGCGGCGGTGTGGGCTCGCCTTCCTTGATCTTGGGCGGACGCTTGAGGGCCACGGTGCCGGTGAACTGAAGGGTGGATTCTCGGGTCATGCGCTGGACCGTGTCGAGGGCTTCTTCTCCCACGTTGTCCGCCTTGAGGAACACTTGAGCCGCTCCCGTTCCGTCTCGAAGGTCAACGAAGCAGATGGCGCCCTTTCCTCGATTGGCTTCCATGAAGCCGATGACGGTCACTTCGGTGTCGACGAGGTCGGCTCCGTTGGCTTGGAGTTCGCCGAGGGTGTGGGTTCGGTATGCGGTGGGGACCCAAGTGGTCATGCCCGGTGGGCAGTGGCGAAGAACATGAAGCATTCGCTCCGTCCAGCACCCTGCTGCGACCGCCGAACATTCACGGGCCGAACACCAAAACTGCTCGCTGTTGGCCGCTTCAAGAAGGCAAAAGTCAGACGGTCGGAAGTGGGATGCTCCCGAAGTCTCTTGAACAGCGTCGCCTTGGTTGAGCCATGTCCACCCGCGCTGGTCGTGCCGTGTGTTGTGTCCTCGTCCTCTTGATGATGAGCCTCTCACCCATGGTGGCGCCAGCGTCGGCGCATTCCTCCATCTTGTTGAGCGTCGATGTCCAACACGCCGTTCTCGAGCCCGGTCAAAGCATCAACATCACCCTCTCCATTGAGAACAATGCGACGGCCATTGAGTCGTTTAATGTCAGCATCGACGAGGGTAACCTGGCTTCGGTGTGGACGGTCCTTCCCGTGGATAACACCGTCGACAACGTCTTCCCGACCTGGACCAAGAACACCACCTTGGTCGTGAGGCTGGCCGAAGGCGCCACCGTGGCGGACAGCGGTTCGTTCACGGTCAACGTGACCGAACCGGACAGCGGCTCCACCTCCATGATCACTGTGTTGGTGTCCGTGGCGCCCGCCTACCATCCATCCTTGAGCGTTGACGGCTCGCCCCTGGTGAACATCGGGGCGGGTGAAAGCACGGACATCACGTTCACGGCCCACAACCTCGGAACGGTGACTGACACCTTCCTCCTCGATGTGGAAGTTCAACCCGACCTCGCATCGTGGTGGGCCAACCACACCAACACCAGTACGAGCAACAATTCTGGGAATTCATCCGGCGGCGACCCCTCGGACAACAGCACGGGCAACGGTACGGGCTCAAACGGGACGAACACCACCTCCCTTTCCGTCCTGATGATGGGCAACAGTTACACCGGCGCCAACAACTTGGCCACGCTCGTTGACGGTATCATGGACGCTGACGGCTACAACGCCACCCTCGGATCCCTAAACGGGGGCGGGATGAGGTTGCCGAACCACTGGTCTAACGTGAACACGTCCGGGGACCAGTGGAACACCACATTGCGTGGTTCATCCTGGGACTATGTGGTGTTGCAAGACCAGAGTCAAGTTCCCTCGTTTTACTCAAGCAACAGCATGTGGCAAGACAGCAAGAATGCGTCCGTTTCCCTCAGTGATGCCATTGCTGACGAAGGCGGCGAAACGGTCCTCTTCATGACCTGGGGCTACCGCGATGGCGACTCCATGAACAGTTTCAACAACAACTTCACAACGATGCAGGAGCGGTTGACCGAAGGCTACACCCGCTACGCAGAGAACATTTCCAATGCCGGCCACACTGTCTGGATAGCGCCGGTCGGCCTGGCGTTCAAGACCGTTCACGATGGCGTCGTCGCTGCAGGTGATGACCCCGCGGCCTCAGGGAACCTGTTCTACGACCTCTACACCTCCGACGGCAGCCACCCATCGCTTTCAGGCTCCTACCTCGCTGCGTGCGTGTTCCACGCCACGATGACGGGAGAAACCTGCGTGGGAAGCACCGATGCCGTGAACCTCAACGCCAACGTCAAACTAGCGCTTCAGCAGGCAGCCGACGACACCGTGTTCAACCAAACCACAGGAATGTCATACTATCCATGGGAGGTCTCGGGCACTGCAGCCTTCGGTCTTGGGTCCTCTGTTCCGCAAGGTTGGTACATTCAATGGCAGGACGACGAACTCTCCAACATCGCCGCCGGTGGCTCTGCATCTGCAACCCTCTCCATCACCGTTCCATCGAACGCCGCCCCTGATTTCTATGGCTACCGACTGACGATTGGTTCCACCAACGGGAACATCACCTCGTCCACCGTCATGGTGGTTGAAGTTGAATCTGAGCCCTCGGTCTCCACCGCCTTCCTACGGCAGGATGATGTCTTCCTGCCAGGCTCAAGCACGCTCACCGGTGTGCAGGTGGAGAACACAGGTAACACGGCGCTTGACATCGATTGGGCGTTGGTCGCTTCCGCTTCATCGGGAACACATCCTTGCACGGGGTCGTTGGTTTCAGCCATGTCGAACGGGTTGGCGCCGGGTGGTGTCGAGGAAGTTGAGATGATCATTGATGTCGACGAAAACGTTGACAGCACGGCCTCGTGTTCGTTCACCCTCACGGCCAGCCACAACGTGGACGGCGCGACCGAATCTCTGGATGTGTATGACTTCACGATTGAAGTGGACGAGGCTGTCAACTTCTCCCTTGCAGGTCCTCTCGCTGCGGTTGACATTGTTCCTGCGGAAGGAGCCAACTACGAGGTTCGTTTGACCAACCACGGAAGCGATGAGGCCACGTTCTTCCTCGACGTTGAAGGCTCGACCGGCCTGACCACCGTGCTCGTCAGTTCATCAGGCATCACCGTGGCGGCAGGAGAAGTCGGCACGTGGACGGTGAACACCAAGGGTGATGCTTCCCTCTCCGGGTTGCTTCAGCAGGTCTTCTCAACCTCATACAACGGCGAGACCGCTGCCCTTCAGGTGGATGTTCACCTGTTGGAGGTGGACGGTGCATCGCTTCTCCCACCCAGCGAGGACCGTGTGCTCGTAGCACCCGGCGAATCCTCGACGATGGCACTCTCGCTTGTGAACGATGGGACCTCCAACCTGACGCTGCTCCCCACCCTTTCGGGCTTGCCCGTCGGCGTGGACGTCGCCCACGAAATGAATGAGATCACCCTTGCACCCGGTGCACAACAGGAACTCAACATCACCTTCTCTGCAACCACCGGTGCTACGCCTGCATCATCCCCAGTGGTGCTCACCTATCAGGACGGGTCGTTCAGCATCTCGTACAGCTTCGATGTGGTGGTTATTAATCGGGAGGAAGTCGTGGTGAACAGCGTTCAACAGCGCATGTTTGCCAGTCCGTTGACGACGTCCTCGATGAACGTTGAAGTGGTCAACCTGGGCACGGCGTCCGACCTTTTCCTCGTTGAATGGTCAACGGAAAGTCAGGGGAACTGGTTCGAATTTACGGTCTCACCCACCTCGTTCCAACTCGCACCCGGTGCCTCGCAACAGGTCACCATCACCGTTCGTGAAGCTTCCACCGGTGCGCCGGACAACGGCGTGGTCTACACCCTGCGCAGCGTCTCAACCTCCAACGAAGCGGTGAGCGATGCCGTCAACATCACCATTGAGCCGGTGTTGGCAGGTGCGACCCTTGATGTCCGTGTCGACAAAGACGCTGCAGGGCCCGGTGAATCCGTGTTTGGCTCGGTTGTGCTGACCAACACGGGCAACACTGAGGACACGTTTAGCATCACCACCATCGGGGAAGATTGTGGTCTTGATGCTTCAGTCACGGTTGGCGCAGGCCTGTCCTCCGAGGCGCTCGGATGGTCGTGTGTTGTCGCCAACGATGCCGCAGCAGGCCAGCGTGGGGTGTCCTTCCGTGCCGTGAGTGCTGTACGCAGCAACGTTGCTGTTCAACAGGTTGCGCTCTACACCGTTGAGGTGGATTGGCCGGGTGATTCGCTTGTCGCCCTTTCGGTCTCGGAAGGACAGGTGTCGTTGGGTGTCGACAGCTCTACCTCGGTCATTCTCACGGTGAGCAACCTCGGCAACGCCGAAGTTTCAGGCACGCTGGATGCTTATGGACGGAACACCGGCCTCGTGCTGCTGGAATGGCAACGCATGAGCGATGATGTTGTGACAAGTGATTTCTCGTTGACGTCCGGCTCGAGCGTTGATTTCTTGCTGACCATCACCTCAAACACCGCTCGCAGTGCTACATCTGAAATCGTGGTGAGTGCAACCTCGACCGGCGGAGGCGTCTTGACCACCGATGAGTCGGTTCCCCTTCCAATTACCATTGAAGGGCCGGCCCTGCCGCCCAACGGCCTCTCGTTGCCGCTTGGCGTGGAAGTCGGTCAAACGGCTGCTCTCGGCGCCATGGGTGCTGGCTGGTTGTTGGCGATTGTTGCGATTCAACTCCTCCGCCGCCGTCCCCGTGGAGATGACGCATCGAGCGACGAGGTTAACGATGAGGAAGAGGACGATGTTGAAGAGGAAAAGGAGCTGCCTGAACTCGGCTACAACGAATGCCGACTGGACGGAGAATCCAAGGTCAACTGTCCAACCTGTGATGCTCGTCTGGGTGTTCCACGAGGGAGCACGCCGCCGTTCCGCTTCACCTGCCCCCAGTGCGAAAACAAGATTCGTGTGGTTGAGTGATCATCGGCGAACCAGCAGACAGCCGGAGATTTTGCCACTCAGAAGAGCGAGCGCTCATCATCGGTTGCAGGCCTGCCCCGTTCGGGGTTTTCGTACTCACAATCGCTGAGCGACCAGCAGAAACGCCGTATGGCCAAACGGGCCGTTCACGGGCCGCATACCGCCTTTTGACGCACGGCCCCATTCCCGTTCCATCAGTTCCCCTGCCCATTCCACGGTCAAACCGGCTGCTTCACAGGCTTCCCACGCCCGCTCAAGTTGGGACGATACCGGACAATAGCAGGCCAAGCGACCGCCTGGAAGCAGGAGTGCTGCGGATGCCTCAATGGCGGGAGGATGGTCGGGAAGGTCAAGGATGACGGCGTGAAACCCTTCAACGAGTTTGCCTGCCTCTCCCGCCCGCTCCTCAAGCGTGCCCTCGAGGTGGTGATGTACGGGATGTTGACGCCACGATGCGCTGGCACGACGCAGGTTTTCCAGCGCCACATCAGCATGTTCTGCGCGGGGTTCGACGGTCACGTGGACGCCGTCCTTCCCGAGGACACGCTGGATGTAGAGTGAAAGTCCACCGCTTCCAATGCCCGCTTCGAGCACCGCGTCGTCGGGGCCAAGGCCGAGTTTGGTGAGGAAAAATCCGGCATCCTTGCTGCCAATGGTTTGGGCGCGTCGAACCATGCCTTTGCTGAGTTCCGGAAGACGAACAGGCATCCGTTTCAGCTCCTTTTGCCCGATGATGACGGACTGGCCGATGGTGATGTCCTGAAGTGTTTGGTGTGGGTTAAAGACGCCGAGACCCTTGATTTTTTGTTGCTGATCAACCAGTTCAACGACGTAGGTTTTCCCGTTTTCCTCGATGAGGACAGCCCATTCTGTTGAGGTCACAACTCCGCCCAGTGGGCGCTTCCTGTTAAGGTTCTCCACGGTGATAATATCGCTGGACTGCAAGGACTTCGCAGGAAGGTCGCTCAGACATCAGTCCGTTTGTTTCATATACTCTCTCCTCCGTGCTAATAACATGAACACCGCTGTGCGTAGCCTCGCCTTGGCCATCGTCGCCATCTTCCTCGGAAGCCTTGCCTCTGGGATGATGGGTGAACTCTACCAAACACCACTTGAACTCGAAGACGAGCCAGTGGTTCAACAAAACTCCCAAGCCACCAGTCCCGGGCACGTCGTCTTCGGCCAGTACATCTCCTCTGACAACTGCGGCCACTGCTCCAAGACGGGCGGTGGTTCGGATGCTCACCACTCCATCAAGCAGAACCACCCCGATGAGTACGTCTACGTCACCTACATGTCGGCCTCGTTCGGCACCACCAACACCGCCCGTGCTGGCAACGTTGCACCGTACAACTGGGCTTGGACCACCGGCGGTGCCCCAGACGCTTACTTCGGCGACCGAACCGACAAGCGACAGAGCGGTGCTAACAACCAGTACACCACCTACGACAGCTTGTTCTCCAGCGGCGGCGGCATGCACAGCACCGTCAACGATTACGGCATGTCGGCTGCGATCTCCCAAAACGGTGGCTCCTACGACATCAGTATTTCTTACAAGTACAAGGGTTCGGGAACCCCAGCCTCCAACATGAAACTCTATGCCGCCCTTGTGGACAAGGACTGTACGGGCTACTCCTATTCCTCGGGCATTCCCCACGGCTACAACTGCTGGATGGCTTGGTTGACCACCGGTGATACCTACAAGTCGAAGAGCGGTGGCACTGGAACCGCCTTCCACAGCGTTTCCGTTTCCTCAACCGAAGCCACGGAGTCGTGGACCTCTGTTCCCACCTCCGTCGTTCCCGGTGGCATCAACAAAGCCATCGTCGTCGCTGCTTTGATGAGCGGCAACCAAGTTTCCGTTGGCGGCAGCAGCCCCCACGTCTACCACGCCATTGACTCCACGATGGGTCCCAAGATGGACATCGGCGTGTCGGGCATGACGGTCACCAACGACCAAGGCACCCCCTCTTACGTCCGTGGCGACACGGTCACGCTGCAGGCCGATGTGAAGAACACCGGCGACCTGGACTACACCAACGGTGGCTCGCTCGAATTCTACTACAAGAACGGCGCCACCACCACGGCGATTGACACCGTTTCCATCCCGACCTTGAACGTGGCACCTGGCTCCCCGTTCCTCACGGGCACGGCCACGTTTGACACCTCCAACCTGCCAAGCAATGTTTGGTCCACCAACTTCGGTGCTCGCCTCGTGGGCGTCACCGGCGACATGACCGGAAGCAACAACGTGGCCGAAATTGGTGTGGACCACGACCGTGTCCCGCTTGTGAAGACCCCTCAGGTGATCGGCTCTGATGTCGTTCAGCGCGGCGACTACGTCACCGTCCTTGCCAAGGGCGATGCCAACGACAACGTCGACACCATCGACAGCATGAATTTCGAGGTTGAAGTTTCTGCTGCTGGCGCCAACCTGTGGGACGGAAGCATCGTCTCCGGCGGCAACATCCTCTACCGAGACACCGCTCAGGAAGGACGAGAATACATCGTCACGCCCAGCATGGCCATGAGCGCAGGCGACTACGACGTGCGTGTTCGCACCGTCGACAGCCGCGGCCAAACCAGCGACTGGACGGTCTCCGAAGACATGTTCGAACTGGCCAACGGCCGCCCCATCATCGTGGCCGACCCCGTACCGACCGTCATGTGCGACTTGAGCACCAAAGTCAGCATGGACGGCCACGTGAGCGACCCGGAAACGCCCTTGGGCGACCTCATCATCTCGTCGACCAGCGATAACTTCGTCGCATGGCATCCAGCCACCGAAGAAATCGAGGTTCTGTTCCCTTACGACAACGGTTGCCCGCTCGGTCAGAAGGGCATCGAAATCCGTGTGGATGACGGCGGCGACTACTCCGACAGCGGCGAACTTCCCTACGGAACGCTCCTGTTCAACGTCATCGAGAACGGTCAGCCTCGCTGGGGCGGTCTGCCCATCCAAGTGGTTGACGAAGGCAGCAGCGGCGTCCTTTCCCTCGCCGAGTACCTCTCCGACACCGACGACACCGGTCAATCCGTTGACATCTCAACGCTCTCGCTTCAGATCATGGACAACTCAAACCCCGAACTCATCACCGTTGAACTCCGAGGCAACACCCTCGGCTACGAAACGGTTGACGACGACGTCAACGGCGAAACGGTGGTCACCCTCCGTGCCAGCGACGGCGAGCAGTATTCCGACCAAACGGTCACCATCCGCATCAACCCCATCAACGACGCACCTCGCCTCGACATGACGGACATTGAGGAGTTCTCCCTCAAGACGAACCGCCAGAAGGTCATCAACCTCAACAGCCGCTTGACGGACGTTGACAGCCCGCAGGGTACGTACTGGGTCAACAACCCACAGTCGACCGAGACAGGCTCTGCTCGTTTGGTCACCGGGGACTTGATCTTGAACTTCGAGGAAGTTGGCATCCAGACGGTCACGATTTCCACGACTGACGGCTACGCCACGAACAGCTACGAAATCACCGTCAATGTCTTTGACGCCCTTCCATTCTACATCTCGAAGACCGATGATGGCTCCGGCCACCTCTATGTTGACATGGTGAACTACACCTACGAGACCCAAACGCCAACCGCATCGTTTGCCTTGACCGATGGTGCGCCATCCTTCACCGTCATCTCGGTGACCTGGTCCTTGTGCAACGAGTTGTCCGGTACGTGCGACGGTTTCTGGGAATACGATTTGGACATGTCCCGATCAAGCACCGGCTGGACCCAAGAGATGAACATCCCATCTTCCTACGGTGATGGGGGCTATGCTCGCACCAACGGTATGCGGGACATGGATTACATCGGCCTCACCGTCCGTGCCGTTGATGATCTTGGCCAAGAGTACAAAACCAGCGACACCACGAAGTGGATGACCACCGAGGAACTTCCAACGCCTACTGAGATGGAAGAGGAACTCCTTGACTGGCACGTGGCCAAACTCGTGGCTGAAATCGCCGAAGTTGAGGCGCAATTGGCTGATGACGCCAACCAAGCTGACAAGGTGTCTCTCGAAGCACGGTTGGCTGAACTCAACACCGACTTTGACCTCGCCTGCGACGACCCACGTGCAGACTGCCCGACCGAAGATGTCCAGAGCAACGGCGCAGATGACGCTGAAGGCGGCCTCAACATGAACATCATCCTCATCGTGATTGGCGTCCTCATCGTGGCAGCCCTCCTCGGTTTGATGTTCATGCGTGGAGGCGGTGGCCAGCCCGAGGAAATGAAGTGGAACGCTGAAGCCCTCCCCATCCATGACACCGTGGCCAACTCGATGTATGGTGGCGCAGGTGAGATCTTCCAGCAACCCGTGGCGCCCGTCGCTCCCGCACCGGCTCCCGCCGTTGCACCGGTTCCTGTTGCCGCTCCTGCTCCCGTGGTCGCACCCGCTGCTCCACCCTTGCCCCCCGGTGGCCTGCCCGCTGGCTGGACCATGGAACAGTGGAACTACTACGGTCAGCAATACCTTGACCAACTGAACCAACAGTGATGGAGTCTTTTTGACCCCTCGCCGGATTTGTTCGAAAAGCATACCCCTAAAGGGGAGTGAGGAGAGGAAGTATCGTGGCCGAAGAAACCGTGACCCCTTCCGATGAAGCCCTTGATGAGGGCCAACCCGGTGTTGAGGAGGTTACCGATGTGGCCGAGGAACCCACCACCACGGTGTGGTCTCCCGAGCCCACAGGTGCGGATGAAGTTCTCAATCAATCGGTTGAGGATTGGATTGCCGAGGTTGCGTTTGAGTCCACTGCCGATGTTCCCATTCCCGACCGTCTGGTCGACCAGGTCATCGGACAGGAAGCCGGTTCTGTCGTCATCAAGAAGGCGGCCGAACAGCGACGCCACATGCTGATGATCGGCGACCCTGGAACGGGCAAGTCTATGCTTGCTCGGTCCATGACCGACCTGCTCCCTAAGGACGCCCTCGAAGACGTGCTCGTCTACCCCAACGAGGATGACGAAAACGTGCCTCGGGTCCGTACGGTGCCCGCAGGTCGAGCCGAACGCATTGTCAAGGTCCAGAAGGAAGCCATACGCCAACAGCGAGAGAAATCCCAGCGCATGTTGTTCATCGCGTTCGCAGCCATCGGTTTTCTCCTGCTCATTGCCGCCCTCCAGTCCGGTGATCTGTTCACCCTTCTCTTCGGTGGTTTCCTCCTCGTCTTCGGCTACATGTTCATTCGAAGTCGTCTCGGTGCCGTTGATGACAGCCGCATTCCTAAGGTGCTGGTGAAGCACGATCTCAACGAGCTGCCGCCCTTCGTGGACGCTACTGCTACGCTTTCTGGTTCACTACTTGGCGACGTTCGCCACGATCCCTTCCAGTCGGGTGGCATGGAAACACCTGCTCACGACCGTGTTGAGCCCGGTGCCATCCACCGAGCTCACAAGGGTGTTCTCTACATCGACGAAATCAACCTGCTTCGCCTTGAGGAGCAACAAGCACTGCTCACGGCCATGCAAGACCGTGCCTTCCCCATCTCAGGTCGGTCGGAGCGTTCCTCTGGCGCCCTGACCAAGACCGAGCCCGTGCCGTGTGATTTCATTCTCATCGCTGCAGGGAACCTCGACGCCATTCAAGGCATGCACCCCGCACTGCGAAGCCGTATCCGTGGGTACGGCTACGAGGTCTACGTGAACTCCGAGATGCCCGACACCTCTCGCAACCGCCGCCGTCTCATTCGTTTCATCGCACAAGAGGTGTTGAGAGACCAAGACACAGTTCGTGAAATCCCTCACTTCGACAAGAGTGCTGTGGCCATCATCCTTCGAGAAGCACAACGCCGCGCTGGTCGCCGAGGCAAACTTTCCTTGCGCCTCCGTGAACTCGGTGGATTGGTTCGCATCGCTGGTGATCTGGCCGTGGAAGCCGGTGCTCCGTTAACATCTGCCGAACACGTGCTCGGTGCACGCAACATCGCCAAGCCACTTGAGCAGCAGGTCGCTGATCGCATGATCGAACGTCGCCAGGATTACGCCATGCTGGTCAACAGCGGCCAGCGCGTGGGTCGCGTCAACGGCCTGGCTGTGCTCGGTGCCAACTCCGGGCTTTCAGATTTCAGTGGCATCATGCTTCCCGTCGAAGCCCTCGTCACCCCGTCGCAGGGCGGTGGTGGAAAGATTCACGCCACCGGTGGTCTTTCTGACCTGGCGAAAGAAAGCGTGACCAACGTCAGCGCCGTCATCAAGAAACTCACGGGCAAGGACATCTCGGACTACGATATTCACATTCAGTTTGTGGACACCCACGGTGTTGACGGCGATTCAGCGTCCATCACCATCGCTACCGCCATCATCTCTGCGCTTGAAAACATCCCCATCCGCCAAGACCTTGCGATGACAGGTTCCCTCTCCGTGCGAGGCGAAGTGTTGCCCATCGGTGGTGTCACAGCCAAGATCGAGGCCGCTGCTCGTTCCGGTGTCAAGACCATCGTCGTGCCCAGGGCGAACATGCAGGACGTGCTCCTTGATGACCGCTTCGAGGACATGGTGGAGGTTGTTGCTGTTGACACGCTGGACGAAGTCATGCAGTATGCTCTCATCAAGCACGAGCAAAAGGCAGGTCTCGTTGAGCGTCTTGAAGCCGTCATTGATCGCTTGACCCCTGAAGTTCAGAGCAAGATTTCACTGGTCTGAGAAACACCTCTCCCTGCGGGATTATTGGGGTCGCTTACTAATACCATTCAGGCGTCGGAACGAACAATGTCCGATGCAAATCATCGCGATGCGGGGAAAGGCGCCTTGGTGGTGCTGTTCCTTGTCACGATGATCGACATGATCGGTTTTGGCATCATCATTCCCTTCCTCACCTACCTCGTTCAAGACCTTGCAGCCGAGCAAGGCGTCGTTCGAATCGGGTTGTGGGTCGGACTTCTGATGACGGGCTATTCCTTTGGTCAGTTCCTGTTCTCACCGATCTGGGGCTCGCTTTCTGACCGCATCGGACGACGTCCTGTGCTGATGATTGGCCTGGTGGGCAACACGGTGTTCTTCACCGCCTTCGGACTCTCCTCAACCTTGCTGTTTGCCCTCGCCATGCGATTCCTCGCAGGGGTGTCCAACGGCAACATCGCCGTGGCACGTGCCTACATTGGGGATGTGAGCACCCCCAAGCAGCTCGCCACTCGAATGGGGCTTATCGGAGCAGCCTTTGGTTTGGGCTTCACCATTGGACCGTTCATCGGCGGCGAATTCTCCAGCCCTGCTGACCGTTGGGATGTCTTTGCCGATACCGTGTTCGAGACCTTCCCCTATCTGTTGCCGTGCGTCATCGCCAGTGTTCTTTCCACCGGCTCCTTGGTGCTGGCGTACTTCAAACTGCCAGAATCCATTGATGTTGAAGCAGCACAACCCACAGAGAGCGTGTCGTGGGGTCGCCAGTTCGTTGACATGACCCGAAACTCCGTGGCGATGTTGGGTAAACCCGGCATTGGTGCCATGATTTGGGTGGCCACACTGTTCATTCTCGGATTCACCATCATGCACTCGGTGTTCATTCTCTACACGGAGATGGACGCTGCCTCAGGCGGTCTCGGTTTTTCCGAACAAGACAACGGCCGCATGTTTGCCATGATCGGTCTGTTGGGTATCTTCACCCAAGGTGCACTGATCGGTCCGCTCACCCGGCGATTTGGAACCCGTCGCTTGATTCCGATGTCCATTCTCCTCACTGGCCTTGGCTTGACCTTGATTCCCTACACGCAGGCGAGCATGGCATGGCTCCAACTGTTCTTTGTCGTCACCTGTATCGCCATCGGTAACGGCGTGTTCCAACCGTCCACGAGCACCTATCTCACGCGACTCGCGAGGAAAGACGGATACGATTTGGGTGTCGTGATGGGCGCTCAAGAGTCCCTGAGTGCGTTTGCGAGAATCTTCGGTCCCCTCGGAGGCGGCATCGTTTGGGAATTGACCGTGGGTCGTGGATTTCCTTGGGACTACCATACGGTCTTCCACGTGTGCGGTTTGTTGATGGTGATCTCTGCCGTACTGACCCTCCGTATCCCTCGCTTGCCAGAAATTAACGAGGCGGAAACCATGCCATCTGCCCCTGAGATGAATTGAAGACCCCACCGGTGGTCGCCCATTTATGGAAACCACCACACCAGCGTGGACGAGTGAGAATTTTCGTCAGCGGGTAACCCTGCTGTCTCACGCTGCGGTCATCATGACCCTTGTCACCGTTTGGCTGATACAACTGGTCGATGTGTTGCAACCCTTGTTCATTGCCTTGGGCATTTATTTTGTTCTCAAACCGGGTGCAGACTACCTTTCTGCCAAAGGATTCCCCATCATGCTGTCGTACATCACGATGCTCATGTTGGCCATCCTCATCGTGCTTTCAGCCGGTTTCTTCGCCTACCAGCAGGCGGATACACTGCTGAGCGACGAGGAGCGAATGGACGAATACACCGAGTTGTTGGACGAACGATGGAACGACGTCAAAGGCATGCCGCTCATCGGAAAATCCATTCTTGATTCGGGAGCAACGCTTGACGGTACATTGGATCAGGACCTCGCCAGCATGGGATTGCTCGAAGGCGACTCGGGGGTTTCGGAGGCCATCAGCGGGTTGCTGTCAAGCGTGGGGATGTTTTTCGTCACCGGTGTGACGGTGCTGTTCTTTTTGCTGTTCATCATCTTCGAAGCCAGTCTGTTGCCCGGACGAATTGAGCGGGCTTATCCAGGAGGTGCAAGCGAACGTGTCCACATGATACGGGATCAAATCGAAGCCAGCGTCAACACCTACGTCGTCGTCAAGACCGGTGTTGGTTTTGGAACCGGTGTGTGTGCAGGGTTAGTCATGCTGCTCTTTGGGATTGACCTTTGGTTCACTTGGGCCTTGCTCACCTTCTTGCTGAACTACGTTCCCTACATCGGTTCATTGTTGGCAACCATCCCGCCGTTGATGCTTGGGTTCATCCTCCTCGATCCCACCATGTTGCTGATCCTGACCGTCCTGTTGTTGACCAATCAGCAGTTGTGGGGCAACGTCATTGAGACCCGTTGGGCCGGTCGTGCCCTCGACATCTCTCCCGTGTTGTTGTTGGTCGTCACCGCCTTTTCGTTCTGGGTCTGGGGCATCATCGGCATGATTCTCTCCATTCCGCTCGTTGTCATTCTCAAGATCGTTCTCGAGAACATCGACGCCACCCGCCCGCTGGCCATCCTGCTCTCCGAGCGGGCGCCGACCCTTGAGGAGGCGTGGCGTGAAGCGATCAAAGACGGTCGCATCACAGCCTACGAGGAGCGCATGTTGAACGAACTCCAAACCGTTCTTGGCTACACGGACGGTCAGGTGAAACTCATCTCGGCTCGTATTGCAGCGGAGTACGCCTTGCGCCGAGGCCGCTTGAGCGTGGACCAAATCGAGTTGATCCGTGTTGGCATCGACCACATGCCGCTCCCACAGAAATGGATCGACCAGCTCGAAGAAATCGTAACAGAGGGGAAGCTCTCCGTGAAAGAGCGGTTGTTCCTCGGACGTCTCGTGTTCGCCTTTGACGACGACAAAACCGAAGAAGAGTGAATCAAAGCACTTCGGTCAAGATTCGCTCGAGTTCGGTGTTGATGGTCAAGATCAGTGTGCCAAACTCAGGTGGAATGTTAGGGTCCTCGTAGAGTTCCTCCAGTTTTGACTGGGCCATGGCAATGCGGACATCGAGTTTCTTGCCTTTGTTCAGGAGCCATTGTTCACAGGCTTCTTTCGCTTGACGGCGAATGTTTCGTGGGACTTTGGGGTCATCGATTTGGTTGATGACCGTGGCAACTTGTTCTAATCGTTCTTCGATGTTCATGTCGGTCACCTTGTTTCACGCATCTTTCCGCTGGTCGGCGGCCGTCTTTAAGTTGATGGCCGCCTTGGTTGAACCATGGAGGCGACCAACGAGGCCGTCTTGGGATGGACAAGGGTCGCCGTCCTGTTGCTCGGTATGGGTTGGGCTGCATGGATGGACCACCGAGAGCGGAGGGTGGCCAACGAACACTGGATTGTTTGGGCCAAACCAGCCATTTTCATTTGGGCCCTCGATTTGATGGTCCAGGGTGCCGACTGGACGATTTACGTCACGGCTGCGGCCGTCGTGGCTTACGCCAGCGTGTCGGTGTTTGGTCGCCCGACCATCAAGGACGCCCTCAACGGTTCATGGATGGATCGCACGTTCCTGTTTTGGTACGCAGCCGGTGCAGTGGGTGTGGTCGCTGGCGCGCTTCGCTATCAGGCCACCACCCCTGTGGAGGTGTTGCTTGACAACGGTGATGCCCTCGGGATGCTTTGGTGGCGAACAGCCGCCCTGTTCTTGGTCATCTTCTTCATCGATATGGCGTGGAGATTGAGGTTGCTGCACGGCGGGGCTGACGCCAAAGCACTGATGTGGGTGAGTTTGGTGTTTCCCACATGGGCTTCGGTGCCGTTGCCCTTCGGTTCAGTCGGTGATACCACCGTGGTAGCGCTTCCTGTGAGCATTTCGCTGCTGATTTGGGGCGGTCTCGCTTTCCTGTTCATCCCGTTCATCATGCTGGCGCTCAACATCAGTCGCGGCGATGTCAAACGCCTGGGTGATCTCCGCATGGCCTGGCACGCTTCGATGATGGCCGTTGATGAGGTGGCCAAGCGGCACGTGTGGTTGCTCACCGATACGATGGAAATGCCCACGGGCGAACATCGGGTGGTTCATGTTGCTAGGGCGCCACGCACCACCCCCTCCACCGAGGAACTGGAGGAACGCCTGCAGTCCCTCAAGGGCCACGGTGTGGGTCGTGTTTGGGTCAGCCACAAAATGCCGTTGCTGGTGTTCTTGTTCCCAGCGGTGCTTCCGCTGGTGCTGGTTGGTGATCCGACCACGCTGCTGTTACAGTGGATTGGATGAATCGATCAGCTGCCCTTGCGCTCGACGTTCTTGGGACGAAGTCCCTTGTAGCTGCACTTTCGACAGCGAGCGGCACGAACGGCGTTGCGTGCGTTGCAGCGCATGCAAATCTTGCGGTGAAGCAAGCGGGCTTCTGCTTCAGGGAATCGTGCCATGATGGGGCGACCGAATTCCCCTATTTAACCGCAACCACCCGGTTTGGGTATGTTCAAGACTGGCCGCAGGATGGGTAGGCCATGAACGTCGTGAGGTTGCCCGGCATCCATCACGATGGCAACGTGGTGTTGGTCGCGGGCTCGTTGGGCAATCTGCTCATCAACGCGGGGACGTCGTGGTACCAGGTCCTCCAAGTCGAGCGCATCACGGGCCAACTCGGGGAGCGGCCCCTTGACCGCATCCTGTTGACCTCGCGTCGATTCCCTGTTTCAGGCGGGGCTTCTCACGTGTCGGCAGCCTTTGGCGATGTCCCGGTTCACATTCACAGCGACGGTCAGGCAGCTCTCGAAACAGGGGATTTTTTCACCACATGGGCCAATCGATACGACTCGGACATGCCGCGTACCCTTACCGAGCCGTTGTCCGAAGAAGACGTGTTTTCCATGGGCGACGGGGAGGTGGTTCCCATTCATCTTCCCGGGCACACGAGCGACGGCATGGGGTTCCACATTCCGCATCTCTCCACCCTCGTGGTCGGTGCGTTACTGCCGCGGGCCGACCGACCCACCCGTTGGGACCTGCCAGGCGGTTCGCTGGTTGATGTGGTGGCGAGCCTGAAGCGCATCAAGCGAATGAACCTCACCTCCATTGTGCCTTTACAGGGGCCGGCCATTCGTGGTGCCGAGCATGTTGCCGACGTGCTTGACCGTCACTTGGCGTTCTTTGAGGAGGCCGTGGCCAACGACGGCCGTCCACCGGCTTCGTGGGACCGACCAGCACCAACGGCAGTGTGGCTCACGCCCCGCTCACCCTGGCCGCTTGAGGAACAGGAGTCGGTTTAGGCGGGGTAGGGCAAGTAGTAGGTGTCGCTGAGGCGTCGCTGGCGTCGTACCGGGTACGCCTCTGCCGTGTTCTTGACGTCGTGGGAGGTTCCATCCCAGGCTCGAACATGGTGGATCCAGCCACTGCGGACATGGACGAGTTCGCCTTCAAGATGGAGGCTCGAAACAGGACCGTCGATGGAAAAGACGTGCTCGCATCGTTCCGTACGGGTGTCGCACAGCGACCACACCGCACCGTGTTGGGTCCCAACCAGAAAGTGAAAGGCGCCGTTTTCGACAAGCGTGATGGCACGAATGCCACCAGACTGGAGTGTGAATTTGGTCACCACCTCCAGTCTCGGGAGCGTGAGCACGAGCACGTCGCCAGCAGCGGTCCCCACGGCAGCAGCATCCACGGGGCCCATGGGACCGCGAAGGGCTAACAGGACGGTGGGCAGATCTTCCAACGTCGTCCGCGTCGGTCGGCCTTCGAGGGGTTTCCAGGCGACGCTCCCGTCGTTCATCGCAATGAGCGTACCGTCATTGGTGGTGAGGCTGCGGACGATGGTTCGTTGTTGCATGACACACATGAATCGCTGAAGGTACACTTTGGTTTTGCACACCCTTCACAAAAGAACTGAAAGTGAAAACCCCGATCGCTCGGAGTGGTATTGGGTTTGAGTTGGTGTGCGTGAGTGAAGGGAAACGGCAACATCAGTACATGTCCTCGTTCTTGTTTTCCTTTTTCCACTTGCGGTAGCAGGATTTGCAGACTCGAACGCGGCCCTTGCGCATTTCGTAGCCGCTGGAGCCCCACATGTCGATGGCATCGTCCACCGAGAGGGAACGTCCACCGTGCGATTTGTCGGCAAAGTTCTCGCAGCCTTTGACGCCGCAGGGGATCTCTCCTCCCTTCTTGGTGGTCTTGGCTTTGGTGTCCTCTTCACCGGCGTCTTTGCGGTGCTTTCTCGCCTTGGCTTTGAATCCCATGCCACGGGGTCGTTGGCCCCGTTCATCAAGGTTCGCTCACTGAAGGTTCTGGTACTGACGAATCTTGTCAAGCAACCCATCGATGAGGCGCAGCAATCCACGGAGGGTGACCTCCGAGACGTTCGCAACAGCGCAGACCTCGGATTGAGTTCGTGGCGTGCCGGCTGCCGTGGCAGCCTTGTAGATGAGGGCCGCTGCGACACCCATCGGTTTCTTCCCCTGCCAGACGTCGTCGTGTGGTTTGATGGTGTTCCAGAGTTCATCAAGAGGCGTGCGGATGGACGGTTCAAGGCCTAGGTCGGACATGAACTTGTCAAAGTACTCGTCGGGCGCTGTGATCTTGTGCATGTTGAGGCGTCGGGAGACTTGGCGGATCAAGCGAGAGAGGTCCTTTTCCGTGATGTCAAAGGCTTCGGCGACCTCTGGAATTTGTCGGGGCAGGCCCTCTTGGCGAGCCACGAGGTAGGTGCAGGCCGCAGTCACACCGGCGATGGAGCGACCGGTGACGAACCCTTCACCGGACAAGCGACGGTAGAGGCGAGCCGCCTCTTCTTGCAAGGGCGCTGGCAGTCCAGAGCGGTCCCGGATGAACTGGTTGGCCTTCACGAGGTTGCGCTCTCGGCTCTTGCGGGTCTTGGAGCGCTCATCGATGACACGGCGACGGCGCCAGTCTCGTCGAGCCTGCGAGCTCATGCCGTGTCGTGAGGCGATGCCGGTGTTGAGGTCTCGAACATCAATGGTGGTGTTGAGTCCCTTGTCGGCCAGGGTGTAGGTCATCGGGCGACCGACACGAGAACGGTCTTCGCCGTTGTCTCGGTTGGTCCACTCTGCACCGGGATCGGGCACGTTTTCTTCAGCCACGAGGCCGCAGTCGGCGCAGGTGATCTCGCCGCGCGTGACGTCGAAATCCCAGTTGACGGCACCGCAATCTTCGCAGGGCCGAGTGTGTCCGTCGAGGGTTCGGCGGCCGCTACGGTCGTTGTTCAATCCGGGGAGGGCTGAACCTGCCGTGGCGGTGGTTTGAGTGGTGCGGGTGTTTTGCTTCATCTTCTCAACTCCTTGTTTAGTAGTGGTGGCCGATGTTATATAAATTCGTGGTTTCCTTGCAGATACTTAATCACGCTCAATGCACCGCTTTTCCGAACATTCGCCTCCGGTTTTCGTGTTGAAGGTTTACCTGTGAGAATATAAATGGTCGTTCACCTTCACGGCGACATTTTTCTCACCAGTGTAGCTAAGGTTGACGCGTGGACATCACAGGGTTCAAAGGCGGCCCGCGGTGCCGTGACAACGGAGAACATCATGCCAGCCACCGTGATTTTGGGGGCCCAATGGGGCGATGAAGGCAAGGGAAAACTGGTCGACCGTTTGGCTGAACAAGCCACGTGGGTGGCCCGTTTTCAGGGTGGAAACAACGCTGGGCACACCGTCGTGCTCGGTGAACAGGTGCTGAAATTCCACCTGCTCCCCTCCGGTATCACCCGCAAAGAATGTCACCTGGTGCTGGGCGACGGGATGGTCATCGACCCGTGGGTCCTCCACAAGGAACTGACCGACTGGCAGGCCACGGCTGGTGAAGACCCACGCGGCGACCGCCTCTACGTCAGTGAGCGGGCTCACATCATTCTCCCTTACCACCGTTACATGGACAGCCTCGACACCAAGATCGGCACCACCGGTCGCGGCATCGGCCCCACCTACGCCGACAAAATCAACCGCGTCGGCCTTCGCTTTGGCGACGTGGCGGAAGTCCTCGGCGATGAGGACTGGACCAACACCACCGTGGCCCGCATGAACGCCTCCTTGGAAGCCGCAGGTTCGGCAGAGCGAGTGTCGGCGGACGGTTTGGCTGGCGACATTGCATGGATTCACGAGAACTATGCCTCGTGCATCGCCAACACCGGCTTGATGCTCGACAACGCCCTCAAACTCGGCGAACACGTCATCCTCGAGGGCGCCCAAGGTACGCTGCTCGACATCGACCAGGGGACCTTTCCCTTCGTCACCTCCTCCATCACCTCCCGCGGCAACGCCACGCACGGTGCGGGCATTCATCCAGGACACGTTGAGGACGTCATCGGCATCACCAAGGCCTACATCACGCGAGTCGGCCACGGCGCCATGCCAACGGAACTGGACGATGAGGCGGGCGAACACATGGGCACGGTGGGCCATGAATTCGGCACCGTCACCGGCCGCGCACGCCGCTGTGGCTGGTTCGACAGCGTCATGGTGCGCCAGGCCTGCGCAACCTCAGGCGTGACCGGCCTCGCGCTGACCAAGCTCGATGTTCTCGATGGCTTTGACGAGATCAAGGT
>CAXRAL010000012.1:0-4270 GCA_964228815.1 Candidatus Poseidoniaceae archaeon
CCTGCGAGGCACTTAAGAACCCCTTTTCAGTGGGCGAAGCAACGAGAACACGGTGGTTACCATGGGACGCAAAGAAGACAACATCAAGAAGGCCACAGAAGTCATGCACGTTCTTCCTCAAATCAGGAACTTGTGCATCGCTGCTCACATTGACCACGGCAAGACCACGCTCTCGGACAACCTCATCGCCGGTGCAGGCATGATGTCCAACGAACTCGCTGGTGCAGCCCGTGTGTTGGACTTTGACGAGCAAGAATCGGCTCGTGGAATCACCATCAACGCTGCTTCGGCTTCCATGGTCCACGCCGTGGAAGGCACGGACTACCTCATCAACCTCATCGACACCCCTGGCCACGTTGACTTCGGTGGCGACGTCACCCGTGCCATGCGGGCTGTCGACGGTTGTTTCATTCTTGCCTGTGCGGTTGAGGGCCCCATGCCTCAAACCGAAACCGTGGTTCGCCAAGCGCTGAAGGAGAAGGTGAAGCCAGTTCTCTTCATCAACAAGGTCGACCGCCTCATCAACGAATTGCAGGTCACCCCCGAAGACATGATGGCTCGTTTCACGGAGACCATCAAGAAGGTCAACAAGCTCATCAAGCAATTCGCTCCTGAAGGCATGGGCAAAGCATGGCAGGTGTCCGTTCAAGACGGCACGGTCGCCTTCGGCTCCGCCTACCACAACTGGGGCATCACCGTTCCTTACATGGCCAAGTCTGGCATTTCCTTCAAGGAGATTTTCGAGTACTGTAACAACGAAGACCAGAAGACGCTCGCTCAGAAAGCACCCGTTCACGAAGTGCTGCTGGACATGGCGGTTACCAAGCTTCCCGGTCCCATTGACGCTCAGAAGTACCGCATCCCGAACATTTGGACGGGCGACCTTGAGTCGGAAATCGGTCAAGCCATGATTAACTGCGACCCCAATGCCGAACTCGCCATGATGGTCACCAAGATTTGGATGGACCCGCACGCCGGTGAAGTCGCCGTGGGTCGTGTGTATTCCGGTGCCATCAACCAGGGTGAATCGGTCTACGCCATTGGCGCTGCTAAGCCTGAGCGTGTTCAGCAAGTGGCCATGATGGTCGGTGGCGACCGTATCACCGTGCCCAAGGTCGTTGCAGGCAACATCGCTGCTGTGACCGGCATTCGCTCTGCTGCAGCTGGTGTGACCTTGTCTCGCGACAAGGACTTCACGCCCTTCGAAGCCATTCGCCACTACTCCGACCCGGTCGTTACCGTTGCCGTCGAACCCAAGAGCATGAAGGACTTGCCCAAGTTCATTGATGCTCTTCGTTCGCTGGCCAAGGCCGACGCTTCGCTACAGGTCACCACCAACCAAGAGACCGGTGAAGCACTGCTCGCCGGCATGGGTGAACTCCACTTGGAAATTACCGTCTACCGCATCGAAGAGGAACAGAACATCAAGGTCAAGGTGAGCCCACCCATTGTTGTCTACCGAGAAGGTATTCAGGGCTCAAACCGTGGTAACTCGTTTGAGGGCAAGTCCCCCAACCGACACAACCGATTCATGTTTGAGATCGAAGCGCTCCCTGCTGAGGTCGTCGCAGCCCTGCGAGCAGGTGAACTCGGTGATGGGCCGGTCCGAAACAGCGATGCCAAGGAAGTCGGCAACAAGTTCGGCGAATACGGCATGGACAAGGACACGATGCGCAAAATCTACGCCATCAACGGCACCAACGTGCTCGTGAACGACACCAAGGGTATTCAGAACCTTCACGAAACCCGTGAACTCATCATCGAAGCCTTCAACGAAGTGTGTGTCAAGGGACCCATCGCTGACGAACCCGTTCAGGGGATGTACGTGCGACTCGTCGACGCCAAACTCCACGAGGACGCCATTCACCGTGGACCTGCTCAGACCATCCCTGCCGTGCGAAACGGCATCAAGGGTGCCATGATGCGAGCCAAGACGGTGCTTCTCGAACCCATGCAGAAGGCCTTCATCTCGGTGCCCAACGACTGGTTGGGGCAAGTGACACGTGAAGTCACCACCCGTCGTGGAATCATCGAAGACATGCCTTCGGAAGGCGCTGTCACCACCGTTGTTGGCGTGATCCCCATCGCCGAAACCTTCGGGTTCTCAAACGACATCCGTGCTGCATCGCAGGGACGAGCCGTATGGAACACGGAAAACCTTGGTTTCGAGATTCTCCCACCGCAACTCTTTGACAAGGTCGTCGGGGAAATTCGTCAGCGCAAGGGTCTGAAGCCCGAGCCTAACCCCGAATCGTACTACGCAGATTGAGGTTGACCCATGACGGGAGTCGTTCTTGGGCTCCACGTGAACCCCCAGGGGGGTGTTCCGAAGCACCCAGTGGATACACTGGAGGTACATCGAGAAGGTTGCATTGGTGACAAACAGAACGATCGCAAGCACCACGGAGGGCCGCTCAAGGCCGTGTCCATCCTTGAACAACACGTGTTGGAATTTCTTCAGGCTGAAGGCCACCCGATCTCACCCGGGAGCACCGGCGAGAATGTGTTGCTCGGCGGAACCCATCCTGGCGATTTGATGGTGGGTGCGGTGCTCGAACTCGGTGAGGTGAAACTGTGCATCACCAGCGATGCTCCCCCATGCAAGACGATCAAAGCCTCGTTTACCAAGGGGGACTTCAACCGGTTGAGTCATCGGAAAACCGAAGGCCGTACCCGTTGGTATGCTCGCGTCGTGCGTGAAGGAAGCATTACCGTGGGCGATGATGTGAAGATCATCAATGAAGGCGGGCCAGTTGGAAATCCGTGAGTTCTCTGAGCGCCCGCAAGGCTGGGTTGTCCTCAAGTCGGTCCAGGCAAGCATGGGCCTGACGGTGAAAATCCTCGGCCATGGTGCGTGCATAATCGACCGAGCCCAATTCTGCGAGGGCTGCTAAGCCGTCAGCCAGTGCATCGGGATCCACCGATTCACCCTTCCCCAACACGGCCAACAAACGCTGCTTGACCGGTCCGTCGGGCTGTCGAAGTGCGTGGATGACCATCAACGTCCGCTTTCCTTGAGCGATGTCTGAGCCAGCTGGCTTCCCCAACGTCTTGGAATCAGAGAGCACGTCAATGACGTCGTCCATGAGTTGGAAACAGAGTCCGAGCGCCTTGCCCCAATCGGCCATGAGTTGGATGACCTCTTCGTCTGCTCCCGAAATTCGCGCACCGATTTCAGCACAAATCCAGAACATCACGGCCGTTTTCCCTTCGATCATCTCGAGGTAGTCTTCCTCTGAAACTTCGAGGCGGTCCTCAAATTCAATGTCCAGTTGCTGTCCTTCGCTGACCCTTCGAACCATCCAAGCGATTCGATTGACCAAAGGTGCTACATCTTCCGGTTCGAGGTTTTCAGCCTGAACCAGTCGCTCAAACGCAATGGCCAGCATGGCGTCGCCCGCATTAATCGCGGTTGGTAGACCGTATTCAATGTGAACGGCATTCCTGCCACGACGTATCTCATCGTCGTCCATGATGTCATCGTGGACCAGCGTAAAATTGTGCACGGTTTCAATCGCAGCACCGATGTCGAACAGTCCAGAGTGCGTGTCGCCGACCGCCTTGCCAACCAGCCAAGGAAGGGTGGCTCGCATCCGCTTTCCTCCGCCTTCAATGAGGTGCATCATGGCGTTGCCCAACCGTTCATGCCGGGATGCACGAAGGCTGGTTTCAATGCGTTGCTCGATGAGTGGTTTCACTTCCATAATGGCGGTGAGGAGGTCAGCCCCCTCAGCGCCTGGCAGCATGTAGGTGATGTCACCCATGTCGTGGATGAGGTCGTCCGCCAGTTCAACCAAGGCCTTCTGGTCGTTGTACGATTCCCACCAGGTGGGCTGCATCACGCGTGCGGCAATGCATCGGAACCAAGGTGCGATGGCTTCCTCGGGTGGCCGTTCTTCAAGGAGCATGGCTTCGAGTTCTTCCTGCGAAACCCACATCGTGTTGGCCACCTCGTTCGGGTTGGGTGCAAGGTCAACATCAGCGCACATCACGAGGATGTGGTCCACTTCTCGCTCAATCCATTCGCTGTTCATCCGAGCAGCGTATCGCATTTTGGACATGAACGTCATGTCGTCGGTTGAAATGGTGGAGGGGTCAATGCCGAGTTCTTGTTCGAGTTTGCGGATGGCGGCCCGCTTTACGCCCATGGCGTCTTCTTCTTCCATTTCTTCAGGGCTGTGCAGCGGATGGGAGCAACATGCGTTCGCCCAAACGCTGGGGAAGGTGACTTTGTCGGATGATCGTTGTTGGAGGAGCATTTCTCCGTTGG
>CAXRAL010000013.1:0-4623 GCA_964228815.1 Candidatus Poseidoniaceae archaeon
CGCGGTCGCGAAGAAGGGACTCCTTGGTCCAGTGGCAGGTCTTCACGCCGCCGTGCTCGCCGACGATGTGGTAGCGTTGCTTCTGCAAGGTTGCTTTCAGTGCCGGATCCATGCCCATGGCCTTCGCCTCCCTGAGTGCCAGGCCCACGGTCGGCTCGGCCGGTCGGGGCGGACTCGGGCAAGACGCTGGACGCTCAGGGCCTCTTCAAAGGCTCGCTGCGGTTCAGTTTTCATGCGCCATGGATTCAAAGCGAATCCATTGGTTGGTTTGAGCATGGTTCCACAGGTCGAACAACCGCATCAGGTTGTAGGCCGACCGCTCTAATCGTCGAGCGGTGGTCACGAGCAGCATTCGGCCTTCCCTTCCTGCGACCTTGGATTTCGATTCTTCCAGAAGAGCCTCCAAGGTTTCCTCGAACACCTTGTCCACGCTGGCATGGAGTTCGAGGATGCGCTCAACGGGAACATCTTCTTGTTGGACAAAGCAGCCCCGGGCAAGCCTGAGGAGTTCAAGCACGTCGCCGTGCATGCTGTCCAGTCCTTCGCTGATGCCGACGGGGAAGTTCGCACCCTCCTTCGCTCGTTCCGCCCACTCACGTCGAGCGTTTGCGATGTCTCGCGCATGCCGTGCCAACCGTTCGAGGACGTCGAGGCTTCGGAGGGAGGCGGCGACGATGCGCAAATCTGAGAGGAGGGGTTGGTTGAGGCTGAGCACAAGCAGCAGCTCCTGGGCAAGGTGTTCAGCTTGCGCCGCAGCATCGTTGCGAAGTTCCAAACTCTCCTGGAACGCCACCTCCCGATCGGCTTCTCGGTACGTGGTGGTGTACCCTTCGTGGACCATTTGGAAGAAGCGGTCCATCATCCCGCGAAGGATAGCCATGCGCTCGTCGAGGTTGGTGCGGACAGGGGGCGGGCTCAATTGGAAACCTCCTCGATGGGTTTGATTTTGCTGGCCATGATCATGTTGATGAGCGTTTCAGATAAATCGATGGTGTAAGCGCAGAAGCGGCGGATTTTTTCAGAGAATCGAAAATGAATCACACTGCTCCCGCCTTCTTCCCCTCCTCGCAACACGAGTTCTTCTTCAAAGGCTTCAAGCGATGAAATCGCCTCTTGGAGGTCCTGCTTTGCGCTGATGATGGCGTTGATGTCCTTTGAGTAGGTGTTACGAATGATGGTGCGGAGCGAAGCCATCCACACGTCCAGGTGCGTCCTCGGGTCCGCAATAACCTTCAGTTTCAACAGCGCATCGCGCTGGAGGATGATGTTGGCAAAGGAACGGGCGTGGTCTCCCATTCGCTCAAGCGCCCGCGCCATTGAGGCGTGCTCCATGGCTTGAAACCTGTCCACGCCCAAGGTGCGTTCAATGCTTGGCGACTGGAGGGCCATGGCGACTTGGCGGTCGACGAGAAGACGACGCGCATCGATTTGACGTTCCCTGTCGTCGAGATCGCTGAGGACCTCGTTGTCTTCGCCGTCCAGCACATCAAGTGCATCCTGGACGATGGAGATGACGAGCAAATACATCCGGTTCAATGAGACCTGCAGAGGAAGTTCGTTGGGGTTAAGCAGAGAGATGATCTCCATCTGCTTTTCCTCATCAACCGAGACTTCCATACCACGGGTGTCCCTGAGGAAGTTTCGGATTGTTCTGCGCTGCTTGGTTTTCAGACCTGCCTTCGATTTGACCACAATCGAGTCGCACCCACACACATAGATGCCGATGAGGAAGTCGTACAACGCGGCTTCCGGCATTTTGTCGAGGTCGATGGTTGCCCGACGCTTCATCGATCGGGTTTCGTTGGGGGCGATTTGCAGCTCACCCGAAGTCATGTACTCAACACCGACCACGTCAGATTGTTTCAGCCCGTGGTCACGGATCCACCGTTTGGGCAGAGAAACGATGAACGTCGAGCCTCCAGTGACCTGTAGTTTTCTGTACTCCACGTTGGTCTCTGTCACGGGGTCACCGGGCTTTCTGAAGGACTTCATAGACAAACGGACTCCCTATCGAGACGATATATTCCTATGTAGGCATATAGTGATTACAGTATTTTCCGTTGAGAGCAGGCATCCCTCTTGAGAAAATCCACAGGCCAACGAGGCGACACCATGTTGACCAACGCAAAGACCCGAGCCCTGACCCTCATCGCACTCATGCTCCTGGCCGCATTGGCCGGTTGTTTGGGCGGCGATACCGAAGACGACACGACCGATAACGGTGACACCAACAACGGTGACACCAACACCACCACCAACAACACTGGCGGCGACGACAGGATCGACGTTGGCACGGTGTCGTGTGGCCCCGACGGGTCCATCAGCATCGCTGGTTCGTCCACGGTGTTCCCACTGGCTGAGGCATGGGCCGAGTACTACTCCGAGGCCTGCCCCGGCACCACCATCACCGTGGAAGGCGGCGGCTCCGGCGCCGGCGCTGGCCGTGTGTGCGCCAACTCCGAGAAGGGGACCGCCGTCGACATCGGCGACATGTCCCGCGACTGGAAGGGCTCCGAAGCCACCCGTGGCGACGACGGATACACCATGTCCTGCCTGAAGGGCGACACCTCCCTCGAAGCCCGCCAGATTGTGGTGGCCTACGACGGCCTGTCTGTTGTCGTCAAGAAGGGCGGTGCAGCCGAAACGTGCGTCAACGGCATGGGCGGTCTGACCGTGGACCAACTCCGCTGGATCTTCTCTGCCGAGACCGCTGCAGAAATGACCGCGGCCGGTGTTGACGTGTCCGCTGCTGTGCCCAACTCCGACGGAGACGACGCCACGCACAAGTGGTCGGAACTCTCCTCCGACTGCCCCGACGCGGCCATCAACCTCGCCTACCCCGACGCCGACTCCGGCACCTACGAGTACTTCTTCGAGGCGGCCCTCCACGAGGCCGAGCAAGGCTTCCGCTCCGGCGAGCAGAGCGCCGACGACAACGTGATCGTGAGCGCCCTGACCGGCGACGAGACCGCCATCGGCTACTTTGGCTATGCCTACTTCCAGGAGAATCAAGCGACGCTCACCGCTCTGCCCGTCCAGAACGACGCTGGCGTCATGGTTACGCCCAGCGGTGCAACCGTTGCGGACGGCACCTACAACCCGCTGGCCCGCCCGATTTTCATGAACCTCCTTGCCACCACCGACTCCCTGTCCAAGACGACCCCCTTCGTCACCTTTGGTTTGGGCGACGGCGGTGACAAGCTGGTCAATTCCGTCGGCTACGTCGCCATCCCGGCCGACGTTCAGGCCGAAATGGAAGCACGCCTCCAAGGCGACTTCCCCGTGGTTTGCGGTCCTGACGGCTCGATCACCATCGCCGGTTCCTCGACCGTCTTCCCCGTCGCGAACGCCTGGGCCGAGTCCTACAGCGAAGCCTGTCCTGGCGTGACCGTCACGGTCGAAGGCGGCGGCTCTGGCGCTGGCGCCGGCCGCGTGTGTGCGAACTCCGAGAAGGGTTCTGCTGTTGACATCGGTGACATGTCCCGCGGCTGGAAGAGCAGCGAAGCCAGCGTGCAAGCGAACGGCTTCATCTACGACTGCCTGAAGGGCGACACGTCCATCGACGCTGCACAATTCGTCGTGGCCGTTGACGGCCTCTCCGTCGTGGTCAAGAAGGGCAGCGCCGCAGAAACCTGCATCAACGGCATGGGTGGCCTCACGCAAGCCCAACTCCGTTGGGTGTTCTCTGCGGAAACCGCCGCTGAGATGACCGCTGCTGGTGTGGACGTGTCCGCGGCTGTGCCCAACTCCGACGGGGACGACACCACGCACAAGTGGTCTGAGCTCTCTTCGGACTGCCCCGACGCCGCGATCTCGTTGGCCTACCCAGATGCTGATTCTGGAACCTACGAGTACTTCTTCGAAGCCGCTCTCCACGAGGCTGAGCAAGGCTTCCGCTCCGGTGAGCAGAGCGCCGACGACAACGTCATCGTCAACGCCATCACGGGCGACGAGACCGCCATCGGTTACTTCGGCTACGCGTACTACCAAGAGAACCAAGCCACCCTCTCCGCGGTGGCCATTCAGAATGACGACGGCGTCTTTGTGGCGCCCGATGAGGGCACGGTCCGCGACGGGTCGTACAACCCCTTGTCCCGTCCGATTTTCATGAACCTCCTGGTCGACGCTGACTCCCTTGCTGACACCTTGCCCTTCCTGAACTACGGCCTCTTCACCGATGCCGGACAGGCCTCCGTGTCAGAGGTCGGCTACGTGTCCCTCAACAACCTGCAGGAAGCACAGATGTACTGGGGCCGCTACGCTCACCTCCTCGGCATGACCGCAGGCGGCAATGAGGACCTCATGAAGGGCTTCTGCAGCGACGTTTCCATCAGCATCGCCGGCTCCTCGACCGTCTTCCCGGTTGCCAACGCTTGGGCTGAGGACTTCAAGACCCTCTGTGCTGGCGTGTCGATCACCGTTGAAGGCGGTGGCTCTGGAGCCGGTGCTGGCCGCGTCTGCGCCAACTCCGAGAAGGGTACCCCGGTCGACATCGGCGACATGTCCCGCGGCTGGAAGAGCACCGAGGCCACCATGGGTGACAACGGACAGTACTCCTGCCTGAAGGGCGACACCTCGATCACCGTGACGCAACTCGTCGTGGCTTTCGACGGCCTCAGCGTC
>CAXRAL010000014.1:0-12554 GCA_964228815.1 Candidatus Poseidoniaceae archaeon
CGTGTCCGACTGCATGAGCGCCGACGCCGCCAACGGTCAACAGCTCTCGTTCACCGTCGGCGACAGCGTGATGGTCAACGATGCCAACGTGACCATGACCGACGTCATCACCTCCAACGGCCTGATTCACGTCATCGACAAGGTGCTCATGCCTACCGACACGCCCAACAACATTCCACGTACCGCCCAGTGCACTGGCATCCACGATTCGCTCGTGGCCGGTGTGATCCAAGCCGAACTCCTCGAAACGCTGCAGGGTCCAGGTCCGTGCACCGTCTTCGCCCCAACCGACCAAGCTTTCACCGACGCTGGTATTGACCTCGCTGCCCTCAACACCCCCGAAGGCAAGGAAACCCTCTCGGACATCTTGCTTTACCACGTCGTGGCCGGCGCTGTTCCCGCCGCCAACGTCTCCGACTGCATGAGCGCCACCGCCGTCAACGGCCACCCGCTCGCCTTCACCGTCGGTGATGGCGTGATGGTCAACGACGCCAACGTGAGCCTCGCTGATGTCAGCACCAGCAACGGCATCATCCACGTCATCGACAAGGTGCTCATGCCCACCGACACCCCCAACGACATTCCACGAACGGCTCAATGCACGGGTGTTCACAACTCGCTGGTGAGCGCCGTGGTCCAAGCCGAATTACTGGAAACGCTCCAAGGCACCGGACCATTCACCCTCTTCGCTCCGACCGACCAAGCCTTTGCCGACGCTGGCATCGACCTTGCTGCCCTTGACACCCCCGAAGGCAAGCAAACCCTGACCGACATTCTGCTCTACCACGTCGTGGCCGGTAATGTTCCCTCCACGGCCCTTTCAGAGTGCATGACGGCGGAAGCGGTCAACGGACAGTCTCTCTCGTTCACCGTCGGCGACAGCGTGATGGTCAACGGCGCCACCGTGTCCATCGCCGACGTCAACACCAGCAACGGTGTCATCCACGTCATTGACACGGTGCTGATGCCCACCGACACCCCCAACGACATTCCACGAACGGCACAATGCACCGGTGTTCACAACTCGCTCGTGAGCGCCGTGGTGCAAGCCGAACTGCTCGAAACGCTCCAGGGCACCGGACCGTTCACGGTCTTCGCACCGACCGACCAGGCCTTTGCCGATGCTGGCATTGACCTCGCTGCTCTTGACACACCCGAAGGCAAAGCTACCCTTTCGGACATCCTGCTCTACCACGTGCTGGACAGCGCCGTACCCGCCGCCAACGTCTCCGACTGCATGACGGCCACGGCCGTCAACGGCCACCCACTGGCCTTCAGCGTCGGCGCCTCCGTCACCGTCAACGGTGCCACGATCACTGCGACCGACGTCCCGACCAGCAACGGCCTCATTCACGTTATCGACAAGGTGCTCACGCCAACCGACACGCCCCGCGACATCCCCTCAACAGCCGGGTGCACGGGCGTTCACAATTTCTTGGTCGCCGCTGTTGTGCAGGCCGATCTGCTCACCACGCTGCAGGGTGAAGGACCGTTCACACTCTTTGCCCCGACCGACCAGGCCTTTGCCGACGCTGGCATTGACCTCGCTGCGCTTGACACCCCCGACGGCGTGGCCACGCTGAGTGATATCCTCCTCGCTCACGTGGTCGCTGCCTCGGTGCCTGCTGCCGATGTGTCGGACTGCATGACGGCACAAACGGCCAACGGCCACAGCCTTGCCTTCACCGTTGGCGATACCGTCATGGTCAACGGTGCCACGGTGACCACGGCTGACGTGATGACCAGCAACGGCATCATCCACGTCATCGACAAGGTGCTCATGCCAACCGACACCCCCAACGACATCCCACGAACGGCTCAGTGCACGGGCGTCCATGACTCGCTGGTCGCTGCGGTGATTCAGGCAGAACTGCTCGAAACCCTGCAGGGCGAAGGGCCGTTTACGCTGTTTGCGCCCACCGACCAGGCCTTTGCCGACGCTGGCATCGACCTTGCTGCCCTCGACACTGCAGAGGGCAAGGCGCAGCTCACCGACATCTTGCTGTCCCACGTGGTCGCCGGAGCCGTTCCAGCCGCCAACGTGTCCAACTGCATGACGGCTGCAACCGTGAGCGGCCACAGCCTTTCGTTCTCGGTCGGCGATACCGTCATGGTCAACGGCGCCACAGTGACCACCGCCGACGTGATGACCAGCAACGGCATCATTCACGTCATTGACACGGTGCTGACGCCGACCAACGCCTACAACGACATCGCCGCCACCGCCGGATGCACGGGCGTTCACACCTCGCTCGTGGCCGCCTTGGTTCAAGCCGAGTTGGTCGAAACACTGCAGGGCGAAGGACCCTACACGGTCTTTGCGCCCACCGACGAAGCCTTCACTGCAGCCGGCATTGACCTCGCTGCCCTCGACACCGAGGAAGGCAAAGAAGCCCTGACCGACATCCTGCTGTTCCACGTCTACGCCGGTACCCTCGCTTCGGGCGATATCACCGACGGCAAGAAACTCCGCATGGTCAACGGCGATGACGTGGTGTTCACGCCGGGCATGATCGAAGGTGCGAACATCACCACAGTGGACGTGCAAACCTCGAACGGGGTGATTCACGTCATCGATGCCGTGCTCACGCCACCCGCAGAAGAAACTGACAGCGGTGCTGGAACCTCGGGCACCTCGGACGGCGAGAGCAACGACTGGATCCTCTACGCTGGCATCGCCCTGGTCATCGCAGGCGTGGTCGGCTTGGTGGTCGTCCGTTTGATTCGTAAGCCAACCGAAGGACTGGAGTCCATTCAGGCCCTCGGCAAAACCGACGTGGCCTCAACCCAATTCGCTGCCACCGCCGCCACCACGGCCATGCCCGACATGACGGCCCAACCGGCCGCCGCCCAACCTGCCTACCAGCAGCAAGCGGCTCAGCAAACCTACCAGCAACAAGCCTACCAGGCAACAGCGGCACAACCTGCTGCCGCTCAGCCCATCGACGACAGCGCTCTGAGCGCCTTCTACGAGTCCGAGCCGGCCGCTCAGCCAGCCCAGGCCGCGGCCCAACCCGCTCAAGCCGCTGTCGCACAACCTGCTGCCGTGGTCGAACCGGTGGTGCAGGCCCAGCCTGCCCAAGCCGTGGCCCTGCCCGCTGCCGAACCCGCCGTCGCCCAGCCCGCTGTGTTGGAACAGCCCGCCGCACCGGTGGCCGAACCCACCGTGGTGAACCAGTGGACCGACGAAACCGGCCACACCTGGCGCATCATGAGCGACGGTTCGCACCGCTGGTGGAACGGCAACGACTGGCAAATGGTCTGATGTGTCTGCCGCTTGGTGTCCCCATGGTCACCCGAAACCTCATGTGAAAGGGGGAGCGTTGGCCTACCATGTTGGACCTTATCTTCGCTGGCACCATCGTCTTGATGCTGGTCGCTTACGGCATTTGGAAAGTGGTCACCTCTGGTGAATTAAGGCAGATCGCGGATTTCATCAGCATGGCTTCACAAATGGACAACGACTTGTTTGGCGGTGAGACGCGGGAGTTTGTGCTCAACGTCGAAGGCGTTGACCAAACGGTTGGTATCAAGACCGCCCAGGACATCCACGACCGTGTGTTTGAACGCATTGAATCCGGCACCTGCATCTTCTCCTCCAGCGAGCACAGAATCGAAGGGCTCCATCTGGTCTTTCGCTTTCAGCGTAAGCACGGGGACGATGTCCTGAACCTGACCGAACGGGACGGCGAGCAGGTGGTCGACACCACGGAGTACAATCTTGACAACATGAACCCCGTTCCACTCATGAACCATCTTACCGACCTCGTGCGCCGGATGGGCACATCTCAATCGACTGAAGTTGAACCCATGGACGAACAAACGGCTGCGACAGCCAGTGCATGGGGCGTTGTCAGCCAAGATTGAGTTGCTAGTTCATCCAAGGTTCGAAGAATCAATCCTCACTTACGGTGGCCTGTTCCACCCAATCGAAGATGCTGCACAGCACCGGTCCGATTGAATGGCCGAGCGAGGTCAGGTCGTATTCCACCCTTGCCGGGACCTCGGCGTAGACCTCACGATGAACAAGCCCACCAAGCATCAGATCGTCCAAGCGCCGACTTAATGTCGTCGCTGTCACGTCCAATGCTCGCTTGAGTTCATTGAAACGGACAGGGTCTGTTTGGTTCAAGAGGTGATACAGGATGTCAAGCACGTAGGTCTTGCCGAGAAGATCGATGAATTGTCGTCCTTTGGATTGAAGGCATACGGGTGCTTCTTGTGGTTGCATAAAGCGACCAAGTCGCTGTTGTATATCAACAACGTAGTTTCCTTGATGATACCGAGGTTTCCTCAACGAAACTTTCGGGACTTAATAGGGGCGTTTGATGGACCGGGTAAGGAGGAAAAGAACCATGGCAAAATGTGGATGTGGACGCTCGCCGACCGGTCTGTGCAAAGGATGGCACGGCCTAACCGACGAAGAGTTCCAGAAAAAATTGGAAGAATATAAATCGCAAAACAACGAGGAATAAGCATGGCTCGAAACTGGAATACGATTCTGCGCTGGGTTCACCTTGGCTTTGGAATGATCATCTCGGTCTACTTTGCTCGTATCACCTTCACGGGTGATGTGAATGCATGGGACGACAATCCAGAATTCACGATGTTTGTTGGGCAGGCCGTCATGGCCATCGTCTTCTGGACGGGCATCATCAAGTGGCAACTGCCCCGCATCAAAAAGTGGAACCGCAAGCGCCAGAAGGCCAAAGCCGCTGCTGAAGCTTGAGCACGTGTTCGCCGCCTTCGCTGGTTTCGATCGCGTGGGATTTGAACAGGCCTATATGAGCCAACGTACGATTCAAACCTCATGGACCTGCCAGAGCACCTCGCCGAGCGCTGCCGCTGGTCCAACGACCACCGTGAACCGGTGGGCGAAGGTCCCGTCGTGGTCTGGCTCAAGTCGCTGTTTCGCGTGCATGAGAACCCGGTGGTTGACGTTGCTCGATGGATGGCTCACCACCACGGCCGACCGCTGCTGATCTACCACGGACTGGACGAACGCTATCCCCATGCATCGCTTCGCCACCACAACGTCGTCATGGATGCGGCCGTGGACCTGCACCGAGGCTTCAGCAAGCAGGGCCTTCGCTACGTGTTCCACCTCGCCCGAGACGGTCATCGCCCTTCGGCGATGAAGGAACTGGCCCAACGGGCGAGCATGATCGTCACCGACCTGTTCCCTCTCCCACCATGGACCGAATGGGTGAACGCCGTAGCCGACCTGACTGAAGGCTCACTGGTCGAAGTTGACGGCCATTGCGTCATCCCCATGCCGCTTTACGGGCGCTCGGTTGACCGTCCCTTCAAGTTCCGAGATGGCACCAAGAAGCTGCGCAAGCAACGGCTCCAGCGCCGATGGCCCGAGAACAATCTCGAGGTGGAGCCCTACGACGGCGACCTGCCGTTTGAGCCCGTGATGGTCGAACACCAACTGGCCGACCTCGACCAGCGCTGGACCCTGCTTCAGCAGTGCGACATTGACCCGACCGTTCACCCCGTGTGGCGCTTCAAGGGCGGCGAGCAAGCCGCCCTCGCCCGCTGGCAGGCCTTCAAAGACAAAGGGCTCAACGGCTACGCCCGACGACGAAACAACGCTGCCGACACCGACGGCGTGTCCCGCATGTCGGCCTACATTCACTACGGAATGATCTCCCCGATGCGCATCGCCCGTGAAGCCGCAGAAGTCGGGACCAAATCCGCCGACAAGTACCTCGACGAACTGCTCGTGTTCCGAGAACATCCTTGGCACCACATTTTTGCCACGGATGAGCCCTATGGTGTCCACAATCTTCCCGAATGGGCCCGTCTCTCATGGCGTTCCACCGCCGATGACCCTCGCACCACCCAATACCCACTGCGGCAACTCGAACGAGGCGTTGTGCACGACCCACTGTGGGCGGCCTGCCAGCGCTCGCTCCTACGCCACGGCGAGCTGCACAACAACGTCCGCATGACATGGGGCAAAGCGCTCCCGTTTTGGACGGCAGACCTCGAGCAGTCCGTGGCTTGGGGCCAGCACCTCAACGACAAGTACGCCCTGGACGGTCGCGACCCCTCCTCGGTGGGCGGTGTTCAGTGGTGCCACGGCTTGTTTGACCGACCCTTCCATCCACCCACCCCGATCCTTGGTTTGGTCCGGCAGCGCGACCCACGCACCCACATGAGTCGCCTCGACATGGACCGCTACCGGGCTTTCACCGACCAGCCAGCCTCCTTCACCGAGCATCCCATCGTGGTGATCGGAGCGGGTCTTGCCGGCGCGACGGCGGCTCGTCTGCTGGCCGACCACGGCTTTGACGTGGTCGTGCTCGACAAAGGTCGGCGTGTGGGCGGCCGCAGTTCACGGCGCCGCCTCGACGAGGTGGTCATCACTCACGGTGCCGCTCATCTCCACGAGTGGCCCACGTGGATGGAGGCGTGGGCCGAGGTGGAACAAAACGAGGGCCGTGCCGTCGCCGGTGATGGACATCGCCTCGTGGACGGTCCGGAAACCATCGCCGGCTGGCTCAAGGGCATCGACGTGCTCACCAGCACAACGGTCACCCGCCTTGAGCGGGACGGCGAGGTGTGGAACATTCACGACGAAGAAGGCAACCGCTGGCAAGCCTCCGGCGTGGTTGTCACCGCTCCGCTGCCTCAACTTCACCGCATGATGGCTGAGGCCCCCGAGGCATGGTCGAGCCATCCCTACGAAGCCACGTGGACGGTTGTGCTCGCTCATCAGGCACCAGCGCCCGAAGATCTCGCTCAGGCGCTCCACCAACTCGGCATGGCCGCAGAACGCGGAGACGACGGCCTCGGTCTCGTCGTCCACCTACCGGCCGACTGGAGCCGTCAGCATCTCGAAATGGAGCGCGCAGACGTGCTGCAAGCCTTCATTGGCCTGACCGAGCGTTTGGATGAAGTCCACACCGCATGGTTGACCGCTGCAAGCAGCCAAGCCCACCGCTGGCGCTACGGGCGATCCGCCAGCCCCGGTGTGCGCGCCAACCTGCCACGACTGGTGGAAGCCGGCGACGCGTGGGGTGAGCCCGTGGGAACCGGAGGAGCAGCACTTCGTTCGGGCGCATGGGCCGCGGCAAGCATTGCCTGGCAGTGCAGTCAACACCTCCAACCCAAACCGACCGCCGTTCAGCAAACCCTCTTCTGAATCAAGAGAACGTTGGCGGTATTGGAACAAGGGCTAAACCAAGCATCGCCACTTGAGAGGCATGGGGAAAGAAGCCAAAGCCGACGGCCCCCCGCAACCCATCCTCATTCAGGGTAAAGAGGGTGGTTCATCAGAAAACGAACCAACAACACCGACTGTGGCGCCTCTCTCCACGCTGACCGAGCCGGGAGGTTCAACGAGCGCATCACACCCAAAGGCGACAAGCAACCTCGCTCAAATCATCGAACGCTATGAGACACTCAAAGCGAAATCAGATCCGGGCGTGTCCTTATCGATTTTGGCTCTCGTTTTTTTGGTAGGAGGGCCAATTTTTGCGTTTTCTGGATTGGGCAGTTCCACAGATCTTGAGGATGCGGCCACCATATGCTGTGGTGGCCTCATCATCGGTTTTGTGCTGCTCTTGGTGGCTTCAAGCCAATCGCATGCTTACCAAAAAGAGGTCAAGCAAGCCTTTGAGGCAGTCAAAGCAGAAGTCAATGTTCAGACGCCTCCGACAGGGTATTCTCTCCTCGTCATCGCATCGGCCTTGATGGGTGGAGGTTTCTTCTTGGCCCAAGTAGGAGCCAGCGAAACCAGTGAACTTCTCGTTGGAGTTGGCCTCATCCTGCTCTTCTCCGGCCTCGTGACGTTCGCAACTTGGCTCCAAACCAACGCTTCAAGCGACAACAGGAAAACAAAGGAGAGGATTCTGGCCGCTGCAAAATCGAAACTCCAAGACAGAGAAGAAGAATGAGGAGCCTTCGCTCCTCATTCAGCTGCAGAACTGCATCACTCGCCGACGCGCTCAATGACACGGACGTGGTCGCCGCGCATGTTGAGCGTCATCGGGATGATCTGCTCGTAGAGTTCCATGCTGACCTCTTCCTTGGATTCGGACACGCTGGTGATACGAGCCTTCTCGCCCTTGAAGGCGCCCGTGACGATTTCGACGATGCAACCGACCTCGATGCCGCTGGTGACGGCCTTGGGCTCCAAGTACGGCAAGATGTCCTCGAGCGGGGCTTCACCGGGAAGCACGCTCTTGGCGTTCTTGAGCGGGGACTGGTTGATGCCGCGGCGAGCCGACGGGTCTCGGCCACCGGAGCGACCGATGAGCTTCTCCACATGGTGGAGGGCGCTGGACTCAACGAAGACGTAGCCGCGCATGGCGGGTGGGTGGAGAATGGACATGATCTCGCTCTGGAGCGCCACCATCGAACCGCTGCCGTGAAGACGGGCGTACATTTCGTCAGCCACTCGCTGCTCGGAGTTGATGGCCGTCTTCACGATGTAGAGGAAGGACCCGACGCTGCCGTACATCTCACGGAACAGGCCGTGGGCGTTCTCCATGTCAAGGTCGGAGAAGATGCAGTTGTAGTCCTTGATGGTCCCGGGGTCGACCCATTCGGCTCGAGTGTAGATGCCGGAGGGGGTGACCTCGTCGCTCTTGGAGATGACGAGGATGGGCATGACGTCCACGAGGTTACGACCCATGTCGATACCGCGCTCGGGGCCGGTGCCGTGGTAGTACAGGTCCTCAACGGGGATGCCGGTGGACTGGGCCACACGGTCGAGGACTTCCTCTGGGGTGTCGGCGACGCCCCACACACCGTCCCACAGGTCGGGGAAGTGCTCGGTGCTGCTGTTGCGCTTGAGCAACAACAATTTCTCTTCAAAGCGAACAAAGGCTACGAATGCTTCAGTCATGTTCCATCACGCTCCGATTCAGTTGCCGATGCCAAAGACATCGTGAATCAACCAAGGCAGGAAGTTGTCCATGAGCACCAAGATGGCGAACCCGATGGCGCCCAGCACGAACAAACCGATGCCACAGATGATCGCCGTTTGGCGGAATTCCTGCTTCGATGGCTTGCGCGCCATGCGGATGATACGGGCCCAGGAGCCTCGGGTAATCTTGCGGAACTGCGCCTCAATCTTATCCTGTTGCTCTTGGACCTTCATCTCGAAGGTCTTGTTGGCGTTCGATTCGTCAGACATGGTCTAACCTCAGCCTACCGAGCCACCAACCCCCTCATTATAACGACTCCGCATCCCTTGACGGGCCCTCAGCACGCGTGTTGGCAGGGGAGGGTTGATGTGGGACGAAGGGGCCAGCGAAGCCGATGGCGGAACGAAACCCGTACGAGGTCTTGGGTGTCAGCCGTCAGGCCAGTGACGGCGAAATCAAGCGTGCGTTCCGGAAGTTGGCCCGCCAGTACCACCCCGACCGCAACCAAGGCGACGCCGGTGCGGAAGCGAAATTCAAGGAAGTTCAAGCCGCTTACGACGCCATCGGGACCTCCGAGGCTCGCCGAGAATTCGACCAGCAAGAGCAGATGCGCAACATGTTCGGTGGCGGCCGTGGACGTGGCGGCCCCTCGATGAATTTCGGCGGCATGGGCGGCGGTGGCCTCGACGAAATTCTCGGCCAGATGTTCGGCGGCGGGGGCGGCATGGGCGGCATGCCAAGGCAACCACCGCGTTCAGCCCCACGCCAGCAACCCAAGGCAGCGACCATCAACGTCGGCCTCGACATCACGATGGAACAGGCCGCTGAAGGCGGCGAATTCACCTTCTCCTACAAGCGATTTAAGCGCCAAGGCACGAGCATGGAAACCAAACGGACCACGCTCAAACTCCGGCTCGACGCCGGCGTTACGCACGGCACGACCCGGACGCTCAAGGGCCAGGGCCACGACCACCCCGAGGGTGAGCGCGGCGACGTCGTGGTCACCGTTCGCATCGATGCGGGCGAGGCCTACCGCTGGGAAGGCGACCAGTTGGTGCAGGAGGTGCCCGTGCCCTACTCGGTCATGATGCTGGGCGGTAAGGTCAGCGTTAAGCTGCTCTCGGGCAAGACCGGCAAGCTCTCGGTGGACGCCAGAACGCAAGTGGGCGACCGCCGTCGGATGGCCAAGGCTGGCTACAACGGCGGGGATTTGACCCTCGAATTCGTGCTGGCCGAACCGGAAACCCTCACCGACGCTCAACGCCAAGCGCTGGAGGACCTCGGGTCAGCCGGGCTCTGAATCGTTGCCTTCATCTAACCTCAACCGAACCCTCGGCCCATGGCGGGAGGACGGCACCGTGGACGCGGGCGCAACAACAACCGTCAGCGCAAGCAGAACAAGGGGCCGCAAACCCCACCCGACGAACGCCTTTGGCGTCGGGTCACCCAACACTTCGGTGACGACCAGTGGCAGCAGGTTTGGACGGGCGAAACCATCGCTTCGTGGATCACGGACAAGGAGCGTCTTGCCGGTCAATTTCGTGCCGATCCCAAAGCCGAACGCGCCCTGCTCAGCAAGGTCAACGAAGCCCTCGCTCACGGGCGGAAGGAAGCCACCTACATCCTGCCCGACGAGGACAAAGCCGTTCGCTTCCGAACCCAAGCCTCCCTTGACACGCTGGAAACCGCCGTCAGCCGGTGGAAGAATTTCTTCAGTCGCCACGCCGGGAAAGGCGAAACGCCGCTCCACGGACGCCCACCGCTCACCGTTGACAACGCCAGCGAAGCCGACCTGGCAATGTACAACCTCCTCGAAGACGTCTGGGAAGCCATGCTTCTGGGTGAGACACTGCCCGAAGCCTACGCCCTCGACGGCGGGGGGTGCACCACCATGCAAGGCTTCGACCTCGTCCGAGAAGCCCGCAAGTGCGCTGCTGTTCGCTCCGGCCTTCGCTTCCGGGACGACGAACCTGCCATGGCCCTGCTGCTGATGCAGGCCGGCCGCTGGACAACACGAGAACTGCTCGATGCTCGCTTGGAGGGGCGCCGTCGCGAGAACCGCAACCCCTTCCCTCGCACCTACGACGCCACGCTCGTGGACCACGCCGACACCTTGGGTGAGGTGGCCGGCGACGAGGAGGTCGCCGCTGGACGCACCGATTTACGCCACCTTCCGCTGGTGACCATCGACCCGCCCGACGCCAAGGACTTCGACGACGCCGTGTGCCTGGTGAACGACAACGGTCAGCGAACGCTTTGGGTCGCCATTGCCGACGTGGCGCACTACGTGCAGGCCGGCACCGCCCTCGACCGTTCTGCGGCCGCTCGGGCGACCTCCGTCTATTTGCCCCACACCGTGCTTCCGATGCTGCCACCCAAACTGGCCGACGACCTCTGTTCGTTGCGGGCCGGTGTGGACCGCTTGGCCATGGTCGTCGGCATGGACCTCGACGACGGCAACAACGTCGTGAACACCCACGCCTACGAAGCCGTGATTCACGTCAAGGACAACATCGCCTACGGCGATGTGCTCGAGACCGACGCCTACGATGACATGCTGGCCCTGGCTGCTTCGTGGCAGGACCGAGAGGTTCGCCTGAATCTCAACAACCCCGAGCTTCGTCCACGCCTCCACGGCGAAGACGAGTTGCGTGTGGAAGTCAAGTGGCCCAACAAGGCGACCCGGATGATCGAGTCCTTCATGGTCGCCACCAACGCGGCGGTCGGCCACCTGCTCGGCGCTGCCGGTGCCCCGCTTCCGTGGCGCTGCCACGCCCCGCCCGACCGGCCCGAAGTGGAGGGATTGAATGCCAAGTTGGCGGCCTTGGACATTGGGATTCAACTGCCCATGCCCAGCCAGCGCAAGCACGGGCAAACCGAAACCGACGAACTGGCCAACCTCTTGGGTGACTGGGCGGATTTGGGCGGCGGCGGCATCGACCTCTCGGGCATGGACGAGCCGGAACCGACTGCGGACCCGGGCCAGCAGGTGCCGGACTACCTTTCCGGGGTCATCGACCCCGAGGCTCGCAACGGCATCTTGGCCTCCTTGGAGGAGGCTCAGGCCGCCGCCAGCACGCTCACGGAAACCACCCGGCGCATCGTCGACCAGGGCCTGTTCCAGTTGATGCAGCGCGCCCGGTACGACGAGCGAAACGGCGGGCATTTCGGGCTGAACCTCGACGCCTACGTTCACTTCACCTCGCCGATTCGTCGCTACCCCGACCTCATGACGCACCGCCAACTCAAGGCCTTCATCCACGGCCGAAACTGGGTCCACGACACGGCCGAAACCGCACGGCTGGCCGAACACTGCAGCGAACAAGGGCTGGCGGCCAAGCGCATGGAGTGGGAGCTGGTGGCCAACGCCTACCACGTTCACCTGATGAACGGTGGACGGCTGGGCGATGAAGGCCCCTCGGATGCATCGGTCGCCACCTCCTACAACGCTCGGGTCACCGGCATGCGAGGGGTGTGGGTCTTCCTCGATTTGGCCGATGACGGTGCGGTTTCAGGTCGCATCCACCTGCGTCGTGGCGGACGCCTGGGTGATGAGCCGCCGTCCGAAGAAGGCGTGGCCACCTCGGACAATGCTCGGGTGACCGGCTTACGTGGACCTTGGGTCTTCCTCGATTTGGCCGACGACGGTGCCGTGTCAGGGCGCATGCACCT
>CAXRAL010000015.1:0-63148 GCA_964228815.1 Candidatus Poseidoniaceae archaeon
TATTGACCAAGAGTTATACCACAGCCCCATGACGGAAGGCCGTAGCCAACCTTTGGCACGGTGAAACCATGAAGTATCAACTCAAGTGCCTGAAGACAGGCGACCTTCTCAACGACAACTACACGCTTCACTATACGGACAATGCACTGCTTCAGGCGGTCTACCACGAACCGTTCGAACTCCAACCCGATGAAGAAGGGGTTTGGCAATTCCTGTCGTGGCTGCCCGTTTCGCAGCCCAACGACTACGTCGCCGGCACCGTAACCTACCGGGCTGAAGCCCTGGGCGAAGCGATGGGTCTCTCCAACCTCTGGGTGACCTACCACGGCTACTGGCCCGAGAAGGGTGGGCTCTGCCCCACGGGGAGCTTCAAGGACATGGAAGCGGTTCCGACCATCCAGCGCATGCACGATCACGGCTGCAAGGGCCTCATCTGTGCCAGTGCCGGCAACACGGCCCGCGCCTTCACGCACTTCTGTGGTCTCGACGGCACGCCGCTCATCGTGGTCGTGGGCAAGGACCACGGCCATCGCATCTGGGCGCGTCCAGAGAACAACGCTGAGAGCGTCCGTGTCGTCGTGGTTGAAGACGGTGATTACTACGACGCCAAAACCGTCGCCAAGGGGATTGCTGCGCAACTCCCGGGATGGCAAATGGAGGGCAGCGTCCACAACGTCGCTCGTCGTGACGGCATTGGCAGTTTGATGATTGACGCCGCCTTCACCATCGGCGGCTTGCCCGACCACTACTTTCAGGGCATTGGCGGCGGGCCCGGCCCCATCGGCATTCACGAAATGGCGGAGCGCCTCACCGAAGCCGGCTTGTTTGAAGGCCCTGCACCACGCCAGCACGTGTCACAGAACCTCGAGCATCACCCCATCCACAACGCTTGGCAAGCGGGGCGCGACCACCTCGTGCCCGACGATTTCCCCCCTGAGGATGTGGAGGTGTATTCCGACTACCTGCTCAACAAGGGCCCGGCCTACGGCCAGGTGGGCGCCGTCCACGACATCCTCAAAGGCTCCAACGGTCAAACCTACATCGTAGAAGAAGCGGCTGCCGTGGAGGCGAGAGAGATGATCGAATCCATCGAGGGCATTGACATCATGACCCCCGGTGCCGTGGCCGCTGCGAGTTTGTTGCAGGCGGTTGAATCCGGCGAGGTCAACAAAGACGACTGCATTCTGTTGAACATCAGCGGTGGCGGCGTGGACCGGCTCAAGGCGGACCTTGAAACGCGGGTGGTGGAGCCGTGGTTGCGTGTCTCCAAAGCCAACGGCGTGAACGCCATTCTTGAGAAACTCGCCAGTGAATGAACCACCGGTGTTCGGGCGCAGGTTCAAAGAAGGTGCTTCCTTAGGTGCAGGTGAGGCGTGGCCATGGTTGAAGCGGCGTGGATTGAAGCAGAGGTGCTCAAAGCCGTCCCCGAAGCCACGGTTGAGGTGATCGACCTCCACGGCTCAGGCGACCATTTCCATGTGCGCGTCATCTCTGAAACCTTCGAGGGTGTTCGCCCCCTTCAGCGCCAAAAGCAGGTGCTCGCCGTCATGAAGCAGCACATCCCCCACCCCGTTCACGCGCTTGACCTCAAGTGCATGACCCCCGCCCAAGCCGAAACGGCTGGCGACACGGCCTTTGACCCGCACGGCGGCGGGCAAGGCGTCCACATCCGCCGTATCCAGAGAAACAAGGAGTGAACCCCATGAATTGGACCCCAGAAGAACTGCAAAGCCTCGTCGATGACCACCCCATTGTGCTCTTCATGAAAGGCAGCCCCAACCAACCCCAGTGCGGCTTTTCCAACCGAGCAGCGCAAGTGCTCCAAAGCCTCGGTGAGGAATTCGCCTCGGTGAACGTCCTCAGCGATCAGCGAGCCATTCCTTCCATCTGTGCTTGGTCCGACTTCCCAACCATGCCTCAGGTGTTCGTCCACGGCGAACTCATCGGCGGGTCGGACATCGCCCTCGAGATGTTGCAGTACGGCAGTCTTCGTGAGATGTTTGACGCCGGTCGCCAGGCTTGACCGTCAGTTTTTGTCGTCGTCAAGCTTCAGCTCGCGCGCCCTCTTCATGGCGTCTTCATCGGTGAACCAAAACGTCGGCGTTTCTCCCAGATCTTTGTCCCACTGTTGAACGGCGCGGGCAAACATCTCGCCTTCGGTGTATGATTTGCACCACTTGAGGTACCAGTCGATCTGTTCTTTCATCTCTTCTTCATCATCGCCGAGTTGGCGCTTGAGGGTCTCTGCTTGAAGGGCAAAGAGAACGAGCCAGATGGGTGAAAGAGCGTAGGTGGCAAACGGGTTTCGTTCGGTGTCGACGTTGCGCCATTCTGTCCACAGGGAGAACACCTGATCGTAGAGGAAGCCAACGGTGAACACACCAAACATCACCGCCATGAAAATGGTGACCAAACCGACATAGGTGAGAGGGATGCCGAAGAGTTCGGAATCGAAACAGAACACACCGTCGCCGCAACCGGGCTCGAAGCGCCAACGCAAGTAGGGCCAGACCAGGAGCGTGATGGTGGTTCCCCACAGAAGGAGGCTGACCACCGCTTGGGATTGCTGCATTCGCCAATACTGGCGCATCACCCATTTTTTGAAGAACGAGGGGTTCCCCGAAGGCTCATCCATGACCACAAGCCTCGGTCCATCATACATGAAGCAATCGCAGAAACGCCTGCTGAGGGCATGGTCTCGCTCAGCAATCCGCCGCGGCGTGCTCGCGAGCACATTATCTACGACGCCCCACCGAGGCCATTCCATGGCTCGCCCTTCTCGTTGGAGTGATGAGCGAAAAGCCAACCGGGAACAGGCCGAATGGATCGTAGGCTGGCTTCGCACCAACGGCCCCGCCACCACACCAGAAATTGTTCAGGCCCTCGAGGCGGAGGGTCGAGCGGTGCGCGCTCACATTCTGCAACGGGCGCTGCGCAAGTCACCCTTTGTCCACCGCATCGGTTCCGTCGAAGGCGAGCGCGGACCGGTGAGCCGATGGGCATGGGGACTGGATGAGGACGAGGCGGCCGCTCGTGGCGGAAGTGATTGAAAGCCTGTGCTCCGTGGGCGAATCATGACCGAGACCACCGCGCGCACCCCCTCCAGCGGGCGTGACGCCTCGTGGTTGGTTGGCGCAGACTTGGCGGCCGTCGTCTTGGCCTTCATCGGGCAAATCATGCTCACGCACGCTTTGCTCGCCGAACATTACGGATGGATGGTGCTGGCCATCGACCTGTACGCTTCGCTGTTCTTGGTCATTGATTTGGGGCTCCCAACCTTGCTGGCGCGGGACGGCACGCGGGCTCCTTCTCTTGTTCCAGCCGCCGTGTGGCGCACGTACCGCTGGCAAGCCATGGCGGCCTTGCCGTTTGTGTTCCTTGCGCTGGTCGCTCGACCCGAAGCGTGGCTGAACGTTGAGGCACCGGCGACATTGCTCCTGTTGGCAGCGCTGATCGCGCTCGTCCACGTCGCCTCCTATGCGCCGCGTTCAGGCTTGCGTGTGCTGGGTGAGGCGCGACTGGAGGCGTTGACCAAGGTCGCCGAACGGGGCGTGACGGTCGTCGCTTACGGCGCCTTGGTGTGGCAGGGGTCCACTTCAGCGACGGCGTTTACGGCTGCGTTTCTCGGGGGGGCCATCACTGGATGGGCTCTGGCGTTGTGGTGGTTGCTTCGAGTGGCTCCACCAGCCCAACGTGTTGACTGGGGGCGATTGGGCGAGGCTTGGGTTTCGCCTCGTGCCCTCATGATGTCGGCCCTTCCTTTCGCCATCACCTTGGGCATCTTGCCGTACGTGATTCGAATTGAGAAATTCATGGTGGCCGCTTCCGGCGATGCCACCCTTGGTGCGGTGTTCCACGTGGCGCAGTTGGCTTGGCTGGCCGGCTTGGTGGTGCCTGCGGCGATTCGTTCAGCCTTGTTGCCCGTTCTGGGTGCTGCACGGGATGACCCCACCCGCCATCAACGCGAGATGAACCAGGCCACGGACCTGTGTTTTGGATTGCTCCCCTACGGCTTGTTCGGTGGCTACCTCATCATGACGGTGTTTGCACCCTTGGCGTTTCCATCATCCTACCTCGACGGCACTTACGGTGCTTCGGCCGTCGACGTGTTCACCGTCCTGCTGGCCGGTTGGGCCCTCACCCTGTTGGCCACGCCAACGTACACCAGCCTCATGGCCGGGCCACGGCCCTGGCGGTTCACGCTGTTCATCGTGCTCGTGCTGCTTGCAGCCGTCCTGTTTGGCTACGTCTTGGTGATGCAAGGACCGGCGGACCCCGGGCAGAAATTGTTCGCTGCTGCGGTGGCCAGTTCCCTCTCTGCGGGCGTGTTGCTGGTGCTTTCTTGGCACATGAGCGAGGGCTGGGCGTTGGTTCGAGGACGACAGGACGATTGGGCGCTGGCCTTGCTCGGTACGGCGTTGGTGGTGGTTGGCCTGGTGTCAGGAACCGCCTGGTGGGTGTTGGGTCTCCCGCTCTTCCTCTTCACGCAACGAGGCTGGCAAGCAGTTCGCTCCACGCTTGACTGACGGTTTGCTTTGAGGCAAAGGCCAGGCGTTCTTCCACGGCCGTGTCCTCGGCCCAACCCGTCCGAAGCGCTGCTTCGATGCCGTCGGCCAGGGCTTCAGGGTCTTCGTCGCAAACCCATTCATCGGGAAGGTAGTTGCTCACTTCGCCGATGTCCACGCTGACCACGGGCGTGCCGCACAAGAGCGACTCCCTCGCCACGAGCGGGCCGGCTTCTCGTGTCGATGTGATGAGCGTGACATCGGCGGTCAGCATGCGGTCGTAGACGATATCGCGTGGTTGATGGCGCAACGAGGTGATGCCCACCATCCACCCGCGTTGCTCCAGTGCTTCACCTGTTTGAAGCGCCAACAAGTGGCGTTTCTCCGGTCGTCTTGGATCGGCGGGAAACAGGATGTCAATGGGCTCTTTTTTCCACGCTTTTTTCATCGGTGCAACCGGTCGTCGCCATTCCTTGTGAATCGCTGTTACGCAAGGAACGGTTGTCAAACGCTTCGGCGGGGAGGGAAGGCCGCTGGCGACGGTGGACAATCGGTCGGTAGCACAGACCAGAAGGTCGCACGATGCCACGGAGGCGCTGATGTTGCTTTCAACACCCTTCAGGCCGAGGCCCACGTCGAGGTCGTACCCGTGCACGACGCCGACCCATGGCACGCTCCAGCGCGTGGCGAGTCGTTGGGCAAGGTTCGCGACCGGCCAGAGCGTGTGGCACAGGATGATCTCCGGTCGCCAATTTCCCAGTTGTTTCTCCACCCATGCTGCTTTCCGGCGGACGCTGGACACCGTGAGGCGAGGGTACGGGTGGTCTGGTAGGGCGAAGAAGCGGGGGACGAGAATGTCGGTCTCGTTGTGGAGCCAACGTTTCGGGGCCTTGGCCACGCCCATCATGGTGGAGCGCCGTGCTTCAGCGTAGCGCGGCATGCGAGGGAGCGGGTTGACCACCTTCACGTCGTGACCGAGTTTGCGAAGGAGCTGAACGTGGTCCTCAACGAAGACGCCCCGTGTTGGGTTCCTCGGAACGGGGTAGAGCAGCGAGACGACGAGAATCCGGATGGAGATGCCTCCTCAGTTGAGCGCTTGATGAATGTCGGCGAGGTTCTCGGCCACGCTGGCTCGGTCGTTGAACAGGCCAGAACCGACGACGCAGTTGGTAACGCCCCAGTCGCGCAGCATGGCGATGTTGTGCGCCTTGACGCCACCGTCCACTTGGATTTGGACCGGGCGTCCACCGCTGGTCACTTGTTCCTCGATAGCAGCTGCCAAACGGCGAATTTTCGCCTCAACGTTGGGAATGAACGATTGCCCACCAAACCCGGGGTTCACGCTCATGATGAGCACCAACTCCACTTCGGTCAGCACCTCCAAGGCGGCCTCAACGGGGGTCGCCGGGTTCAACACGACGCCGACCGTGGCGCCAGCTTGTCGAATCGCACCGAGCAGGCGGTGGAGGTGCTTGACGGCTTCAACGTGCACCGAGAGATGGTTGCAGCCTGCGTCAATGTAGTCTTGGAAGCAGGCTTCGGCGTTTTCAACCATCAGGTGAGCATCGAAAATGGCATCGGGGCCAAGCGCTTTTCGCAGGCTTCGAATCACAGGTGGGCCGAAGGTGAGGTTGGGGACGAAGTTGCCGTCCATGACGTCGAGATGAAGCCAATCAAGGCCCGCATCAATCGCTTCATTGCAGTCGGTGGCCAGGTCGGCGAGGTCGGCGGTGAGGACACTGGGTGCAATGATCATGTTATCCCTCAGGGGTTGCCAGTGGTCGCCATTTGAAGAGACTTGCCATTTTTGATGCCATCCGATTTGGCGCAAACGCCTATAATGCGTCCTCTAGACGGGGTTTTAGGTGAAGACATGGGCGAAGTGAGAAACGTCAGCGACAGCGAATTCAACGACACCGTCAATGAAACCGAATGGGTCATCGTTGACTTTTGGGCCCCGTGGTGTGCACCTTGCAAAGCCATCGGACCCGTTCTGGAAGCCGTTGCCGAGGAGCGAGAAATTCTCGTGGCCAAGGTCGACACCGAGCAGAACACCGCCACCGCCGCTCAGTTGGGCGTGCGAAGCATCCCTGCCCTCTTCATGTACCGCAACGGGACCATCGTATCTCAGAAAACGGGCAGCATGCCCAAGGCCAAACTCCTCGCCTGGATTGACGAGGTCATGACGGCCGACGACTTCTGAGGTCAGGACAAGCGGCCTTTCCGCTCCTCTTGCTGCTCGCCCACATCGCGCAACAAGCGTTCTCTCAAGGCCTCGTGTAGCCACATGCCTTCCTCAAGCTCCAGCAACAATCCGTGCTTCAGCAAATTTTCTGGCGGCGTACCGTTCCAACCGACCCCACTCGCCAGCGTTTCCCAAGCGACGGGTGCTTCTGCGACAGCCAGCGTTGCCAGCAGTTCCTTTTCCTTCTCGGGCAATCGAAGGAGGATCTCCTCGTCGAGGAACCGGAGCCAATCTTTGTGCGTGGGCTGGCCGTACAATTCCAGTAATTCCATCGCAAGCGGGTGACCGCCTGTGGCGGCATGAACATCTTCCGCAGGCGGTGTTTCTCCACCTTCAAGGTTCGAGAGCCACGCTTCGGTCGCCTCGAGGCTGAGGCCTTTGAGCGGGAGTTCGCGAACGGTGTCACGGATGTGGACATCCCGGCGGTCGTAGACGCTGAGTTCCGTGCGAGACACGAGCAGGACACGGAGCGGCCCTTTCTGGGCCAGTTGCAACAAAGAACCGAGCAGATGTCGGGCTTTCTCACTGATGTGGTGCACGTCGTCCAGCACGATGAGCCAGTACGGCGGTGGGCCGCCAACGCTGTCTTTGAAACGCTCACGGATGGTGTTGGCGTCGGTCATGTAGGCCATCAGTCGCCGGCGCCAGGCATCCACATCCATGTCGGCGCCGGGCGTCAGCGGTAAGGTCTCAATGATGCGATACGGGTCGTGCGTTTCGTCAATCCCAAATCGATGGAGCAGGCTGGTGGCCAGCCCCAAGGCTCGGTCCCACGGCTGGCAGGTGTACCAGCACACGGAGAGGTGCGGGTCGGTTTCCATGTGTTGCTGGAGCCAGTGCGCGATGAGCGTTGATTTTCCAATCCCGGCAATGCCGTGAACCACCATGCAGGGGTGTCGGTCAGCAAACCAAGCGTGCAGGGTGTCCAATTCAGCGTCTCGGCCATACACCGGACGCGTGGGCGGCGGCTGGTTCGCATAGGTCGCATGAACGCCCACCAGCGGCGTCAACCGACCGGGTTCGGGCAGGTTGTCGTCGTTTGATTTCCGAATGCTTCCGAAGCGGATATCACCGTAGGTCAGCACCCCCTCGTGTTGGGCGTGGAGAAGAATCTGCAGAAGCGTCAGATCGGTTTCGAGAAGTCCCGGGGCTTCTGAGGCCTTGACCTCCAACAATTCCCCGTCCATGTTTCGAACCAGCACTTTCGTGTCGTCCAAGGCCACCCGCCGCTGACGTGCACGAAGACGACCTTCTTCGGTCAATTGCCAGGTCTTTTGACGTCGTTCATCGCCTTGCACGGCGCGTGTGTGTTCCTCCACGAGGAGATCCTTGAGCAGGTCGCGCATCGTGCGACTCACGTTGGGTGGGTGTTGGGCGCACGCCTCGGCGATACCGGGGCGGGTGAGGGCGGGCGGAACCATGTAGCGGTCTGCCCATTCGTCGTTGGCCAGCAGGTGAAGCAACACCCTGTCTTTGGCAGCGACGTTGACCTTAGGGATGTCGCCCGCCATGATTTTGGCTGTCGGTTTTGATTGTTCAACGCTTGCCCCCTCCGTTCGCCGTTTTTCGTTTCTGCTGGGGACGACTGTTTACGCAACAATGCAACAACCCTTTTATTCGGATGATGATGGCGATTCATGACTTCTCGAGCCAACCTCGGCCGACCTCCCCGAGCCACCGCCTTGGTCCTGTGTTGGTTGATGCTCCTTGCCGTTCTCCCTCTGGCTTCAGGCGCTGATGCTGATGGCGACGGCTACGATGACAGCGTGGACGATTGCCCGTACGCTTACGGAACCTCCACCGTTGACCTCACCGGTTGCCCGGATGCTGATGGAGACGGGACCTCCAACCTCAACGATGGCTGGTCATCCAACAACCCCAACTTCGCTCAAGATTTCTATGTCAGTGGGACCAGCGTTTACTCCGTTGACCACAACGCCGACGGTAGCCTGGTCGCCGCCGCCATCGGCGACCGTATTCGCGTGTTCTACACCGCCACGTTCACCATCGCCGTGACCAGTCCCGATTTGGTGAACGGCAACGGCGCCTACGTAACCGGCCTTGACTGGAGTCCAGACGACCAGTACATCGCAGCCTCCCTCTCCGACGACACCGCCGTGGTCTTGTGGGCCAGCAACCTCACGGTCATCCATGACGACATCACGCACAGCGGCTCATCCCGCACCTTCTCTGATGTGGGCTTCTTGGCCAACAGCACGAGTTTCGCCGTGGTGGATGAGGACTCGGGCGGTTGGGGTGGTAGCTGCAGCGGCTGCGCCATCATGCTCGTCAGTGTCGAGACCGGTCAAATTTGGCGTGAAGTCAAGCCCGGTGGCAACAACGGTGAGTATTCCTCGGTGGCGTTCTCTCCCGACGGTTCCCGTATGGCCGTGGGCGGCGAAGGCACGGCCTACCTCGTTGAGACGTCCGGTTGGACCACCGTGCGCGCCATGAACCCTGGTGCGGGCAGCGACGTCCACAGCATCGACATCTCGCCGGACGGCAACACCATCGCCATGTGCACCGGCTACGACAACGGCGCCAGCCGATTGCGCGTGTTCAACACCTCGTCGGGGGCCTCCATTCTCAATCAGCAAGCGACCAGCTCGTGCTACGGTGTTGACATTTCGCCGGACGGCACGCAGGTGGCGTACACCATCGGCTACTACAGCACCAACGGCGGGTCTGTCTTGGTGTACGACATCGACACGTCCTTGTTGGTCGATACCATCCAACTCGCCCGAGGCAGCAGCACCTGTAACCAAAGCGGTAACGGCAACCCTTGCGGCAACGTCAACAGCGCCTCGTGGCACCCCGATGGTGTTCATATCACGGCTGGTGTGAGCCGAAACTACAACGGACTGTACTTCCTGTTTGCCGACCTTGATAGCGACAACGACGGTTACAATTCCACGGACCAGGGCGACGGTGTCGTGGATGCCTTCCCCGAGGACGGAACGCAGTGGAACGACACGGATGGCGACGGCTACGGCGACAACCCCGCCCCAGCCAACGAACCCGACGAGTGCATCACCACCCCTGGGACCTCAACACAGGACCGCTTCGGTTGCCCCGACACCGACGGTGACGGTTGGTCCGATGCGGGCGATTGGGCTCCGCTCGACCCTCTGCAGTGGGCCGACGCCGATGAGGACGGGTACGGGGATAACTATCGCTTTGACCTCAACGAATACCAACTCCACGTGAACCAGTCCGGTGATGCCTTCCCCAACGACCCGACTCAATGGAACGACACCGACGGGGACGGCTACGGTGACAACTACGAGAACGCCTCGTGGGATTCCTACCGCCCCGCAGAATGGCCAGGCGTCTTGCTTCCGGCCGCCAACACGCCCGACGCCTTCCCGCTCGACCGCACGCAACACATGGATTCCGATGGCGATTGGATCGGCGACAACCCGAACAGCGACCGCGCCGACGCCTGTCCAAACCTCTACGGTGATTCACAGTACGACCGCCTTGGTTGCCCCGACACCGACGGTGACGGTTACTCCGACCCGACGGCAGGCTGGCCGGCCACCACCGACTGCTACGGCGCCGATGCCTTCCCCGCCGACCCAACGCAATGGTGCGATGAAGACAACGACGGCTTCGGCAGCAACCCCGATGGCAACAATCCTGATGACTGTCCCAACAACGCCGGCTCGTCCACCATTGACCGCGTGGGTTGCGTGGACCGAGACGGCGACGGCTATTCCAACGCCGGCGACCCCTTCCCTGACGACCCCACGCAGTGGTCCGACCGAGACGGTGACAACCGAGGCGACAACGCCTCGGGTAACAACCCCGACGCCTTCCCTGACGACACCAGTCAGTGGAAGGACAGCGACGGCGATGGCTACGGCGACAACCCTGGTGGCAACAACGGGGATGCCTTCCCTTCCGACTCGACGCAGTGGAGCGATGAAGACGGCGACGGCTATGGCGACAACACCGACGGAAACGATGGCGATGTGTGTCCGCTGGACTACGGTGAGTCGCAGGCTGAACTCAGCCGAGGGTGCCCCGATTCCGATCTCGATGGCGTGACCGATCCGCTGGACGCCTTCCCCGACGACCCCTTCCAGTGGGCTGACACCGACGGTGACGGTTACGGTGACAACACCAACGTTCCCAGCGGTGACGATTGCATTGACGTGTTCGGGAAATCCTTCGAAGAAGGCCGCTTGGGTTGCCCCGACGCTGACCTTGACGGCTACGCCGATGTCGACGATGTGTTCCCCACCGACCAAGAGCAGTGGGCTGACTTTGACGGCGACGGCTACGGTGACAACTACTACTGGGAGAACAGCACGGTGGCTGACGAAGAAAACCCAGGCATGTTCCTGACGTTGCGAGAACAACGTGGCGACGCCTTCCCGCAAATCGCCAGCCAGTGGTCGGACATGGACGGCGACGGTTGGGGCGACAACCAGAGCAGTTCCAACCGCGTGGACAACTTCCCTCTTCGTGCCAGCCAGTGGCTGGACTTCGACGGGGACGGCTACGGTGACAACGCCACCGGCTACCAGTTCGATGCGTGCTACAAGGTGCCAGGAACGTCCACCACCGGAGACTACGAGGAATACTTCGGCTGTCCTGATTCAGACGGTGACGGCACAGCCGACGAATACGATCCCTGCCCGTGGGATCCTGAGGTGTCTCAGGGCTCCCGTACCACGGCCGTGTGCGGCATCACCGAGGACCCAAGCCTTGCATCCAACGACGATGGAGAAGCCGGGTCCCTCCTGAGTGGGAACGGTGGAACGCTCCAAATCATGGGTGGGATCATCATCTTCCTGCTCGCCCTGATCGTCGTCGCTCAAGTGGCCAAGACCGCCGGTCGAAGGAAAGCCGTTTCGAACAAGCGCGAGGACCAACTCGCTCAAGCCTCCGTCGCAGAGGAAGAGGAACGCCGCCAAGCCTGGATTCAACATTACATCGCTGAAGGAAACTATGCAGAAGCACGTGCGCTGGGTTGGGAGGGAACCGAAGGGTTGCCCGAATGGAAGCAATACGAAATGCAGCAGCAGGCGGCTCAAGAAGCAGCCATTCCTACCATGATGGACCTCGAAAACCTCTGACCCATCACACATGATTTGCACCGCTGACCTTTCAAAGGGGAACGGGCCATGTTTTCACATGGGCGAGAAGCCGACAGGCCGATTGTTGATGTTGGCGGGGCTCTTGGTGACCTCGTTGTTCATCGGCATGGTGTCGGCAGACGAAGGCGACGTGGTCTTGACGGCCAGTGTCCTCAACGCGCCTGACCAGCCCTGGTTTGAACCCGGCCAACCCCTTGTTCTTGAGCCCCGATTGGTCAACAACGGACCTGAAGTCTCGCTGCTGATGAACCCTGCCTGTCCGGTGGTGTTGAACGTGTACAACGCCTCCAACGTCATGCTGGTCAACGGTTCCTCAGACTGTCCCCAACGCGAGCAAGGGCTTGATCTGTTTGCTGGCGAAGAACTCGCTCTCGAGGTCGTAACATGGTCCATGAAAGATGAAACGGGGGCGTGGCTTGAGAGCGGCTCCTACACCGTGGAACTTCTTCATTCAGCTGGAGCCTCGTTCATCACCGAAGCAACCATCCAGACGCCGGTCTCCTTCCCTGAGGACCTGACCTTTGCCGTTCAAACCACCCAGCGAACGACGGACGGACAGGCCGTTCATCTGGTGAGTTTGTACAACCCCACCGCTCAGAGCGTTGACCTTGACGAGACAGCGACCTGCCGACTGGAAATTGCGGTGGATGCCCAGCACCGTCTCGGGGCACCCTGCACCGGTGGCGTGAGCACGCTGATGCCCGGCGAGGTGATGATGGTGGAGCAGGTTTCAGCCAGCCCATCGGCTGTGGTCACCATCTCAACGCCGGGTGATTTCTTCGTGTTCAACAGCGGAGAAGGTGAGCCGACCGGCGCGACACCGTCCGAACTTCAAATGGAGTTGGCGTTGAGCGGCAACGAATTGCCCGCCTTCAGCCCAGGCGAAGTGCTGGTCAGCGAAGTGCTGTTGCGCTCCTCCTCCACGGCCTCCGTTCAAGTGGAGTTCACCGACGCCTGCAAAGCCGAGATGTGGGTGGTGGACGATCTTGGAACCCTCGTCTACGACAGCCGAACGGGGAAGACCTGCACGGCGATTGATCTGGAAGTCACGGTCGAACCAGAGACTCCTGAACGCTTGACGTTGCCGCAGTGGAATTTCTACGATGCTGCCGGGTGCATGGTTGAACCCGGTTCCTACACGGTTGTAGCTGAAGTGCCCGAGCACGGGTTGATCACCAGCAAGACCATTGAATTCTTCTCCGTGGAAGCCAATCCGTGCGCTGCCTCCGACGCTGCTCAACTTGAGGCGTCGCTGGCTTGGCAGGACGACCAAACACTCCGTCTCAACACCGAGGCCTCGACCGACCAAGCCACCTACCTCCGCATGGCCCAACCGTGCACGTTTGAAGTGGCCTTCCTCAACGAAGGCGGTGATGTTGTTCACGTCTTCCAGACCCTCTGCGACGCGTACGACGGTCGCAAAGTCCTCTTGCCCGAGGCCTCTCAGCCGCTGGAGTTTGATGCGATTGACATCAGCATGATTCAAGACGGCACCCCGCTTCTTCCCGATGGCTACTACACCCTGAGCCTCACGATGCTGTCCACTTCACCGTCCACGATCTCCCTTCCGTTTGCCTGGCCGGCCGACTACGGTGATGAAGACGTTGAACCGACGATCGTTGAAACGGTTGAGCCGTTTGAATTGACGGGCACATGGACCGGCCTTCTCACCGACCAAGGCACGTGTTTCGTCATGGACGCCGACGGTGAAACCTTCCTGCTGTCCAACGCACGCACCCTGCCAAACTGGCAGCCCAGCGCTCAAAACCAAGGCGTTTACGTCGTGGTCGAGACCTCATCCTCTCCTGCTTGCCGCGACTACCTTGCACCGTCGGTTGAAGTGGTTGAGGTTCGCATGGAGCAACCCATCGCCAGCGAAGAAGCCACCCCGGTCGTGGTCCTGGACGAACCCACCACCACGGTCGTGGAATCCAACGCTGTCGTCACTGCGGTGAGCGTGGTGGTCACCGCATCGGTTCTCTCGATGTTCGTCATGGTCGCCGCCACCAACGAAGGCCTCCGTCTGCCGGCCACCGCTGCTGGCCTGTGGTTCCTCGGGCTCATCGGCAAGACGCACGAAACCACGGACGGTCGCTATCAGCGCGGCCGACTGATGGGCTACCTGACAGCCAACCCCGGATGTCACTTCAGAGCCCTCATGAGTGCTCTTGACATGAGCAACGGGCAAATTACGCACCACCTTCGCATCCTCGAGGCCGAGGAGCACGTGTGGCGAAAGAACGACGGTCGCCTTGTCCGCTTCTATCCCCTGACCAACAAACTTCACCCCAACACCAGCGAGGAAGACCTCCCTGTCCCACCGCTCTCTCCCGACCCGAATAGCCTTCAGGGCAAGATCCTCAATCTGCTCGACCAAGATGGCGACATGGGCCAATTCCCTACGCAGGCCGAGCTAGCCAAGCGCTTGGAAAAGAGTCAGCAACTGATTTCCCACCACCTGCGGACGCTCCAGAAATACGGGCTGGTCGAGCGACGTAAGATGGGTGTCAAGAATCGATACAAACTCACCCGAGAAGCGGTGTTCCTGTTGGAGACCAGCGATGATTTCGCTCACGACGACCTCCTCTGAGGTTGGTGCTCCCGGGCAGAACCGAGGCGTGGATTTCATAGCGTGTCGTTGAGTGGCCACGGTTGTCCAGTGGACGGTGATGAACCATGTCAGCCGAGGCAGAACCCGTGGACGAAGTTGGGTGGCAGCAACGATGGGACGAAGCAGGCTTGTTTCACGCTGACATTCACAGCGATCGTCCCAAATTCTACTGCCTTGAGATGTACCCTTACCCGTCGGGAAAAATGCACATGGGGCACGTTCGAAATTATTCCATCGGCGACGCCGTGGCCCGCTTCAAGCGGCTGATGGGCTTTGATGTGCTCTACCCCATGGGCTTCGATTCCTTCGGGATGCCTGCAGAAAACGCTGCGATTTCCGAGGGTGGCCATCCACACGATATCACCGAACGGAACATGGCGTCCATTACGGAACAAATCAAGCGGATGGGCTTCTCGTACGACTGGCGACGCACGCTCAAGAGCCACGACCCTCGGTATTACAAGTGGAACCAGTGGTTCTTCACCAAGTTCATGGAGAACGGTCTGGCGACACGCGAGTTTTCTCCCGTCAATTGGTGTACGTCGTGCAGCACGGTGCTTGCGAACGAGCAGGTGAAGGCCGGTCGATGCTGGCGTTGCAACGGGCCGGTCACCCAGAAGGAGATGAACCAGTGGTTCCTTGACCTCCCATCCTACGGCCAAGAACTCGAGGATGGCCTCGACACCATCGGTTTCCCCGAGCACGTCAAATCGCTCCAGCGAGATTGGCTGGGTCGTTCCGAGGGCGCGAACATTCGTTTCGGTATCGTGGATGACGAGCGTGATATCGAAGTCTTCACCACCCGTCCAGATACGTTGTTCGGCTCCACTTTTGTCACCCTCGCTCCCGAACACCCGCTGGCTGAATCCTTGGTCGCAGGAACCGAGTACGAAGCAGCTTGGAAAGCCCTCTACGACGAAGTGGCCTCGATGGCGGAGTTTGACCGGATCAAGAACATGAACAAAAAGAAAGGTGTGTTTTCCGGACGCTACGCCATTCATCCGTTGACCGGTGAGCACGTTCCCATTTGGATCGGCAATTTCGTCATCGCTACCTACGGAACAGGTGCCGTGATGGCCGTGCCCGCCCACGACGAGCGAGACCACGATTTCGCCAAGCAATACGACATCCCCATCAAGCGCGTGCTGGTGATGAAGGAAGGCGGCGACAGCGACGCCCCCATGGAGAAGGCCGAAGTCGACCTTGGATGGATGGTCAACAGTCCGCTTGAGGGTTTTGACGGCCTCTACGGGTCGGAAGCAAAGCAAGCCGTGTGCGACGCCTTGGAGAAGGCGGGACGAGGGTCCCAGACCATCAACTGGAAAATTCGACCGTGGCTCATCTCCAGGCAGCGATACTGGGGGACCCCCATTCCCGTGATTCATTGTGGGGAATGTGGCCCTGTCCCCGTTCCCGAGCAGGACCTTCCGGTTGAACTGCCTCGCGACGTGGTCTTCGGCCAGGGCAACCCGCTGGCCACCTCCGAAGCCTTCCTGAACGTGGATTGTCCACGCTGCGGTGGACCAGCTGAACGAGAAACGGATACGATGGACACGTTCATTGATTCATCGTGGTATTTCCTACGCTACACCGACGCCTTGAACGATGAGGAATCCTTTGCCAAGGCGGTGGCCAACCATTGGATGCACGTCGACTTTTACTGCGGTGGCATTGAACACGCTCAGATGCACCTCATCTACGCCCGTTTCATGACCAAGGCGCTCCGCGACCTCGGCTTGGTCGACATCGACGAGCCGTTCAACGAACTGCTCTGCCAGGGGATGGTCAACAAAACCGCCCCCTTCTGCCAGCCGTGCGGTGTCACCTTGTCCACCTCCCATGAGGGTCAACCTTGCCCCCACTGCGGGAGTGAACTCGGTTCTCGGTCTGCGAAGATGAGCAAGTCGCTGGGCAACACCGTCTCACCCGAGGACATGATCGCCCGCTACGGCGCCGATACCGTTCGCTTGTTCATTCTCTTTGCAGCAAACCCGACGGCCGGCATGGATTGGTCGGACGCAGCGCTTGACGCCAACCACCGTGTGATGGTGCAAATGCGAGGCATGCCGGAGCAACTGTTGGGGTGGTCCGAAGCGTCCTCGCCCATGGACGGCTGGCTGGAGGCCCGTTTCGCTCAGCGTGTGCATGAATTCTCTGAAGCCATGGAAACGTACGATTTGCGTCGTGCCGTGGAGATATCCCACTATGAGATCATCAAAGACATCAACTGGTACACCCGCAGGGGCGGTCAGAATGTGGACGTCGCACGACGCTGGCTCCCATCGTGGGCCCAGATGGTCTCGGTGTCAACGCCTCACCTCGCCGAAGAATGGTGGGCTGCATTGGACGGCACCGACGGTCTCGTCGCAGGCAGCACGATGACCGTGACTGCCCCGTTGTCCGAAGCACAGCAAACCCTGCTCGACGGTGAGCAGTACATCCGAGATGTTCTGGAGCAGGCTCGAAAGGTTCGCGTGGTGGCCGAGCGCCACTTGGGCCAGCCAGCGACCGAAGCTACCTTCGTGGTCTCGCCTTCGTGGAAGCGAAGCATGGCTCAGGCAGCGCTGGCGTTCATCCAAGATGGTGGGCATCCAAAACAGTTCATTCCCGTTCTCCAAGAACTCCCGTTGGCGCAAGGTGAGCGGAAAGGTGAGATGATGGGCTTCTGGGGCAAGAAAATGCTGCCCCAGGTGTTCAAGTGGGACGATGCCTCGAAGGCCGTGGTCGCATCTTCCCTCGATGAGACGGCGGTGCTCGCTGCTGCTCAGGCCTTTGTTGCAGAGGAACTTCAACTCAGTACGGTCAACGTGGTGCTCGGTGAAAGCGAGGATGACGGCACCGGACGAGCCGGTTCGGCCATGCCGCTCTCTCCGGCGGTTGTCTACGCCTGATCACGCCTCTTCTTCCATCGCAGGACGGGGCGGCGGAGCCGTGATGGGTTCGGGCTGGGTCTTTGGCAGCGGCGGACCTGGTCGCTGTGCGTTGGAGTAGACTGCATAGACGATGACGGCACCAGCAAGCAGGAAAATGATGGTCGATGCACTGACCCCATCGTCGTCGCTCTCGCCCGCAGGGTTGACAACGGCCGCTTCGCATCCTCGCTCGTCAACCACGGCGTCAACCGGCGAATCACCACAGAAGTCGTAAGCGTTGACAACGCCGTCACTGTCATCGTCGAGCTGGTATTCACTGCATCCGTTCGAAGAAGCCGTTTGCTCGGGGTCGGTGTTCGGGCAGCGGTCCAGCGGGTCAAGCACCCCGTCTTGGTCGTCATCGTCGTCCTCAACAGCATCGATGCACCCGTCGCCGTCGTTGTCCTGACCGGGCTGAGCAGGGCCGATCAGGCCGCGTGGGCAGCGGTCCATCGGATCCTTGATGCCGTCTTGGTCGTCGTCGTTGTCTTCGAGGTCGTCATGGCAACCGTCGCCGTCGTTGTCGTAGAGAGAGGCATTGTCACCCCAGTTCTTTTCCCCCATCGGGCAGGCGTCGTTGACGTCCAACACCGAATCGTCGTCATCGTCTTCATCCGAGGTTTCGTCGAGACAACCGTCGCTGTCATAATCGTTCCAAGAGAAGGAAACCCAAGACTGGATGTCATTGGGGCAGTTGTCATCGGGAATGGAGATGCCGTCGCCGTCTTTGTCGGCGTCGCAGGCATCACCGATACCGTCGTTGTCGAGGTCGGCTTGGGTAGGGTTGGCGACTGCAGGGCAATTATCAGCTTGGTCAACAAAGCCGTCTTCGTCGTTGTCCTCATCCGAGCATCCGTCCGACTCAATGTCGCTTTCTTCGGTGGAGATCCACCCAACGGGTCCCTTGGGGCACAAGTCGTATTCGTCGAAAATACCATCTTCGTCATCGTCCAAATCCTCCGTGAGGTCTCGGCAACCGTCACTGTCATGGTCGGACATGGTGTTGGCTGCCCACCCGACATCACCAGTTGGGCAATCATCGTCCACGTCCAGCACGCCGTCTCCATCGACGTCATCGTCGCAAGCATCGCCGAAGGCGTCACCGTCGAGGTTGGCTTGGTCGTTGTTGGCGAGGCCGGGGCAGTTGTCAACTCCGTCCAGCACCCCGTCGAGGTCCAGATCGGTCTCATACAGCCATACGCCCATGTCGTAATGATCACGCTGCTCGAACGAATGAGCGCCGTAGGCACCGTCGTTGTTGGCGATGAAGGAGATGACCGGTGAACCGGTTGCACTCATGGCGAGCGTGTCGGGAAGGTCATCGCCTTGCCCTCCTGCTGAAACGGCCCAATCCCAGGCGCTGTTGGCTTGACGCCGTGCGAGGAAGAGGTCGTGGTGGTTCCCGTCGTTCATGCCGTCGAGGTCGGTGAGCGTGTATTCGCCCAGCACGAGTGTCCCTGTGGTTTTACCCAAGATGAGCGAATCGCCTTGCTCGGTGAGATGAATCGCCACGGCGTGGTCCGCTGCCCCGCCACCGAAGGCGGTGGCGTGCATCCATTCACCTTGTGGAGAAAGATGGGCTTCGTAGAAATCGACCCACACCGATGGCGCGAGTTCAATTTCACCAAACGTCATGTTCTGCAGGAAATCACCCACCACCGCCACACCACCGTCATGGCGGCCATCGCAGTCGGCAGCGGTCGAATCGCCCGCACCTCCGGCGCCTGTGGCCCAAAGCCAACCACCAGAGTTGTATTTGGCAACAGCGACGTGTGAGGTTCCTTCGCTGGTGAGTTCGTTTTCTCCGAAACTCACGAGTTCAAGGAACGAGGTCGCAAAGTAGGTTTCGCCGTTGTCGTCTGAGCACAGGGACCCCGTGTTTTCGAGGTTCTGGCTGGAGAACACCGTGTGCATGTGTCGATGCTCCCCCATGCTGTCCAGCACGATGATGGCCACGGAGTCCTCGGAGAGGCTTCCAGGTGCCAACTCGCCACCGGAGGTCAGCGAATCTCGATGAAGAAGCGCGAGGTGAACTTCGTCGTTCGGGCCGACCATCATGTCAATGACTGAGAGCTGGTAGGGATTGGAAAAACTCGTTGCCCACATCCACTCGCCCATGGACGTCATGCCAGCCACGAAGACGGCGTTTTCGTGTTCGTCAGCTGTTTTGTTGATGGGTGCGAGTTCGCCGAGGGTCATGTTGCAAGCATCGCCTTTGGTCATGTCACAGAACGTGCCTGCGACGATGATGGTCCCGTCACTCGTACGGTCCATGGCGTCAATGCCGTCGAGCCCACTGCTCGTACCGGCGACGGTTTGGGTCCAGGTGCCGTTTTCATCGATCCATGCAAGGAAAAAATCAATTCCAAAACTGGAGTCATCGCTTGAGAAACCAACCACATCGTCGTGGAATTCTACGTTTTGTTCGAACATACCACCCACGAGCATGCTGCCGTTGGGCAAGGGAACCATTCCTCGTACGCGCTCGTAACTTGCTCCACCTGCGCTGGCCAACCAACCGCTGGCGTTTTCGGCAGAGCTGGGGCTGGTACTCACCTGAGTCAAGGTTGACTTGCCATCGTGTCCACCGTTGATGGACAACGGGGTGAGCAACATCATGCTCACGACCAAGAACGGCATGATGCGACTGATTCTCACACGGCAACCAAGGTGCCTCTGCATAAGAACCCCTCGTGTTTCCGTGAGTGTGCGATTGGGGGAGCCTTCATTGAGTGTCGTCAGAAAGAGAACCACATGGGTGAGGGTTCACGGCGGCCGCCTCGTCGGCAACAACAACGGCGTGGTTCGTCGTCCAAACGCCGCTATGGCGGACCAAAGCGCGCCCAACAAATGGAGCGATTTGCAGGTGATGTCGCATCGATGAACGCCGATGCTGAATCGCGGTTTGACCGGACACCGCTCCCGATGGCGTTTCCCAAGGACATGGAACCGCCTCGAACGTTTCACCTCTCGTGGACGCCCCAACCGGTGCCGTTGAAGGCCGAAGAGCGCGTGGCATCGCTGGTGGTCAAGCGCGGTGATTTTGGCTGGCTCAGCGATGAACGTGTTGACGCCATTGCTGCACAGGTCGAATCCGAGCAAATGAACCTCGACCAAGCCCTTTCCCTACGGTCTGCTCTTCTTCAGCAGAAGACCGTGTATTCTCACCACCGGCTGAAATCAAAGGCCCGCGAACTTGCCCGACTCTACCGAGAGGGCACCTCGGTGGTCGAACTTTCCAAGAAATACGATTTCCCACCGGTCAACATTTTCCGTGTTGTCCTTGAAGCGATGGGATGGTCGAAAAAACGCATCAAGGAAAGTTTGCGAAACCCCTCATCCATGAAGCAGCGAGAGCGAGAGGAATTCGAAGCGGCCGAAGCCGTGGATCGCGTCTCAAGCGTTGACCAGTCCGAGACGCAGGTCAAAGCCGACCTGTTCGAGGACATCTTGGCCGACTGGTTCGAAGCACAGGGGATTCGTCTGCGCCGTCAGCCTGAGATGGTCAAGGAGCAGTCCGAACTTCTCGGTCGCCCTGTGCGAACGCCCGATCTGCTGTTTTTGGATCACGTCTACATCAACGGTCAACCTGTGGCTTGGATTGACGCCAAGCACTTCTACGGGGCTGACGTCGAATTCCAGCGAAAGAAGATGAAGAAACAAATGAACCGCTACATCGAGGAGTGGGGGAGCGGAGCCATCATGTTCCGCCACGGTTTCTCTGAAAACTTGTTCTTGCCCGGTGTTCTGATGCTTGACGCGAGCCCAATCGACCTCTCCCGGCTCAATCCAGGTGACTGACCGGTGAAATGCTCGTGATGAGGCAGGCAAACCCCCGTTGACGAATGCGTTCAGCAAGGTCTTCCAAAGTTTCCATTCTGATTCCGCCGTCCAACGAACGAGGGAGCACGGCCACCGAACTGCCGAGCATGCAAAGACGGACCGCCATCGATGCCTGCCAGCCTCCGTCCTGCACCGCTTCGAGGGTATGACGGCGTATACGCGCTCGCTCCTCTTCCTCCAACATGCCAGAGGCGGTGGCAAACGTTCTTGATGCCAGCAGAAGATCACCCCAGCGCTCAGGTGACCACGGCCGTGCGGCGAGCGCCGATACACCGGTCTGGCCTGCCATGGTGATGGACCGCTGCCACGCCGGGTCGTCGATGTAGGTGGACGTGTGTCGCTCTTCAAGCGGGTCCCATGCCAGCAGGACCGGTACGTCGGCTTCGAACGAGGTGGCGTGACCGGGCCACCCAGGTGCACCGGGTGCCAGCCTCAATTCGACCCCCCCGACGGAGGCTCCGAGCACATCGCCGAGTCCAGCTCCGTGGGCGCGCTCAATGCGATGAGCGATTTTCAGGTATTGCGTCACTCGCCCTCGTCCGGTGAGGGCGTGAATGACTCGGCCTGCTGCGATGAGGCCAGCGGCCGACATGCCGAACCCTTGACTGGTCGGGCACTCAAGGGTGACCTCCATCTCGATGTGTTCGTCCGAACGCAAGAGCGTGGCATCATAACATGCCTCAATGAAATCCAGGTAGAGGTCAACCCGTTCAAGGTGGTCGCCATGCATGTCCTTGACCGTCACCTTGGGGGGTTCTGGTGCGTCTTGTTCGTTCCGAAGGTCGGGCGTGATTCCCGCCATGGGCTCACCGGTCGGGATCTTTTCACGGCGAAGGGTTCCGGTGATTTCGACGCCGTGATGAATGGAAAACCCTGCGCCCTTGCTGCCTTGACTTCGTTTCAAGGTGGTGGATTTGTCAACCGTGAAGAGAAGGGTAATGTGGCCACCGCAGCGACAGGTAGCGGTGGTCATCCCTCCAAGCGAAGGGGCATCGGCTGATGAATCCCGCGCCGATTCAAGCCAAAGCGGAGGCCAAGTCTTCGCTCAGGTTGTTGAATCGGTTCTTGAGTTCATCAAGGGCCATGTTGAAGGCCGTGACCGGGTCAAGGCTGCCGTCGGTTTCGTAGGAGAACACGTAGGCGCCTTCAACAGGCTCGAGGGTGATGGCGTCGTCGAAGGCTTCCTCTCGACCGGTGCCCTCGCCCACTTGATGAAGGGCCTTCTCAAGGTCCATCACGTGGTTGATGTCGGTCAATTTCTTGTCCTTACCGAACAGCTTGGCGTCGATGGCCGTGCCGTCCGAGGTGGTCAGTCCGAGTTCGAAGAGCACGCTGGCTTTCTTGGGTTTGTTGAGGACGGCGACGCGGTGGGGGCGGAAGCCAACAGCAGCCACGGGGGACCACTTGGCGTGGTCTCGGCCGCGACCGAGCACGGCAAAGGCGTAGAATTCCAAGAACTGACCCTTGGACAGAACGGTCAGTGGGATTTGCTTGTGCTCGTCTCGGATGTCAAAGACGGGGTCGGAGATGGTGGTGATGTCGCCGGCGTAGACGGTCTTGATCTCCTCTTCAGCGTCGGCGGATGGACCGCGAGCAGAGAGCGTGTAGAGCACCTGGCACATGGGGCAACCCTTGTCCTTCTCAACGACGTCTTGACAGTTGGCGCACTCGTTGGGGAACACCAAGCCCTCGTCAAGGTTGGTGGGGATGGGGATCATGGCCAAACGGTGAGCAAGCACTTCGTCGGGAAGCACGTTGACCGATTCCACAACTTCGCCCTTGTTGTCCTGAGTGACACCCTGCGAGAAATCCACGCGTGTGATGGCGAGTTTGGGAACATCGGCGATGAGCGCACGACGAATGGCGTTGACCTGGGAAGCGTCGGTCTCGCTGATGAGGATTCGAATCTCATGGCCTTGAGGCCAGCCTTCAACAATCTCGGTCTTCATGTGTGTTCAACTCCTTCATCAGACACGGCGGCCACGTCGGCCACCCTTTTTCTTGGTACCATCGTGAGCGATGGGGGTGACGTCTTCGATTCGTGTGATGGTCATGCCAGCACGGGTCAGTGCACGGATGGCGGCTTGAGCGCCAGGACCGGTGTTGTTGGAGAGGTTGCCGCCGGGAGCCCGGTACTTGACGATGAGTTCAGTGAACTCCTTGTCTTTCAGTGCGTCAGCCATGCGTTCGGCAGAACGGGTTGCAGCAAACTGGCCGCCCTTGTCCTTGCCAGCCTTCACGACTTCACCGCCGTTGCAGGTGGTGATGGTTTCAGCGCCGGTCAAATCGGTAGCCGTCATGAGGATGTTGTTGTACGAACTGAAGATGTTGACAATGGCTTTGCGGGACATCATTCATCGCCTCCTTCAATGGCTTCCGTCGAGGCTTCGGCAGCCTCACGGACCTCTTCAGCGAATTCGGCCGTAGCTTCAGGAGTGACGTCTTCGTCTTCGTAGTTGGCGGCTTCGCGAACGCCCTCAATCGCCTTTCGGATGGGGTGGTTGGGGTCGTTGAGCGGGGAGGCGGGGTGGTAGCGGAGTTCACCTTCTTCGTCCCGGCTCACGGCGTAGGATGGGATGGTGATCTTCTGGTCGCCGATGCAAATCTGACCGTGCGTGACCAGCTGGCGGGCTTGCTTCATGGTGCAAGCCAGGCCCTTGTAATACACTTGAGCCTGAAGGCGACGGTTCAGCACGTCCTCCGTGCTGAGCGAGAGGATGTCGCCGAGTTCGGCGTCGGATTCGATGAGGCCTTTGTGGTGGAGCGAGCGAAGCAAGTCTTCGCGCTCTCGCTTGCCGTGGCCTTCGGTGGTGTCGATGTTTCCGATCAGGCGCATGGCTTGACGTCGGTGTCGTCGAAGTTGGGACTTGGCCTTCCAAATCTCCTTCATGTTCTTGAGACCGTGGTTGCCTTGGATGGCGTGCTCTTCTTCGATTCGGTCAGCCTTCCAGGGGTGCGAAGGCGTGTCGTACTTGGGTCGTGAAAACTTTGGCTCTCCCATGTTGATTCCTCCTCATCATTTCTTTCGGCTGACACCCAGGGTCAGGCCACCACGGCCGTTGGAGCGACCGCGCTGACCACGAACCTTGTTGCCGGAGGCGTGTCGAACGCCACGGTAGCACTTCATGGTTCGAAGGCGGTTGATGTCGTCTTGGAGGGTGAATCGGACTTGTTGCCCGGTGAGGTGGATTTCGTTGCCAGTCTCAAGATCTCGCTGTCGGTTGAGCATCCAGAGGGGGACGCTCTCGGCGTAGGATTCAATGGCTACACGAAGTTGCTCTTGCTGGTCGGTGTCGAGGAAACCGGCGAGGGCATAGGGGTCAAACCCGGTGTTTTTGCAGATCTGAATGGCGGTGCGGGCACCGACACCCTTGACCGAGGTCAGGGCGGTGGCCAGCGGCTTCAAGCCGTCCATGTCCGTATCTGCCATTCGCAGAATGTAAGAAAAGTCATCACCAAGGTCCTCATCCTTAGGTCGTGCCATATCGTTCACCTTAACGTTAACACCACAGTGTCAAGCATCCCTCCGACCAACCTCCCATATATCAAGACCGCGATGATGAAATCCGCGCCACTGAGCCGCGAAAAGCCCTCAAATCACGGCAGGTTCATCCGACGTGTTGGGAGAAACGCAGAGCAAGAGAACCTCGCCGTGAGGGTGGCGGGCTACAAATCCGACGCGGTCGCCGTGCCTTCGCTTGAGTTGTCGGTCGAGTGAACCCTGAAGTTTTGGCTGCAGGGCCGGGTCCAAATCGAACCGCAGTTTGACGGAGGACAAGCGATGGTCCAGCGCAACGGTCACCAACCGGTCAACCGTCGTCTCGTCGAGCGTGAACGAGAGAAGCTCAACCACCCTGCCGGTGGCCTGAACGAGTCGTTGGTCGCCCGATTGAAGTCGGAGCGGGCGTTCGTGATGGAGTTGTGGCCGTCGACCCTCAAGTGTGGCCCACCGCCCTTCGTCGTTCGGTGCGACGCGTGCCAGCCAGTCGGCCATCAAACCGCTCTCCAACAAGGCAGCGTCAAGGATGCTGACGTGCTCGTTTCGCTTCGGCGGGTGATGGCGCTCTTCAAGTTCGGTGGCGAGGGTGGTTGACCGAAGGATGACCGGTTGGTCCGCCATCGATGGGGGGACACGAACGAAGCGGCGCGTGGCGTCCGGGTCGGCCACGCCCCCGAGCCACAACGCCAACCGGTCCACACGACCTCGACCCCGAGAGGTCCACTCCCAGGTTCGAGCGATACCGGGCCACGTTTCATCCACGATGGCTTCGACTTCCGTTCGCTGAGCGGTGGTCAGGCGGGGCGAGAGGTCAAGCAGGACCGCCGGCCCTGCATCAGACGGGGTGAAGTGCGGCGCCCATGCAGCGAGCACACGGTGCAACGGTGGCTGCATTTCCTCGAGTGCGTGGGTTCGGCTGTTTCTTGGTCGTGCCGGGTCAAGGTGGAGGAACGCCACGGTGGTCCACGGCTCATCCAATGATTTCAGCACGCCCACCGCATCGGTTCCGTCCCCGCTGATGATGCGGCTGGAGCGGTACCAATCCTCGTCACTGGCACGGCTGTGTTCGACCAACGAACGCACGTTCACGGCGCTGGCCTTCGCTCGTTCTTCTGCTAACTCGACCCCCAGTACCGGTCGCTTGAGAGCCGTGGCGTAGGCCGCTAATTGGATTCCACTTCCACAGGCGCAGTCGAGTACCCAACCCTCCGGCAGACGGTGACGGCCGACCATCCCGGCACGAAGCGCTGCGACCTGCCAAGGCGTGGCCAGCGGGCGCCCTTCGTTGGCATGATAGAACACCAACCCTTCCGGTGCCGTGGTGTCTTGTGCCCGTTCAACCAACCCTTCAGTGGCGGTTTCGCTTGGGGTCAGGCTCCGGTGCAACGGACCACCTCACAATGCCACGATGTCAGATCGCGTCAGAAGCGATTCGAACGGAATACCCGCCTCAGCAAACGCCGCTTCCGCCCCCTCTTCTCGGTCAAGAATGCTGATGACGCCGACGACCTGGCAGGCGGTGTCCTGATGAATGCGCTCAACGGCGACAATCGACGACCCTCCTGTGGTGGTCACGTCTTCAACGATGACCACCTTCCCGCCTGCTTCCAATGAAGTGCCCTCAATGCCGGGTGGATTGTTCGTTTTCCTCCCACCTCGGCCCTTGGGGTTCTTTCTCACCATGAAGCCGCGAAGCGTGCTTTGTGCATGAGGTGATGTGACCGCGATGGCAGTGAGGGGTACAGCGCCCAACTCGAGCCCCCCGACAAGGGAAGCGTCCATGGCTTGGATGCGGAGGTTGAGCAGCTCACCCATGATGCCAGCGGCCTCGGGGTGCATCATCACCGGTTTGGTATCGAAGAACCAGCGAGATTCTCGCCCGCTGGCGAGCGTGAACGCCGCATCGTGCCCACCGTCGAGAAAGGCCAAGTCGTGCACCAATTCGGCCAGCCTCGGCCATCGCTCGTGGTTGCGAACGGTGTCGTGAACGCCCATGGTCGGTTCCTTGGTGGACACGACATGAACTTTCCTTCTCTCAAACGGCCATCCATTGCTACCGAGGTGATGATAAAGGGTCGGCATGAACAGAATCCGAGCGACCATGAGCCAACCGGACGAGGGCGTGAATTTGGGGGCAAAAAATCCCCTCATTGGCGTTGACGTTGAGCGTTTGGAGCGTGAAATGGAGGCCTACCATCAATGGCTCGACGAACGAGCGGATGATGCGTATCGCATCGCTGAGCAAGCTCGTCAGCAGGGATTTGACCACAAGGACAGGGTGGAAATCCCTCGAGCCTCCGACCTAGCCGGGCGAACGGAAAAACTCCTCATCGAACACCTTGAGGGTTACGAGGTCGCCGACGACATCCGCAACCTGCTGGAAGAACACGACCGTGAAACCACGTCGATCATCATTGCACAGTCGGTGGCCCGCGGGTTCCGAGATTCGGGATATGATTTGGAGAAATCCATCGATGTTGGCCTTCGTGTCGGTCTTGCTGTGTTGACCGAGGCCGTTCTTGTGGCCCCGTTGGAAGGCATCAGTGAAGTCCGTCTGCTCAACAACATCGATGGTTCCCAGTTCGTTTCTGTTCATTTCGCAGGCCCGATTCGCGCCGCAGGTGGAACCGCCCAAGCGCTGGCCGTTCTCATCGCCGACATGATTCGTCGGGAACTCAACATCGGACACTATCAGCCGACGGACCCCGAAGTTGAGCGTGTGAAGGAAGAATTCGGTCTCTATCGTGGGAATCTCCAGTATCGACCATCACCTCAGGAAATTGACGAAATCGTCCGAGCATGCCCGGTGATGATCAACGGTGAATCCACCGAACGTATCGAGTGCGCTGGCTATGGCAACGTCCGAAACATCGACGAGGCCCGTATCCGAGGCGGCGTCCTCCTTGTCATCGGTGAAGGCATGTGCCTGAAAGCACCCAAGATTCAGAAACACACCGAACGATTGAGTGTACCTGGATGGGACTTTATTGCGAAGTTCGCCGCACGCGGAAAAGAATCGGAGGACGCTGGCAAAGCTACGTTCAAAAGTCAGCAGATTCAACCGATTACCAAGTTCATGAAGGACATCATCGCCGGACGACCGGTGTTTGGTGGACCGCTCCAACCGGGCGGTTTCCGACTCCGCTACGGGCGTGCACGCCCTTCGGGTTTGGCAGCTGCTTCCACCAACACCGCCTCCATGCTGGCGCTAGATGATTTCATCACCATCGGGACGCAGATGAAAATCGAACGGCCGGGGAAGGCCTGCGCCATCACGCCCTGCGACGAGGCCGAGGGTCCTTGGGTGGTGTTGGAGGACGGGCGATTTTTGCGCGTTGACGAGCCTTCGGCCTACGCTGTTCTTCGCCACCGTGTGAAGCAGGTATGGGACAACGGCGAGTTGGTGATCGGCTATGGGGAATTCATGGAGAACAACAAGCGCCTTGTTCCCGCAGGCTACACGATGGACTGGTGGGCCAGCGATATGTTGGACAACCTCGAGAGCGAGGACGACATCCATGCGTTCCTCGAGGTCTTGGGCGAGAAGAGGTCGGCTTGGCCGCCGGGTGCTCCGGGCCTACCTGCCTCGGAAGCGGAAGACGGACACGACCAGTTTTGGGTCCGATGTGACTGGCACGAGCGTCTCCGTCAATGCGAGTTGACGTGGAGCCAAGCGCATCGCTTCGCCCGCCGATATGCCACCTCCCTGCCTCCGCCCCACAATCCTTGGTTCAAGGACCTCCCGCTCGAATGGCTTCCTGCCCTCTTGGACCAGCTTGAAACCTCGGTCATCGAAGCCCAACCGGCCGATAGCGAAGCGCCGGAGGGGGCTCGCCCCTTGCCCAGCGAGCGCCGTTTGCGGCTGCCGGGAGGGGCTCGGAATTGGACGCCGAAAATGATGGACGACCTCGAACCCGAATCGCTTCCCTCACTCGACAGTGTTCAACTCCCGGGATTGACGGTCGAACTTGAAGCACCGATCATGGTCAACGGACTTCCCGAAGGATGGGCCCTTCACCAACACGGGCTGGTCAAAGGCGCCATGATGCTCCTGGGTCTTCCTCATCATCACGAGGGTGATGATGTCGTGGTCACGGCGGGTTGGGAAGCACTCCTTGAGGGTCTTGGCTTCTCCTTCGATGGGGAGAAGCCCCTACGAACGAAGGACGCCCGACACGTTGCGACCGAGCGAATTCACGCTCTCCGTCAGGCAAAAGAGGTGTTGAACGAGGAACGGGCTCGAAAAGGTGCATTGGAAAAGGAGCGTGCGACGATTCGAATCGCTGCTGAAACCGGGGCTCGTCAACGTGGGCTTGGAATTGCAGAAACCGACCAGGTCGGTCGAGATGCGGCGGCCTCGGTCCCCGATAACGGGCCCCGCGACCCTGCTGCCTACCTCGCCGCTCAGCGCCTCGAAGACGAGCACGCCGTCGAGGGCATCATGGTGCTCGTCCGGTCGCTGTCGGACCTTCGTTGGGAACACAGCGCTCCAGTCCGTGTCGGTTGCAGAATGGGACGGCCAGAGAAGGCGGCCCCCCGGGTCATGAACCCGATGACGCACTCGTTGTTCCCCATCGAATTGAACGGTGGAAATCAACGCTTGCTCAACAACGCCATCGACAAACGAACCATTCGAGTCCAACTCGGTCGACGAACCTGCTCAACCTGCGGCCAAGAATCGCCTTACCTCCGCTGCCACCATCGGGCACTGGATGCCCACGGCGAGGGCAAAGCCGGTGAAACCTGCGGCGGCCCAACCACCGCTAACCCCACGAAATCCAACGCTTACCGGCGGGGAGAGGTCCAATCCGTGCGGATGGACGAGATGGTGGAAGATGCCCGTATCCGTCTCGGGATTGACCGCCTGCCTGCGCAGGTCAAATGCATGAAGAAACTGAACAGTCGAGACCAAACACCGGAAGCCATCGAGAAAGGTATCCTCCGTGCCAAGCACGAGTTGCCGGTGTTCAGGGACGGTACGGTTCGTTACGACATGAGCGATGTACCAACCACGCACTTTACGCCTCGTGAAATTGGCGTCCCGTGGAAAACCCTGCACGGTCTCGGCTACACGCACGATTACCGCGGTGCGCCGCTGGAAGACGACGAACAAATGCTCGAGCTCTTCCCACAAGATTTCATCGTCGCCAAAGGAGCGGCCGATTTCCTGCTCCGCACGGCCAAGTACATCGATGAATTGCTGGTCCGCTTCTACAACATGGAACCCTACTACAACGCCGACAAAGCCGATGACCTCGTCGGCCACCTCATCTGCGCCCTTGCACCCCACACCAGTGGAGGGGTGCTGTCCCGAATCATCGGTTGGGCGGATTGTTCAGGTGGATACGCCCATCCACTCTTCCATGCTGCCAAGCGGCGCAACTGTGACGGCGATGAAGACGCCATCATGCTGTTGATGGACGGTTTGCTCAACTTCAGCCGGGACATTTTGCCCGCCAACCGTGGCGGTCAGATGGACGCGCCGCTCGTTCTCACCACTCGCTTGAATCCCACAGAGGTTGACAAAGAGGCCCTTAACGTCGATTCCGCATGGTTCTACGAGCGTGATTTCTACGAAGCAACCCTCAGCCAGCCGCACCCGAAGGACATTCAGGATCGCATGGATTTCGTCGAACGTCGACTTGGGAGCGTGGCGGCCGTGCGTGGATACGGCTACACGCACGACTGCCATGCCATTGACCAAGGCCCTGCGCTTTCGGCCTACAAGACCCTCGAGACGATGATTGACAAGATGAACGGGCAACTGGCCCTTGGTCACCGTTTGCGCGGTGTGAACGTTCGTCAAGTGGCCTCGAGCGTGGTGCGGTCCCACTTCCTTCCGGATCTTCGGGGTAACCTCAACGCCTACGGCCGGCAAAAAGTTCGCTGCCTCAAATGCGCTCATTCCTACCGGCGCATGCCCATTTCTGGGAGTTGCATTCAGCCGAAAAAGGAGACTGGACGAGGTCTAGCTCGCATGGGTGTCGCCAAGGCAGAAGGGGGGTTGTGCAATGGAAACCTGGCGCTCACCGTTTCCGAGGGTGCGGTTCGAAAATACATCGAAGTCATGCGTTTCGTCATGGACCACTACGGCGTGGATTTGTACACGCGGCAAAACGCTGAATGGTTGGCATCCAGCGCCGATTCGTTGTTCAACAACGACCGCGCCAAGCAACTCTCGTTGTCTGACTTTTTGTGATCAGCGCAAGGGCTCGCGCCACGGCGAGTCCGAGGCATCCCAAGCCAACGAATTCTCTTCGTGCGAATAGCCTGCAGGCTTGAAAGGTGCCTTTTCTTTCTGCTGCGTTGGCTGGGAAGTCGCACGGCGAGCCAGCAGTTTGCGTACCCCTTGTTCACCCCAAGCGAGGAGAACCAACAGCGCCGTGAGCACCACATGACCAATCGTTTGCACGGCTGCAAGCGGTTTCAATTCGAGCTGTTGCTCGACCACAATGCCTTCATCCACAATGGTTTCAATCGTGTACGTTCCGGGGTCAAGTTCGCCGGTCCATACCGGGGCCTCGTCGGAGAGCAGGCCCGACCAAGCGTGAACGGTGGTTTCGTTGTCGAGTTTGATGGCGTAGCTGACGTTACCTTCGTCCAACGACGTGCTGGAGAAGACGGTTTCGAAGGCGGCGGGCATCGGCGAAGAGGAGCCAAAGACAGGCGAAATGTTCACTTCACGGTAGGTTTGAAACTGGTCTTCAGCATTGATTTCATTGAGTGCAGATTGGCCGGCGACGTTGAGCCACAGCACATTGACCAAGACGACGGCCGCCGCCCAAAGGAGCACGGTTTGCCACGACCAGGCTCGCTCCATGGTTTTGGTTGCGGCGGGGTCCTCTTAGCCTTATGTTCGCCTTCCACCGCCAAGTGTTCACCTTCGGCGTTGGGCCCAATTCGGGTCAATGAGGTCCAAGACCCGTGCCATCCAAGTGAGTTTGGCGAGTTTCCTTTCGGGGTCGGTTGCTCCCGACCACGGTCCGACCTGGTCGGTTGAATAGCCGACAAAGGAAAGACGCCCCTTGGGGACGCCCAAGGCCAACAGAAAGCAGGCTGCTCGGTCGCCGTCGGTGAACCCACCAACGTTGTACGCGTCCACGTACATGTCATCGCACTGATGGGTGAGCACCAGGGGGATGCCGCCCGACGAAGCCCACCTTCTCAGGCAAGCCTTCCAGGTATCGATGTTGTCTCCGTGGGCATGAATCACCAACGGAATGTTCCGTTCGACCGCTTTGGACAGGTGCGGCTCGCCGTCGAGATCGGACACCACGCAAACCACATCAACGCGATCCAAGCACGCCCCAACAGCTCCGTCAGCGGCGACGAAGACGGTGCCTTTGTCCCATGCTTGTTCGAGATCGCCCTCACGCACACCCGCACCGACGAGCACGATGTGCTGTGCTCCAGTGAGCGTTTCATGGAGCAGGCTCAAGGTGGATTCCCGGGCCTCGGCCGTCCAACCACAGGCCTCGGCCTGGGGATGGTTGTTGCACGCCTCTCTCAGCATCGCGGCACTTCGCTGGTCGGCCTCGTATCTCCAGCCAAAGTGGGCTCTCACCTCATGCTGAACGGCCACCAGCGACGGGGGGGCATCCAGCCTCATGAGCCGAGTGGAGCGGCTGCAGGTCAAGAACTCCACCCAATGTGGAACTTCATAATCCGTGGCCCCGTCCTCCTACCATGCCCGTCCCCACCTCTCCGCCCTCCATTGCGGATGAGGTCACCTTGGCCCGGTATCCGTTCCTGCCTCAGGCTTCGGATTGGATTCGCAACATGGCCGTGCGACACAGCATTGATCTGAACGAATTGCTGGAAGGGTCGTGGATGGAACAGGCTCGCCAGCGGGCACGCATCCGTCTCATCGACTCGGTGCAATCCAAGGAGGGCGTTCAGGTCGTCGGCGGCGATATTCACACCGAGGAGGGGCGCCTCATCGAGGCGTTCTCCTTCTACTACGCTCGCTTGGTGATGTGCGCCAGTGAAGATGAGCGGCTCATCGCTCGCTGGGCGCAAGCTGAGGCAGCAAGAGCTGAGCAGTTGTTGATTCAGGACGCCAGCAACCTCCCTGCAGTGGCCAACACGTACCTGTCACAAGTGGAATCCGTGAGCGGTTCCTCAATCTCATCGCCCGCCATGGCTGGCATGTCCATGCACCAACTTCGCCAGTCGCCGTCGAACGAATGGCGAGTTGGCCTTGCAGATTTCATTGAGGTCTGTCCGAAGATCACCGGCAACCGGTGGCGCTTACCGAACGTTGACATCGAGAACGGTTGGGTCAAACTCCACAACGAGCGTCAATACGCTTCATCGGCCAAATTGGCTCGATTGTTGCGTGAACGAATCAAGGCTGGCATTGAGGCGGAAGCCCTTGAGAAAATGGCGGAGGTTACCACCGACCTCGCCGTTCGGTTGGCTGAACCCGTCGGGATGGTCAGAAACCTGATGGCCAACAAAGCCAGCGAAGCCATTGCGCTGGTCGGTGCCGAAGAAAGCGATTGGCCGCCTTGCATGCAGAAGATCATTGCGGACCTCGCCGGAGGCGTCAACGTCAATCACTTCGGGCGGTTATTCCTCGCATCAATGTCCGCCACGCTGGCGCTGCCCCAGGAGTCGTGTGTGAACTTCTTTCGTGGGGCTCCCGACTTCAGCGAAGCCACCACCTCCTACCAAGTTCAGCACGTGTATCAACACGAATACACGCCCGCCGGTTGTGGGAAACTCAAGGTGAATCACAATTGCCCCGTGCTTCCGGGTGATAACCGTACATGCGACCAATCGTGGATGGACCATCCGCTGAAGTACATTCGCGCCACGCAACGGTGGAAACGACTCACTGAACGCCCTGTAACAACCGATGCACCTGCAAGCGAGAGCGAAACCAATTCTGAAGGTTGACCCTCGTTGAAGGCGTGTTCTCTAAATCAAATGATGCCGGGGTTGGGCCATGGAGCGAGGTGAGGGGTCCCATGCCGACGCCGACCAGCTCCCTTTCTCCTACCGATGGGTTCGTCGTTTCTACCGCTTTTTGACCAACGTTTGGTTTCGAGAGGTCAACGTCGTCGACGACGACCATCTTCCGCCTGAGGGTGGACGGTTGTACATCACGTGGCATCCGAGTGGACTCATCGATCCCATGTTGATGACCGCTGTACTCCCCGGTCAGTTGACCACCGTTGCGAAGCATACCCTCTTTCGGGTTCCGTTGCTGGGGCGTTTGCTGAAATTCTCCGGTGTGGTTCCTGTTGAACGGGCGAACGACACCAGCGACCCGGACGGTGCGAGGCAACGAAATGCTGAGCGACTGGCAGGTCTGGCTTCTGGTCTTGCGCAGGGCAAGGACGTGTTGATTTTTCCAGAAGGCTCCACGCACAGCGGTTCGGAAGTTCGGCGCGTTCGGTCGGGAGCGGCTCGAATCCTCTTGGCGGCGCTCCGAGAAGCCGATGCTGCAGGGCTTCCACGTCCCAACGTCATTCCTGTCGGCCTTCACTACTCAGAGACGCAACGCTTCCGGGAGCGTGCAGCCGTTGTGATCGAGCGCACGATGCCGCTACCTGATCCACCCTCGCTCGGGCATGAAACGGAGGCTCAGGACCGCCTTGATCGGGAATGGGTGGACGAGGTTACCGAACTCTTTGCGGCCGAACTTCACCGCGTGAACCATGCCAAATCCTCGTGGGCTGAACGGACGCTCATTTGGCGCGGCCGAAGTTTGGTGTATGCTGAGAAACAACGAATGGCCGGGGACAAGTTGACCAAACCTTCGTTTTCTGCCTCCGTGCTCGCCGCTCGTCGTCTACGAGCCGGTTGGGAGTTCATGGCCGAGCATCGGTCTGACGAAACCCATCGACTGGCTGAACGTTGCCGGCATCACTTCGAGGAGTTGGAGAACCGTGGCATTACGCCCTACGATGTGGATTCACGCCCCGAGCGACTATCGCCGTTGGCGTACGTGAAAATTTTCCTTCAGTGGCTGTGGGCTTTTTCGTGGATGTTTGGCTTGGTCACGTGGAGCGCCGTGGCAGGAAATGCCGTTCCATACAAGGCAAACGGGTGGTTCAGCAACGCCATGAAACGACGGGAGATTGATTCCTCTGCCATCGGTTCGATGAAGGTCCTTTCCGCCATCGTGTTCTTTCCCATTTGGTGGGTGCTCGCCTCTCTCTTCATCACGTGGTCCTTACTCAGCTCCGCCAGCCCGCTCAACGCCCTGCTTCTCTCGCACTGGTTGTTGCTCAGCGTCACCAAACTCCCAGCCGTTGGCGTGTTCTTGGTCTTCATGGTGTGGTGGCCCACCTCCGCAAGGTTGCATCTGAAGCTGTACGCCAGGTTGGTCGTAGGCGCACAAAACCTGCGACGATGGAGCCGTTGGAAAGACGAATCAAACGATTGGGCGGTCTTGGTGAAAGAACAGCGCCATCTCTCGGCTGAACTGGTGAGCCTCGGGACGGAATTGGTGCTCCCCGGAGACCCCGATTGGGAAGATCCGCCACCGGGTCAGGACGACGTCGATTCAGTGCGTTTTCGCACGCTCAAATCCACCGCTTGACACCCATGATGAGGGGATTTTTTCACAAGGGTTTGAATGAAAGAAGCGCGGTGGAGTTACCAAACGGGGGTGCACACGAATGACGAGAACGTTGGTCATCACGGTCGACCGAGACAACGACCTCGGGTTGAAGACGTCCATTCGCGGCCCTGTCGTCGGACGACGTAATGTCCTCACGGCGGCGCTGAAACTCGGCATCGCCGACCCCGAGGAAAGCGACACCAACGCCATCCTTGGAGCGCTCTCTCAAAACGACAAAATCGTGGAATCGAAAGGCGAGGAAGACGAAGTTGAAGTCGCGATTTTGACCGGCGATGAGAAGGTTGGTGTCCGCTCCGACCGAGCCATTGCTGCGCAACTCGACGAAGTGGTCTCAGCCTTCCAGCCGGACCAGGCCATTTTGGTCACCGACGGTGCTGAGGACGAAAGTGTCCTGCCCATCATCACCTCGCAAGTTCGAATTGACCATGTTGAGAAGGTCATTGTCCGTCAATCCAAGGGCATTGAGGGTACCTACTACTACATCGTCAAAGCACTCGAAGACCCCAAATGGCGCTCTCGTTTCATGATCCCGTTGGGGGCTGTTCTGGCCATCTTCGGCTTGGGCATCATGCTGCCGAACGAAATCGGCGGTGTGGTCATCGGCGCTTTGCCCCTCGTCCTTGGTTTGTACATCTTCAGCAAGGGTGCCGGCATCGAATCAACCGTGAACCGCGTAATTCAGGAGATGCGAGAAAACGCCGACGCAGCTATGTTTTCCTCGCTGTTGTGGACGGCTACCTTGTTCAGTGCCATCTTCGCTGTGGCTGAAGGTTGGCGAGCGTTCGGACTTGCCGAAGGAACGGTCGATTCACAGTCGGTGTTGTGGCTAAGCGTCATCCACTCTTCGCTGGCATGGACGGTGATCGCGTTCTTGACCTCCACGGCCGGATTCATGCTACTGCGTTTGAAGCGCGGCTCTTTTTCCGGGAGCCTTATCGTTCTGAGCGTGTTCGGCATGGTGGTCTATTCCTTCCTCAACGCTGCCCTCGACATTGCCATCCGTGTGCTCAGCGGTACGTCCTACGAATTCAGCGTCCAGATGATCCTCGACGACCTCACCACGCCCATCGTGTGGGTGGTGGTGTTGTGGATGGTCACCACCGTGGTTCGTACCTTGCAGACTCGACAAGCACAGGCCGACCGCTACTGGGGCATCTGATCAGAGCAGAAACCTCGGCAGCACCCTGGCCACCGTGCTGTGTCCCACCACGCCGATGAGCGCACCATCGTCATCCACGACGCCGATTTGATTGAGGTCGTGCGTCAACATCAAAGCGCCCGCTTTGAGGAGCGGCGTAGTGGCTCGAACGGTCAATGGCGGGTGATTCAGCACCTGCTGCGCTGGAATGGAATGCATCCATGCAATGTCCCGGTTGACGGTCTTCTTGGCCACCATTTTGAGGAGGTCGACGGCATGAATGCGGCCCATGGGAACCCCATCGTTGTCCACGATGAAAATGTGGTCCCAATCGTGCTTGGTCAGCACGTCGAGCACCGTGGCCATTGAGTCGCTGGAAAGGAGTGCATGGGCGTGCTGCATGACGTTTCCACACAGGACTTCACGCACACCTTGGCGAGAAGCATTGGCCCTGTTGGCTTTGCGAGAGAAGGGTCGGGTGGCCATGATGACTCAACCGGCCCCGTCAGCCGACCTCTTTTGAACCCTTCCGAAAAACCCCCTTTGATTTCTGGAATCCGGAAAAGAACGGTGGAAGCGCAGACGATACCGTGACCCTCAAGAAATAAATTCCAGCGGCCGTGATGGAGGTTCATGCCACCGGTTCCCGAGCATGAGTTGCGCGCCCTCAAAGCGATGACAGGCTATGACCAATTGTTGGAACTTGACCGATTGTGCAAGGCCTACGGCGTCGATGAAGCCACTCTTCAAGCTGCCATGACCAACCTTGGAACCCCCACAACCACTCAGTCTCCGCCAGCACCTACGCCTTGGTCGTGGGACACCACCCACAAAGATCTGCCCGGTTTGGAACAACCCGTTGCCCCCACAACGCCCACTTACGTGGACAAGCAACGCCTTCATTTCGAGTACGACCCTTCGAGGGAGGCAGCACAACGTCGTGAGCAGGTCAACCAAGCCATTCTCTGTTCTGCTTGCGGCGTCGCACTGGGCATTCCCGACATCCGTCCCATCAAGGTCACCTGCCCTGCTTGCATGTTTGAGACCACCTACACGCAATGAAAGCGAGGTTCATGTATGGGCCTTGAACAGCCACCTTCATGCACGAGGGTTCCCCGCGGCAATGGCCCTACGCCTCCAACAACTCTCCATTACCGCTTCCGGAGCATCCTGTCTTGTTCACCAAGGAGGCGGTTGTCCGGCTTGACCGGTTCACCGGTGCGATGACGGAGGACCTCCTTGAGGGCGAGGCCCTCAAGGCCTACATTGGCTCGTACGGCACGGGCGACGGTGCCCTCGATGAACTGCTTGAGCAGGCTGGAGCGCCTCCCCTGCGTGAGCGCCGACCCATCTTGCTTCAAGGCGAGCTGGCGAACCCATACCGGCTCCAAGAGATGAACATGGGGCCGCTGCCATTGATTCCCGTTCGTCTTGAGGGCATTTGCCGAACGTGGGCAGACGGCTTGGATCCTCGAGACGCCTATCCCGGCATTCATCATGTCACGCTGGCGCGAACTCCCGGTTGGTGGGAGATCAGCCATGTCGGTATGGCTTCGAAGGATCAACTCAAGCGTATCCGAGAGTGGTTGGACAACGGTGTACGCTCAACCTGGCGGCCGGTGAAATTAGGAGAGGGTACGGTTCGATTCGAGCACAACCCGACGCTTCAACCTCCGTCGACTTCAGACGTGGAATGGGACGGGACGACTGAACGCGTTTCGCTTCCCATGCCTGAGCCAACCGGGCCGCCACTTTCGTTGGATGAATTGTTGGTGGTCGTCCACACCCGGCAGGGTTGCTACAATCATCGCGGCCGCCTTTCACGCTGTGTTCACATGCACCAACGCGCCTTCCACGAAGGGTTGTTTCGAAAGGGATCCTCCCACCGGTGGGACGACATCCTCACGCTGCGTTGACGTTCCTGAGGTAGTGCTCCACCCGCTCTTCTCCCCACACGAGTTCTTCCTGCATGGAGAGGTCGGCCTTCGCCAGTACCTTGCCATCAAGGTTGGAAGGCACGGGTGATTGATGGACGGCAGCGCTGTGAACCAAGAACACCTCGTCCACCAGGCCTGCTTCGAGGAACCGATGCACGGTTGCAGGACCTCCTTCCACCAAGACGCGCTGGATGTCCCTGTCCGCTAACTGATGGAGCAAGGAGGGAAGGCTGGTGAAGTCTTCCTGCATCAACAACGTCTCGCCACCATCGTGGAGCAGCGTGGCTTGTGGATGGATGCGCTGCTGCGGGTCAATGACCACGCGCAACGGCTGGCGTGGGGCTGGCACGAGGCGAACGGTGAGTTGAGGGTCGTCGCGATTGACGGTTTCCACACCGATCAGCACGGCGTCGCAGTCCCTTCGCAATTCGTGGACCTTTTCGAGGCAGCCTCGGGACGTGAATCGTTGGGCTGCTTCTGACCGGTCGTCCACCGAACCGTTGGCATCAAGCGCCAGTTTGACCGTGATCAGCGGTCGGCGGTGCTCGCACCAGTGCATGAAGGCCCGCATTTGTTCGTGAGCATCCGATTCCATCAAGCCGACTCGTGTTGGAATGCCGGCCTCTTCAAGCACCCTGCATCCGTTACCTCGTACGGTAGGGTTTGGGTCGTGATGGGCGATGACAACTTCACTGACACCAGCCCACATGAGCGCTTCCGTGCAGGGCGGTGTGCGTCCGAAATGGTTGCAGGGCTCCAAGGTCACGTAAGCGGTCGCGCCGTTGGGCGAATGCCCCTTTTCCTCTGCATCGTGAATGGCCATTTGTTCGGCGTGCAGCCCACCCAAATGGTCGTGCCATCCTTCGGCGATGACCACGCCGTCCTTGACGAGCACACACCCTACCAAGGGGTTCGGGCTGACCTTGCCGCGGCCGCGTTCAGCCACCAGCAGCGCGTGCTCCATGAACACGCGGTCGTTCTCGCTCCAATCAGCGCTCACGCTTGGCCCACCCTCCACTTGTTCATGACTGCTTGCATGGACTCCAGCATCAAGTGGGCGCGAATCAGCCAATGTATGCGACATGAATAAATAAATATTGGAGATGAATAAATGACATAAACCCGTGGTTGAGAAGGCTTCAAAGGCCCGCTCCGGGGTAGAATTGGTATGGCGAACACCGTGCAGACGGGCCTCAAGGACCCGATTGAATTCGCACCCGATGCCTCCTCGAAGAAGCGGAAGGGCGTTCACCGACCTCTTTTTGCCGATGTGTTCACCCTTGATGGAACGACCTCCACCAAGCCTGCGAAGGTTCACTTGCTGGTCAATCCCTTTGCAGGCAAGAAACGCGGACGTGCAGTAGCAACCCGGGTCATCGATCTGGTGAAGCAAGCGGGCGTGGACATCTCAGCTTCCTACTCCGCTTACAGCGGGCATTTGGTCGCCTTGGCTTCTGAATTGGACGTGGGAGATAACGAGATGGTGGCCGTTGTCGGCGGCGACGGATCACTTTCTGAGGTCATCACCGGGCGCATGTTGCTGGGCGCCGAACGATGCGAAACCTTCGCTATCATTCCAGCGGGGACGGGAAATTCCCAGGCCAACGATCTCGGCCTTTCCTCGACAGAGGAGGCCGTCGAGGCCATGTTGAGCGGTCGGCGTCAAATGCTTGACTTGGCCCGGGTCGAGCTGACTGAAGGCTTGCCTGGCTCAACCGGTGAGCCCATGGTCCGGTATTCTCACAACTTGGTGACGTGGGGACTCGGCGTTGATTCGACCATTCAGGCGGAGAAGATGCGCTGGATGGGTCCGATTCGCTACGATGTCGGCATCGTCTTGGCCATCCTTGCAGCAAAACGTCGAACGGCCACCCTGCGACTGGATGACCGTACCATCACCGATGATTTCACGCTGTTCTTGGTTCAGAATAGCCAAACAGGGGGTTCGCTGCTTCCTCTTGCACCGGGTGCTTCAATGGATGACGGGCAAATGGACATCGGGATCTTGAAGAAAATGACCCGGAGGGACGTGCTCAAGGCCTTTGGCATGCTCAAGAGCGAAGGCAGACACGTGTACCACCCTCGGGTTGACTACCACCGGTTTAGGACATTGTCCATTGAGACAGAGCAGCCCACTGCCATCAACATCGATGGTGAAAACATCGGTTCCACGCCGCTTCGCATGGAAGTCTTGGAACACGCCGTCAAAATTATGCGGCCCGCATAATTCGTATTCATGTCGGCTTAGAAGGAGAAGTCTGAGAAGTCTTCTTCCTCTTCGTACGCAGGCGCAGGTGCTTCGTACGTCGATTCGGGCTCGTTCGCAGCGGCGGGCTTGGTCTTCTTGACGGCCTTTCGGCGGCGGACGGGGGGCTTCTTACTCGGTTCCGGTGAGGCCGCTGGTTCACCCACATTTGACATGCTGGGCGGTGCACTTCGTCGTGCCTGGCCGATGGAAGCGGGGAGTGAAGACGTTGCAGGCTCTTGCGTGCTCATGCGATCCATTTCCTTTGCCGCGTCGGTTGCCACGACTGAACTCTTTCGTCCGCCTGGGGCCGATCCACCCGGTCCAGATGTACCGGTTGAGGTGGAGGCCAGCACGCTGTCGAGGTCGAATCCACCGAGCGCGTCGCCGCCCTGTTTTTTCTTTTCTTCTTTCTTGGGTGGGGCGCGTTCTTTTGCCGCTTCTTTCTCTGCTGCTTTCCGCTCCCTATCTATGCGTCGCTGGCGCTCTTCCGGCGATTCCATGCCCGCTTTCTTTGCTGCTTTGGCGTCGGCTTTCACGCTGGCTGCCTTCTTCATGCCCTCATCACCGATGAGCGTCGCCATCGATTGCTTGGCTGATTTCATCATCATCTGCTTCGATACGATGAACAAACCTGCTGAGCCACCCAGGCCCACGACCAGGAAGAACATGATGAAACCGCCACGACCGAGGAAGGGCACATCGCCCTGAACCCACTCATCGTCAGCCTCACCGCTGGCTGACACCGTGGCGCCGTCCAACGTGATTTTGCTGACGAAGACCAAGGCATCCTCTCGGTTGTTGGTGCCAACGGTCATGGCACACCCGTTGTCGGCCTTGTGCCACGTGGCCTGGTAGCCGTACTGGTTGTTGCTTGAATTACCGGCGGCGACCAGGTAGCCGTGGATCACCACGGGTTGATGCCACTCGTTGAGGGCCGTCATCCCGTCGAGGATGTGTTCGGACGTGGGAATGAGGCCGAGGATGAACCAGTCGGTGTCCGCCTCGGAATCCACTTCGTCAAGGTCGACGCTTCCCGCACCGGTTTCGGGCTGAAGCGGCAGCGACCACTGCTTGACATCAATGCGAGCGCCATCGCCGTCAACCACGGCGGCGGCTTGGTCAAACGACATCGATTGAATGGCTACAGCTGTGGTCACGCCCAACTCAAGTCCTTTCGCACCCATGATGGTGTCGTGTGAATCGTAGAACTGGCTGGAGGCCAAGTACCCGGTGAAGGTGATCGGCTCGCCCTGTCCAGCGGTAAGTGTTCCACCGTCGGATCCGGGCGTGCACCCCACCGGCTGGAGGTCGCTGATGGTGCGAGCGTCGCCTGCGAGGGTCGTTTTCACCGTCGTACTTTCCATGGAGAAATCGACGTCAACGGTTCCTGTTCCGCTTCCCCAGCTGGCCGTTGAAGGCCCGAGACAACCGGCCAAGGCCATGCTGGCGATGAGGCAAAAGGCGAGCAGGGCTCTGCGCATGGCCCGATGAGGGCGGGTGGAGTTTGAGAAGTCTTCCCTGCTAAAGGCAATGTTGGGGAGGTGGCGCAGTCGGAGAGATTTGAACTCCCGAGTCACGGGGACACCGGATTTCAAATCCGGCGCAATACCAGGCTATGCGACGACTGCTTCGTATTGCGGGTAGCGCCTCGCTTTTTCTTCTTTCGCCCCTAACCTTCGTTGGATGGAGAGCGAGCAAAGCGAACCGTCACGACCGCCATGATGAGGGTTCCAAGCGTCATGGTCAGCGGAAGGAAGGGCACCACTTCGGTCGTGTTTCCACCGAGTTGTTCTTTCTCCAACAACTCTCGGACATCAGCCGTGAAATCCTCGACGCGCCAGTTGTCGCCGGTCCACGCGACGGTGGGTTCGAGATCGTCGTTGAGAATGTAGGTGATGGTGGAATGGCCCACGTTGTAATCCTCTGTGGTCTCGGATACGCAACTCAACGGATCGCCCTCCGCCCAGGTGTAGCCTTCGTCGCACATGCAATGCTTCGAGGCACCGCTGCCCATCTCCCAACCGTATCCGTTACAGACCGTTTCGTCGCTGCTTTCTCCGGCGGTCGGTGAGGGGATGGTGGAGGCGTTGACGTAGGAGGGGGCCCAAGCGATGTGGTGCGGTTCAGCGAAGTCGTCCATGCCGAGGTTGGACGATTCCCATGAAGATCCCGTGCCGTTCCATGCGTAGAGGTTCCACCACCAACTGTAATCTTCTGGAGCATCGTGGTCGCCAAGACTGCTCAGGTAGTGGCCGTAGGATGAATCCTCAATGCTACGGTTGACCGATGCTGCGGTCAGTGCACCTTCGGTGATGTGATAGGCGTTGAACGTGTCAACCCCCTGTTGCGCTGTGGTTCCGTTGGGCCAGAGGACGCTCACGCTGGAGGCATGGGTGGCGTTGGGTTCTGGGAGGTCGGAGCGGTTGCTCGTTGACGGCATCCAGGCGAGATGCGAGTGTTCGGTTGCATCGTAGTCCTCCATGCCGACACTGGAGGCTTCCCAGGTGGCGTTGGTTTCGTTCCAGAGATTGAGTTCCCAATACCACGACCAATCCGAGGGAGAATCGACGCCGTTGATGCCGTGAAGCATGCGGCCCCATTCGCTCACCGAGGTGTTGAGGGACCAATTCGCTTCTTCAGCCATCAGGCTGGTGGCGGTCCATCCCGACCATGCGAACATGTGTTGCGAGCTGTTGTTGTTGGCGTCCACGACGGTCACCGATGCTTCGCCGGGCTGGTACTCGGCCACGTGCATGTCGATGACGTTCTGCTGAACGACGACAGCGAAGGTGGCCCAGACATCTTCGAGTTCCTCCATGCTTCCGGTCAGATGCGGCCAAGTCGCTCCCATGCGGTTGCTGTATTCCTTGAGCACCTCGGGCGTATCGTGGTTCGGGTCAACGCTGATGGAAACAAAGGTCACGTCTTCCCGCTCTCCATCGGTCAGTGAGGCCTCAACGGCGATGAGCGATTGTGTCAGCATGGGGCAAACATCGGGGCAACGGGTGAAGATGAACGAGACCACCACCACCCCGTTGGTGTCCGTGGTCAAGGCGTACTGCTCGCCGTTCTGGTCGGTGAGGGGGCCGATGTCAACCGCTTCTCGAGCGAGTTGCTTTCCCTTGTAGGCCGTGGCGGTTCCAGTGAGCACCAGAGTGACGAGCAGAACAGCAAGGATGCTTTTTAGACGCATGTGGCTGCCTCAGCGCTCCATGGCGAAGTCCCAGTTGGGTGTGCACCATTCCGGGAGTGCTTGGACGGAGCCAGGGTTGGACAGGCCGATGCCCCAGAGCATCAACAGGACGAACAACACCGGGAACAGAGCGGTTCGGGTGTAGATTCGCGGGTCGCCTTTCAAGTGCATGAAGTAGGCTGCGATGCCGTAGCCTTTGATGACGCCCACGCCGATGAGGATTGCCCACACAGCGTAAAGCGTGATGTGGATGTCGGTACCGGGGATTTTCTCAAAGAAAACGGCAGCCACTTCGAACAGTGTGAAAAACATCAGCACGACGAAGTTCCAGAAGTAGATGTCAAAGTTGCCAGGCAGCTTGTCAACGATCGATTCAAAGATTCCAGTTGTTTCATGTTCTCCCATAGTCTCACCTCAATACAGATAGAAGGCTGGGAAGATGACCACCCACGCCAAGTCAACAAAGTGCCAGTAGAGGCCGAAGTACTCGATACCCTGTGCGTTCTTTTCGTCGTAGCCGACGGTGTCAGCCTTGAAGATCAGGTACAGCATCACCAACAAACCAACGAACACGTGAACACCGTGAGCACCGGTTGAGATGTAGAAGATGGACGCTGCTTGGCCCGTGTAATCGATCACGCCTTCAGCAGGTTGAACACCGATGGAGAAGCCTTCTGCCACCAGGTGGCTCCACTCAACGAGCTTGAGCACGATAAACATCGAACCGAGCAAGAAGGTGGCCAACAGGTAGTTGCGGACCGCCGACTTCTGGTCGGGCATCAACTTACCCATCAGGCCTTCGGGTGCCGTCCAATCCTTCTGCTTGGCCGTCTTGAGTGCCAGCACGATGGTGTAGGACGAGATGATGAGGGCGAAGGTGTTGATGGCACCGGGCAGAATGGTCATGAAGTCGCCTTGACCGCCCACGCCGTTGAGCATACCGCCGTTTGGTCGGAGGAAGTCAGAAGCGGTCAACACGTTGACCGATTCGCAGTTCCCGGCGGAGTACTGCCAGTCCGTACACCACTCGGTTCGCATGCGGAGGTAGGACGAGAAGAAGGTGGCGAAGACCATCACTTCAGACATGATGAACACCCAAATTCCGGCCTTGCGGATGTGCTGACCTTCGAAGGGGTCCGAGGTGGCGATTTGCTCGTGGTTGCCGATGAAGGGCAGGTCCTCACGCCACCAGTTGGCGACACCTGCGGTTACGATGGTCAATCCGAGCATGCTGAGGCCCAGATCTCCCAGGTTGGCGTCCACGCCGGAGAGAAGGTTGCCGAGAACGGCTTGGAACGAGGGGAAGCCCATCAGGAACAGCATGATACCCAGCGAGAACACGATGGGTGAGCCTGAGCCGTGATGCTCGTGGTCGTCGCCGCCGTAGCCGTGGTCGTCATGACCGTGGTCATCCGGGTAAATCGAATTCATGAAGCCACCAAGACCGATGAACGCCATGTACGTGATGCACATCAGCAAGATGGTGATCCCCGCCGTTCGCCACGTCAGGTAGGAGAGGTGAGCGTCCACTTCGTGGTGATGCGCCTCTTCTTTGGCAGCCTTCAGCGCCTTGATCTCGTTATCGCTGGCGTTGTTGGCCTTGGCATCCTCGTAAGCGTACTTGGCTTCCTCGTATTCTTCGATGGCTTCCTCGTATTCGTGATGCTTGACGTTGGCCACGCCCACGCCCATGGTGGCGAAGGCGAGGATACCGATGGCGAGGAACACGCCGCCGTAGAGCACGGCGCGCATCCAGATGCTGTTCTTCACGTCTGCTTCTCCACCGCTCATTCTTCCGCCCCCTTGGCTTCAGCAGACCACAATTTCTCCTTCAGCGACGGACCGTCGTGCTTGTGGTGGCCGAACTCTTCGTTCATGTCGTGCTGCGTTGGAATGTCGTGGAACGATGGGGTTGGCGGTGGTGAGGTGGTGGACCACTCGAGCGACCATCCACCCCAGGGGTCCTTGCCCACAGGTTCGCCACGGCGAGCCGAATAGAGGATGTTCCACACCAGCAGGAGCTGGCTGATTCCGAAGATGAAGGCGAAGGTGGACACCGCCATGTTGTACTCGGCAAAGCCGGACTCAATGGTGTAGGTGTGGGTTCGCCGAGGCATCCCCATGATACCGAGGGCGTGCATGGGCCAGAAGGCTGCATTATAGGACGCAAAGCCGATGAGGAAGTGCCAGAGACCGAGGGTCTCGTTCAGCTTTCGACCGGTGGCCTTGGGGTACCAGTAGTAGACGGCAGAGAACAGCGCAAAGACGGTACCGCCGATGAACACGTAGTGGAAGTGCGCCACCACGAAGTACGAGTCGTGGAAGTGGATGTCAAGACCGGCCACGGGGAAGAACATACCCGAAATACCACCGAGGGTAAAGGTGACCAGGAAGCCCAGCGACCACAGAGTGTGGGTCTTCATGACGAGGGAACCGCCCCAGAGGGTGGCCAACCAGTTGAAGATCTTGGCACCGGTAGGGATGGCGACGAGCATGGTCATGATCATGAACAGAGCTCGCCAGAATGGATCCATACCCGAGGTCAGCATGTGGTGGCCCCAGACGATGAAGCCGACGATGCCGATACCGGCCATGGCGAACACCATCGACTTGTAGCCGAAGATGGAACGTCGAGCTGAGGTGGCAAGCACTTCGGAAACGATACCGAAAGCCGGGACGATGACCACGTACACTTCGGGGTGGCCGAAGAACCAGAACAGGTGCTGGAAGAGCAACGGGTCGCCGCCGGCCACGAAGAATTGCGTTCCAATGGTGTGGTCGAACAGCAGGAAGGCCACGCCAATGATGAGGGCAGGCAGGGACATGAAGAGCATGAACACGCTGATGAAGACTGACCAGGTGAACAAGGGCATCTTCATCCAGGTGACACCGGGCGCACGCATGGTGAACACGGTGGTGATGAAGTTCACACCACCCAAGGTCGAGGATGCACCGAGCATGAGCATGCCCGAGATGAACGCCGTCGTACCGGGGTTGGAACCGTAATCAGCGAGCGTGGAACCCAAGTTGGCCTCGTTGAGCGAGGAGTAGGGCGGGTACATGACCCAGGTGATGTCAGCACCTTCGCCGGAAAAGACGCCGGTAAAGATGAGCGGTGCGGAGAAGACGAGCAGCCACAGGCCCATGGCGTTGATGCGGGGGAAGGCCAAGTCCTTGGCGCCGATCTGAAGCGGGAGGACGTAGTTCATGAAGCCAGCAATCATGGGCATGGCGGCGAGGAAAATCATCGTCGTGCCGTGGAGCGTGAAGAAAGAGTTGTACTCGTCGTAGGTCAGGAAGTCGTTCTCCGGCAGGGCCAGCTGAATGCGGAACAGCAGAGCCAACAATCCACCAACGAGGAAGAAGAAGAACCCGAACAGGAAGTACATGATACCGACTTCTTTGTGGTCGGTCGTGGTCAACCAGGGCTTGAGGAAGCTCCAGAACTTCTCCATGGTGAAGGTCTCGGGCGAGCGTCGGTAGAACACCCAGAGGATACCGGTGAAGATGAGTCCGGCGGCTAAACCGATGGTGGTGACAAAGATAACCAGGGCGCTGGCGCTTGGTGCAAGGGCACCGGCGTTGATGCCAGCGATGGAAAGTTCCACGTCGTTCCAGTGGTCGCCACCAGCACCGTTGCCGCCGTTCACGGCGTTGCCGTAAATTTTCATGTCGACGTTGAGGTCGTCGGCTGCAGGGGCAGTCCACTCAAAGGTCCACGAGCGAACGGTGTTGGCCTCGTCGGTGTGCGTCAGACCGCCATCCATCATTTGGCTGAGGGAAGCGGGAACGGCCACGATGTCGCCGTGGGAAACGAGGATGCGGTAGCCACCAGCACGACCGTTCCAGTCAACCTCGTTGATTTCCATGACGTCGTTCTGAACGGTAACGGTGGACGTGTAGGTCTCGCTGGCGTTGTAGGTCTCAGGCAGGCCGTCGACGATGACGGTCGTGTCCGGCGATGCACCGCCGTGGCAGGTACAGCCTTGGTCGCCTGCGGCGCCGATACCGCCTGGGGCAGCCGTGAATTGCGGTGCAGCCATCAAGGCGACGAGCAAGACGCCGAGCAGGAGCGTGGCGCGTCCGCGCATCAGTACGCACCTCCAGCAGGCGGTGATTCACCGCTCTTTTTGACACCCGTATCAACGGCACAGTCTGCGCCTTCAGCAGCGACAATCTTCACTTGACCGATCATCATGGAGTGTTGGTTGCCACAGTATTCTGCACAACGGATGGGGAAGGTACCGGGGTCGTCGGCGGTGATGGTCATGTAGGTGCCACCTTCGATGCCAGGGACCAAGTCTTCCTTCACACCCCATTCAGGGAGCCAGAACGAGTGCTGGACGCCGATGTAGTTGGGGTTGGAGTCGTCGGAAGGGGCGGAGTGCATCTCGAACACGACGGCTTCATCGCACGGCAGGATCATGTCTTCACCAAGGGCGGAGGAAAACACATGCTGCCGTGGAATGTGCATCCACGTGTGGAGCACGTTGCCTTCGGCGTCGGTCACTTCAACGATGGAATGCTTGTACGGGTCGAAGGTCACTTCGGCAAGGGCCTCACCAGTGACTGTGTCAAGGGAGACACCCGGAAGTGCGTCTGCGCCTTTTTGGATGGAAACGTTGACTGCCGCGGCGTTGGTGCTTGACACGGTCAGAGCCGTACCGCTCCAATCAACGTCGATGTACGTGATGGCGGGGTCGTCTTCCCAGGTCAAGGCGTCCTTGTACTCGTACTCCCAGAACCACTGCTTACCGGTGATTTTCATGTCGTGTGCGTCATCTTCACCGGGAATAACCCAAACGGCCGTGTTGGAAGAGAGGGCGAGGACGATGAGCCACGCCACGATCACGGTGGGCAGGACATAGAAGAACACCTCGAGTTTGGTGTTGTGCCGGTCGACCGGGAACGAGCCGACTTCGATGTGGTCAATGTGGGTGGTATCGGGCTCAACGCCGTCTCGGTAGCGAAGCATGGCCAAAAACAACCAGCCGAACGTGAAGATACCGACCAGAATGGACCAAAACATGAACTTATCATAGAGAACAGCGAATACCGTATCTTCTGCTACCATGCAACCACCCTGTTTGACCGGCCGTGTAGCCCCCCCTTAAGCGTTGCTTGATGGGGGTTAGAACGCTCTTGAGTTTCAACCACCACATGGGGCCACGGTGTGCGTTTTTTTCGCGATTTTTTCGTGTCGAAATTGAACGCTTTTTGCACCCAACCCAGCCTCGTTGAAACCATCCGGGCGATGCTACTTGAACCCCCCGCGGCGAGTGTTCATTATGGCCGTTCGTTCTTCTCTTTCCGAGACGTTGGACGGTGCGGTCCTCCTGGACATCGAAGTTCAACCCGGCGCAAGGGTTCAGGGCATCACGGGATTCAATCCTTGGCGCTCCCGCGTGTCCGTCGCCGTCAAGGCCGTCGCCAAAGCGGGCCAGGCCAACCGGGCTGTGATTCATGTCCTGGCGACCCAACTCCGGTTGGATCCAACCACCCTTTCCATCACCGCCGGCCAACGCTCAAGGTTGAAATCGGTCCGTATTGAGGGCCTTTCAGTTGACCAACTCGCCACTCGGCTGGAACCTTTTGGAGATGACCAACCATGACAGCGGACTCCTTCCATGGATTGGGTCGAGGGTCGTCCAACGCTGAGGAGCGTTGGCACCAAGCGGCCCAAGCGTTGGCCCATGCTCGACAGCGTAACCGTGCTGCAGGCGCTGTGATGCTGGTCGAGGGGCGACGAGACCGACTGGCGTTAGAACAGCTGGGGTTCTGTGGCGCCGTTGAGGTGTTGAACCGGGGTTGGCCGGTTGATGATGTGTTGGTGCATTTGGTTGAGACGTACGGCCGCCGTAGCGAAGAGGACGGCGGTCCAAGCATCATCGTGTTCATGGATTGGGACCGCACGGGTGGGCGCCTCCAAGCCAACATTCGACGAAACCTCGAGTCGCTCGATGTTCGGTTTGATGAACGGCTTCGCTCGACGCTGATGCGCTGCCTGAAGCCTGAGACGCGGGTCGTGGAGGGTTTGTCTGGCCTCGCGGAGGTGCTCGGTCCGCTGGTGGACATGTACGACGAGGAACTCAATCTTCCTTGACCAATGAAGGAAAGGCCTCTTCCTTCACCGTGTTGAGCACGACGTGTGTGTACGAGCGTGAAACGCCGTCCAGCGTGAACACGGTCTTGGTCAGGTTGTCGAGGTCGGCTCGATTTTTGACGCGTGCGAGGACGATGGAATCCCAATCACCTGTAACATCGTACACGGCGAACACGCGAGGGTCGGCAGAAATTTTCTGCTGCACGTCAATCATGCGTCCTTTCTGAATTCGCAAGCCCGCCATGATGGTCATTGACCATCCGAGTCGAGTTGGGTTGAGGGCAACTCGATACCCTTCGATCACCCCTTCATCTTCAAGACGACGAATACGATTGGTCACAGTTCCTTGGGCCAAGCCAAGGGTTCGAGCGAGCGACCGGTGGCTGACACGAGCGTCTTCGCTGAGCAGCATCAACAGTGCACGGTCGGTGGCGTCCAAGTCCATGGTTTACCTGAGGGCCATGCAGGCCTTCAACCCTTCACTGCGAGGTGTTGGTTCCCTCAGAGGGGGGCGCACTCAACCAGAGGTGTTGCTTCCAGGCCCCAAAGTCCTCAATCTCAATGGCGACGTCGATATGGACGTCGTGGTTCATCGCCTCGCGGAACATCACCGTGGTGTCCATTTGAGCCCCGGCCTTGAGTTCCAACCTCGAGGGACGACCTTTGAACTGCCAAGGTTCGCTGACCGTCCAAGCAGTGATTCTGAACGGGTGGGTACCTGCATGAATGCGAACCTGAACCTGAAGGGGTCCCTCCGTTGACCAGTTTGCTTGAAGGTGCGGAATGGCTTGTTCCCGCTGCCGGAGAGCGCCAATGATGGAGACGGCAATGACCGCTGCAACGGCGGTGAGCAACAACGGCGTCCAAGTTTGGGTTGCGCTAACGTCCTGCTGGGTTGAGGGGAGCATGCCGTGAGCCATCCAAAGCAAACGGCTTTCGTTGTCTTCGTCCGCACCAGCTCCAAACACCGCCACGGTGTAGGACCAGCCGGTCGGGACCTCCATCAGGTCTACCCCGGCCGCCTCGAGGTGGTCGGCAGGGAGCATGGAAACGAAGGAAGTGGCGTTGTTGGCTTTCACAGAAAACCCAACCTCCGGACGAAGTTCACGAACGAGGTGATTCACCTGCCGCAGGTGTTGGTCGGCCGCCCGGTCTTCGGTCAGGACAACGTACAGAATGGTGTGATTGCTAAGGTTCAACAGCGGCGTGACCTCAAGGTCAAACGCCACCATTCTCGCACCGTCTTCCGCAGAAACCACCTTGACCTCACCCGTGACCTCAAGCATGGATGTCGTGGGAAGCGCATGCATCTCCACCGTTGAACCGGTCTGGTTTGCCTCCACGGAGATGTTGCGACTTGAGGCCCGGTAGAGCGCATCATCGTCCGGCCAGTTGGAGCCGGTTTCATCGCTCCACGACCACCACGTCCATCGAACCATATCCTCGTTGGCTTCGGGAAGGTTGTCGAGGGAAGATGCCACGTAGACTTCTTCCAACCCATCTGCCGTGCTGGGTTGCAGCTCGTCAGTGGCGTGGATGGCCCAAGGTTGTTCTGCTGCGAACGCACCCGGGAGCACCAAGAGCGTCAGCACCAAACAGAGCAGGGGCCGATGCACGTTCATTCCTCCTCGTCCCGCCAGGGGAGGTCAAGTTTGTAGCGCAGGATGTTTTGTTCATTCACGTCGATCATCAGCGTGATTCGAGCCCCGACCCAAACCGAGATGGTTTCCATGCCCCAGGGCAGTGAGCTTCGTAGCAGGAAGGCGCCTGCAGGAAGGTTGTCGAGGTGGGTTTCATCGGTGAACTCCTCGAGCAGTGGCGCCCAACCGCGAAGAAGTCGAACGAACACCTCAGGGGTCACAGTGGCGACGTTGCTTTCGAATTGGTTTCCGTAGACGTACAGCGCTTCCTGGCGGGAGCGCCACGAGTTTTTCTTGAGGGTGAAGGCCGGGAGGCCGGCGTGAACCACCCGCACGGGGTGGAAGGAATCGCCACCCCATACATCCCCCTTGTTGGTGGGTGAAGGTGGTTTAAACAACCGCTCGTAGACCATCGGTGGTGCGACGTTGAGTCGTTTGCCGCGCTGCCAAAGCGACGAGGCACTCAGGTCAATACCGTACATGGATTCCACGAGATGAACGACCTCAGTATCCGCCCTGACAACGGAATTTGAGGTTGGCTTCGGGGGGGCCTTGACGGTGGGCGTCCAATCGCTGTCGTGGCGTGTCGCTCGGCGCGAACGGTAGGCGTTGGCAACGGTTTCCTCCCCTTTAGGTGTGTACCGGAACTGCGCGACGAAGAAGCCGCCCGTGTTGTTGTCATCGTGCCACAAGCGCAGGCAGTGGGGAAGTTGCGATTCCACCGCCGCCTCCTGCTCCTCATCGCCGACGCCAAAGGCGAGTCGGTCGCTGGGAGCCAGGTGTTCGGGCTGGAAGAACGGCAGGTCCTTCGTCTCGGGGAGCGGCACAGCCTCGCCCTCCTCGTCGAGCACGGGCCAAGCGGTCAAACCGGGATGGAGTTCAATTCCATCGAGGGTCATCGGGACGAGTTCGAGGTAGGGGCATCGGCGCAGGACTTCAGCGACCACCGCTTCGTTCTCCACCGGGTCCATGCTGCACGTCGAATAGACGAGGTGGCCGCCCGGCACCAACAGCGAAGCGCCGCGTACCGTGATATCCACCTGCATCTTGAACATCTTCCGGCTTTCCTTGGGCGTCCAATCCCACCACACGTCCCGGTTCTTTCGTGTGGTGGCCGTCCCCGTGCAGGGCACATCGGCGATGATGGCATCAAACCCGGGAGGGGGCAGCCGTCCGAAGTGTCGACCGTCATGCTGCGTGACCACGATGTTGGCCAGCCCCAAACGGCTGCGATTGCTCACCAACATGTTGAGGCGGCCAGAGACAGGTTCGTTGGCCACGACCACGCCTTCAGGGTGCAAGCGTTCGCCGAGTTGGGTGGTTTTCGAGCCGGGCGCAGCGCACATGTCGAGGGCAAGTGCATCGCTGTTGGCCGTGAGCAGTCGTACAGGGAGCATGCTGGCGGCTTCCTGACGCGTGATTCGGCCGGTTTCATGCAGCAGGGCCATCATTCGCTGTGCTCGGCCTTCAGGCGCTCGCCCTCGAGCAAAGGGCATGACGAAGGCCGTTTCATCCCCCATCCAAGAGAGTTCAACCGCCCCGAGGGATTTGACTTGCTCAACGGTCCACGCTCGGTCGCTTCGATGAAGGGAAATTCGGAACGTTTCCGGCAGCGGTTCAAGCGCTGTGTTCAACCAACTTGATTCGTCCCGGCCCAGGTGGCGCGCAAGGGCCGTGAGGGAGGAGCGTTGGGCGTAGGCCCTTCGCTCTTCAGCAGCGTCCGTTGGTCCTCGCACAGGTTGGGCTCGGCCGACCCCGCTTTTGGTCTTCCGCCATGATGAAAAGGTGAGCCGTGGCCTTCCCGTTCATGCTGGCGGCCTCTGCACCGTGGTACCTGCCAGCGCTGTTCCTTGCCTGCCTCTCGTGGACGGGCGCGTTTTCGCTCCTCGGAAGCCTTGAGGAACGTCCGCTGGTCAGAAGATTGTACGTCTGGGCTCCACCCGTCATGGTCTTGGGCTTGCTGTTCTCAAGGGCCATTGACCTCATCGGGCTTGATGCCAACCATCCGGAAGTTGCGCTGATCTTGGGTCAAGGTGCCAGCCTGGAGGCTCGACTGCAGGTCCTGTTCACCGGACAGGGCGCGGTTGAAGGGGCCCTGTTCTCGTTGTTGGTGTTCGCCGTGCTCTCGCCCAAGTTGCCCAGCCTTCGTGCCGCCTCTATGGCCACCAAGGAAGCCATCCAATCCCGCATGATGACTCACGCCGGCTGGTGGGCGTTGCTCACGCTGATGGTGGTCTTCGCTCCATCCGCCTATGAACCCATGGCCTCGGCCCCCACCGCCCCCACGCTCACGGCGTCGCCATGGGGGATGCTCGTTTCCACCGTTCTTTTCACCCTCCTGCTGATGATGGCGGGGGAGATCATGAGCGCCACGGCGCGCATGGCGTCGAGTGGCGAAACTCGTCTGTTGTTCCATCGTGCACTGATGAAGACCGCAGCTGCGGGTGCCGTGGCGTGGTGGTTGTTGATGCAAACCGACGTGATGGCACCCGATTGGTGGGCTCGGCCGATGACGGACACACGCTTGGCCATGGGCTTACTCATCGCCACTTATGCGACCCTGATGGCCACGTCTCACGCTTTTTCCACGGTGGCCGAGGGCCTTCACTCAGCGGCCTCTCGTCAAGCCAACCTGCTCACCTGGAGCCTCGCCATCAACAGCGTGGTGTTGGTCAGCCTCACTTCCACCACCGCTCACGCAGTTGACGTGTACGGTTCGGGCGTTGATGCTGCCTTGACCGGTTGGCGTTGGGCGGCGCTTGCGCTCATAGCGGGGGTGATGGCCATGGCCTTGCCCATGGTTGGTCTCGATGCTGCTCACCACCCGGAGGCGTGGTGGTTTCGCATAGCGATGATGCTGTTTCTGCCGGTGGGTGTGTTGATGGCCGACGGAGGCTGGCTCCTCCTACCGGCCATGTTGCTGGCTGGGGGCGTGTTTCCTGTCGTCCATTTGTTCGTCATGGGCGGTCCATCTCGTCGAACGCCCGGCGTTTTCACCACCATCCTTCTGCTGGCGGGGTGGTTTTTCTGCGCTACGTCTTCACCCGAGCAAGCGCTGTTTTGGGCCACGGCGAGTGTAGTTTCCATCAACGTGTTTGCGGGCGCATGGTACCGACGTGAACGTCAGCGAAGCCCTTCGGAATCGGTGGCTTGACCCTTCTGCCGGTCGCGCTCTTTAAGAGTGCACGAGCGAAGCGGCGACTGAAATCTTCGGATTTCAGGGATGGGACCCTTATGGCACGAGCATTTCGCGCAGGCGTTGAACCACGACGAAAATTACGAATGCCGCTGCGCCAACGACTCTGGCGCCCGGTTCAAGACCTCGCTTCACTCACCTCCCGGGCACAGCGTATCGGCGAACAAATGGGTCCGCTGACCGAGGTTCCAGCCCTCGTCCGCATTGAAAACGAGCACTGGATCTTTGAGCGGATCGAAGCCGCCACGCTTCAGGAACTCACCCACCGGTTGGTGCTTCAAACCAGTGACGGCCAAGAGGTACTGGGCGTAACCGAAGACCTCTCAACGGCGCTTGAAGTAGCTCGTTGCATGGCAGAAAACGACCAACGGGTCGTGTTGATCCAGCCGTTGTAGGTTCAGAACAGGTTCCAAATGGCCTGAACAACACCTTGGTTGACGAGGTAAAAGAAACCGCCGAGAGCGATGCAGGCGAGGTAGACTTGCGCTGGCGTGATCTTCCACGATTCTTCGGATTCCTCATCGAAATACCGAATCAAACCTGCAGCCTGCTGGATGCCGCTGCCGTCGCTTTTCTTCTTCGTCGCCATGGGGACCGGTTGTGGCCAGCGACCTCACCCTTATCAACGCGACGCGTCGTTCATTCTTCCTCGTCAACGGGGGCGTCGTTTGTCAAATCAACGAACGGTACCTCCTCTTCGGCGAACAATGACGCTTTCATCTCAAGCACCCCGCCCGCGCGCTCATCGCTCTTGCTCATGATGTCCCCGCCGTCTGAGAACCGAGTGTTTGGGGCAGGAATGTAGTCCGCGTCGGGATTGGCTGCCATCTGAATCAGGGTCGCTTCAAGGCGTGCGATGGCTCGTTCAACACCTGGCGCATTGTCTTCTGCCAAGGCTTGTCGTGCCATGTGGAGGTCGTCGTCGATGATGGCCCGCCATTCGTCAGCCTCGTCGATCGTTTCGGACCACGCCTCCATGGCCCGGGTGCGCATGGATTCAATGAATTCGTTCAAGTCGTTCTTCCCGGTTTCGAACAGTGCTCGCCAGTGCCGCTCATTTTCCTTGAGGTTCACCTTGAGGTGCCGACCCGCCCATCGTTCAGCCCCTCTCAGGTGAGCCATTTCCCACGGCGATTGACCGAGAGCGCTGCAGGTATCGAGCACGAGGCGAGCTCGCTCGGCCAGCGGCCCACCAAGGCGAATCACGTTCAGGTAGCCCGAGGTCACGAGCCCCCAACCCCAGTACGGGACGGATTGAATTTCCACGCGGAGGTCACCGCTGTTGGTTACAAGCGTCCATCGCTGCTCATTGTAGCCGGGCGCCCGGGTGAACACGGGCGTGTCGGGATGCGCGAGTTGGGCCAAGATGGCTTTCGCAACGTCACCGAGGTAGACCACCCGGCTTGGGCCGCTGTAGTGCTTACCGCGCAGCAGTTGATGTGCCGTGTCAATTTTGTGGGATGCATCAGCGTGCCTCACTTGAGCCATCAACACCGAATGCGTTGCGTTCACCACTTCGTCCACGGCACTCCCCACGTTGACCTGTGGACAGGCGAGGCACTGATGAAGGAACCGCATCTTGGCGCCGTGGATTCGTGCAGGAAGGTTCAATATGGGCCCATTCCATGGCAAAACAGGTGAAACCATGGCAGGGAAAGCAAGCGGTTCGGGCATCACATCGTTGCCCGGTGTTGGTGCAGCAACGGCAAAGAAACTGACAGCGGCAAAATTGGGGACCGTGGCCAAGTTGGCAAAAGCCAGCGTTGGCGACCTGCAAAAAGCAGGTCTCTCGGCCGCTGTTGCCAAGAAGGTCTCGGCCGCCGCCAAGGCAGCTACAGCCACCAAAGAAGCAGCAAAGAAAGCCACTGAAAAAGCAGCCGGCGCAGCGAAGAAGGCCGCATCAAAGGCTAAATCTGCCTCCAAGAAGGCTGCTACGAAAGCCAAATCCGCTTCAAAGAAAGCGGCCACTTCGACCAGAGCGGCCACCGAAAAAGCCGTTGGAAAAGGGCAGAAGGTGGCCGAAAAGGTCGTCGAGAAAACCAAATCGGCAGGAACGAGCCTCAAAACCTCGAAGGACAAGGACCGAAAAGGCTCCAACATCAGTGTTCCAAAGTCCGTCAAGGACATGCCGTGGTTCAAGAAGCGGTGAGACCACCACTTCGCAACCGCTACCTTTGAAGGCCTTCTCGCCAAATTCCGTTCATGCCAAGGCGAAAGTACGGTCGCCTTCGCAAAACGGTCGAACTTCCTCCAAAAGGAAACTGTTCTCGTTGCCGCTCAGGCAAACACTGCCCCATTGAAGGCCATCAAGGGAAGACCATTCATCCGCACCGAGATTGGGTGGGTCCTGAACGGGTGATGAAGCGGAAAAAATCAACCTCGTGATCACACGATGCCGTGCGTACTGGTGGAGGGTGTGGCCTCTTCGACAGGGGCGCTTTCCATCGGGCGTTCGTCCATGTCTTCGCGCATGGATTGGGCACGGTGGTACACCTCTCTCAGGGTTTGGTCGGAAATCTCGAGGTAGACACGGGTGGTTGCGATGGTGGCGTGCCCCATCAAACGCTGAATGGTGACCAAATCGGCACCGCGCTCAAGCAGCCCGGTGGCGAAGTTGTGCCGAAGCACGTGCGGCGTCAACTTTCCTTTGGGGAGGTTGGCTTCCTGGCCGAGCGAATCCATCATGCGCTGAACCCCGCGCGGCTGGAGACGTCGTCCGTAGCGGTTCACAAAACAGGCCGACTCGGATGTGGATGCAAGTCGGTTGCGGATGGGGATCCATGCCCGAAGGCGTTCAACGGTTCGCTTGGTGAACAACACCAATCGGTCTTTGTCACCTTTTCCGCCCAGAACGCGAGCGGAACCGTCATCAAAATCGATGTCTTCCATGTTGAGCTCACAGATTTCACTGACCCGCATGCCCGTGTCGAGCATCATGGTTACCACGAGCGAGGCTGCTGGGTCTTCACTCAGGGTCGCCACTTCAAGGACGGAAGTCAATTCACGCCGCGTCAACGTCCTTGGCAGGCGCTTCCCGGTTCGTGCTCGCTGAAGATGGTCGGGCCACATCAATCCGAGCCAGCGAATAAGGTGGCGTGCCGCGGCAATCCGTGCATTGTAGGTCGTCGGTTTGAGGCCCGCAATGCTGTGCGCCCATAGGTCGAGGCGACCGTTCATGGGTTCCATTCGTTCAGCGAGCGTCTCAATGCTGAGGGACTCGTACATCTCCTCGTCGAGGACGTCCTCTCCAGGAAGCACCGTTTCAACCAGTGGCCGTAGCCCGTAAAAGTAGGATTTCTGTGTGTTCTCGGATTTGTTTTCCGTTTGCAGTTGACGACGGTAGCATTCCAGCCAGGGAAGGTGTCGGAGATGAATGAGTCGAGCGGGGAGCGTCACCTGTTCTTGCGTAAGACGACGTTGACTTGGCCTCCGCGCTTGCGGTTGTGGCGTTCGCATCCCTCGTTCGTTCATTTGGCGTCACCGCCTCCCGCCGGAGCGGGTGTGCATCCCGTGTCCCTGAGGACATTGGGAAGTAAGTGGCCGTGTTTATCAACTCATCGTTGATGATGAGGGTAAGAAAGGGAAGGGGCCTGTCTCGTGCCTTGGCACCAGAGAGGCCGTTGTACAACTCAGAGAGCTGGAAGAAGGGTCAGCACAGGCTGCAATCCTCAGTCGAGGTGCAGAATGCCTTGCTTCTTGACGTTGGCCTTCTTGATCTTGTCAGGAAGCCAGTCAGGACCGCCAGCGGGCTTGTCGACCATCGAAATGCTGCCAGTGAAGTGGTGAACACGCTTGGTGCCACGCTCTCGCAGTTTGATGTCGGTGTGTCCACGGGTTGCAGCCTTGAGGGCTGCACCGCGGGGTTGCTTGCTTGCAAATACTTGCGTCGTGTCCTTTCCGTTCTCCATGAGAACGAAGTATTTCTTTCCGTCTGCCATTTGGATTTCCTCCGGTACAGCGTTTCACCCTAGAGCATATAATAATTTTGGAAAAAAACAGGCATACTGCGCCACATATGCCGCACAGTACCCCATTCCGAAGCGTGTTTTTCCACCTCATTGGCGCAGTCCATCGGTTTCAAACGACCTCAATCGAGGTCGGCGCCCGCCAGTGTTTTGGTGTCGACCACGCCCTCCACCGAGCGGATGTGTTCAACCACGGCTTTGGCGATGGTGGCCAGGTCGTCGGCTTCCAACTTCAAAATGAGATCGTGATCGCCGAACAGAACCGTCGCATCCGTCACGTGAGGGAGCGCACGCACACCCTCATAGACGCGTTGTTCGGTTCCGGGTTGAACGTTGATGAGGACGTATCCAATGGCCATGGCGGGTACTGGTGGTGCCAGCACATCACCCTTCCGATGATGATGAGGCTTCTGCGAGCGTGGCTATTGACTCCTCGACGTAGGTCGTCCATTGCTCGTCCGTCCAACCATCAGGCGTTGGGCCGTCCAACCATGCGGTGTAAGCCTCCAAGGTCCATCCCTCCGGAACGATGGATGGAACCGTGTCTTCGGTACTCAACTCACCGTTGGGTCCCGAACTCAAGTCGCCGTTGTTTTCCGTGGATTCGTTGTTCTCCTCCTCGAACAGGTCCAACACGGCCTCACGTTCAAACAGGTCTTCCGTGTTCACCAGAGGGTCAAACACATCGTTGCCCCAAGCTTTGTCCACACCGTCTGTGGTTCGCCGTCGAAGCACCGTGGTGAGCGCCACCGCCGCTGCTGCCAGACCTCCCAATCCAAGGAACACCATGTTGAGCGACTCGCTACCTTGCGTGGTCGGTTTCGGCGTCGCATCGTCGACCGAGTCGCATCCCACACAGGTGTCGGCAGGGCCGATGAGAACGGAAGCCGACGAGGCGAAGACTTGCTGGAGTTCATCCAGACAGGTCAGATTGGCCGTGAGGGTGGTGTTGGCAAGGCTGAGAGGGATGGGATATTGGAACCGCAGGACGTTGGTGAACACCCCTTCAGGTCCACCAGTGACCACCGCTTGGGTCAAAAGATTCCCTGCTTCGCCGTAGAGGTTGTAGGCGCACGCCACCTGCTCCAAACCGTCGAGGTCGCTGACCGTGTAATTGGTGTACAAGTCGCTGCCCGGTTTCGCCGCAGAGAACACCACCTCCTCAATGACGGTCGGTGCGTGTTGGAAGAACAAATCGAGTGATTCAGATTTGATCAGCCCGTCGAGGTCGCTCACGGAGAAGACCGCTTTCCCTTCACCGTCGACCAGCGAGTTGTCCAGTTTGAGTCGGAAATAGAACACTTGGAGATCATCATCTTGCACCAAGAGCCTGCAAGCCTCCGGTGCGGCACCCCATGTCGGGGCCTCAATCAACGGTGCATTGATTGCCCATCCTGTTTGGGCAAGTTGAGCGCTGGCGCTCTGTATCGGCCGGTCGCTTTCCACGACCACGATCAAGGTAGCGACCTGCCCAAAGGTCATGTTCGCTACACGACCTTGATCATCGCATGCTTCGAACAGCACGACCGAAGGGGGCGTGAGAAGGAACGGGACGCTGAGACTCATCGAGGCCGTTGCACCGTGCATCCCTCGACCGCTGGCCGTCAACTGCAGTTCTCCACCCTCCAATGGAACCATCAACTGGCCAAGCGGCATCACCGCCTCGCGTTCACCCTGACCAATGTCAAGCGGGAGTTGGATGGGCTCGCCACCGGGCCACTGCAGGGTCAAATCACCGACAAAAGAGGTGTTGGGGTCGTCGACATCGGCCACTTCAATTCGTATCTGTTCCTTGCCGTCGCCCACCACGCGGTCGAGCGCCGTGCCGTTTGTCGATTCGACATGGACCGTGAGAACAGGCGCTTGGTCGGCCACACGCAAGGTCCGCTGGAGGAGAAGTGAGCCAGCATCGGTACGGACTTCGAGTTCCACATCGTCAAGTGCGCTGCTCAGGTCGAGCGCAAAGGTCGTCGTGTAGCAGTAAAGGTGGGCGGCCGATTGAGGCACGTATGACGTGTTGCCCAGCGTGCCGCGATTGGTCATGAACACCGGCGCAGGCGCATGCAGATCGTAATCGGCATCCATCACGCAAGCGGTCAGTGTTGTCGCCTCGTGCCGGGGTAAGCCGACCGCTGGTTTGTTGGGCAAGAAGGAAGCGTTGTTCCATGACGGTGGGTCAACGCCCGAGGCGTGCGGGCCGTACCAGGTCGGCGGAGCATCCACCACTTGCGTGACGTTGTTGACGGTCATCGTCGCCGACAACTGTTGTTCGTCCCCCACCGTCGCCCGAAGCACTACGCCGCCAAGGGCGGCATCGGCTGGAATCACCAACGAACCCTCCCATTTCGTCTCGCTGACCGGTCCGAGGTGAAGCACGTTCCACGTCGTTTCGTTCAGTGTCCCGTTCTGAGAAACGATTTGCCAAGCCAGCGTGGCGTTGACCACGCCGATGTCATCGCTGGTTTCCACCGAACAAATCGTGTAGCCACCCCGTGAAAGCGAGGACGCGCTGCAGTAGACGTCCTCGATGACAGGGGGCGCGTTGACGATGACCGAGAGGGATTGGAGATTGTTCCCAAAATGACGTTCTGGTGTCCCGTTGACATAGCGAACGCGCAGGTCAAGGTACCCGCTTGTCGTTGGCACTACGGTCACGTTCACCGTGGTGCGGCTGCCGTGCTCATCGCCTGCTGGAAGCGTCAACGGCGTTTGGTTCAGAAGGATGTTACCGAGGACGCCGCGCACCTCCAACGTGCCGTTGGACGCCGCCATGCCGAGGTTTTCGACCATGACTTCAATCGTCGTCGGCTCGCCGAGGTTGACGAAACCGGTTGAACGGACTGCAACCAAGTTCACATCGTGAAGGGTGCTGACATAGGGGGCCATCTTTGGGTCGCCGACCACCACGCCCATCCATCCGGTGTACAGGTTGGCAGCGGCGTGACTTTCGGCCAAATTGTAGCCTGAAGCATAGGTGGGCATGAAGGTGCTCGGCAAGCCGACGGCCGTCAGGTAGGGTTCGTAGACGTAGCCCTTGGCTCCCGACACACCGTCTTCAAGGAGGTCAGCGATGAGGGATTGACCGTAGGCTGTGCCCCAGTTGAACGAACGTCCGCCCGTGGAGACAGCGGTGTCTGCGATGGAACCGTTGACCCAATCCATGTGGGGCCGGATGGCTCGGAGAATCACAGAATCAATGTAGAGTGAACCAACGGTGGAGGTGGATTCGATGTCGAGCAACACCTTGATGTTCAGGTCTGTGGCTTCGGCAGCCGGGCGCATTCGCATGGTTTGTGAGGCCCAGGAGGTCGTGAACGTCTTGGCGTTTGACGTGTTGGTGGAGAGCAGGGTACCCGTGCTGTCAGCGCCATCAACGCTGAGCGAGAAGGCACCGTTGACCTCGCCTTCTCGTTGGCCGTAGACATAGATGTTCCAAGCGTGGTTCATGAGGTCGGGAGGAATGCTGAACGAGGTTTCGAGTGTGGCTACACCAACCCCTGCTCCCGAATATGTGGTGCAGTTGTCAATGATGGTCCGTCGTAGGGCCGTGATGTCGTGGTTTTCGAGGGCCACGTCCCAGACCATCACCTCGTCGATCATGCCCTCAAAATAGGCGCTGCCGGCGCGATTAACGCCCAGTTTGTAGAGGTCCACGTTGGTGAACGAACCGCTGGGGTAGGTGTCTTCCCTGACCAACACGCCGTCCATGTACTGGCGAAGGTCGCCGTTGTCAAACACGGAGACCAGGTGTGTCCAGCGCTGAGCCACCACGTCGCCGAAGGTTTTGGTTTGGTTGTTGTGAAGACGCCACTGTTGACTTGAGATCATGTGTTGGAAGGAGGCATTGGCGCCGGCTTGGTCACTCACAGCAAAAGTGGAGGCATAACTGGACGGCGAGGTGGTGTTGGCCCACACCCACTGGCTGACAGAAAGGTTCCCATCGAAATCATCCACGTTCACACTCGCCACGTCGTCCGTGCCGTCAAACCACAGGCACCCTCCGTCGGGGCATGCTCGCCAGTTGCTGTTGTCCATGCCGCTGAGTGAAAGGTTGGCTTGGTCGGTGCCGTTGTCCAATGCCGTTGTCCCGCTTCCATCTTCAAACGACCAACGATGGACGAGGTTGGACGCCTTCGGCGCCATGTCGGTCGCGACGTAGAAGGCGGTTGATGGGACAGCGGCTTTCGGCGTGTTCGGCCCCTGCCAGGAAAAGATCAACCCGTGAGGTCCCCCACCCTGGAAGAATTCGATGCGGAACTCATGGAGCCCTTCGGTGAGGTTGACGAAACCGGACCGCTCACGCATGCCGTGCATGCCGTAGTTGGTGGCCAGGGACTGACCGTTGATCCACACTTCCGAACCGTCGTCTGAGTTGATGAAGAAGCTCCAGTTTCCTGTGTATGGTACGTCGATG